>JBJEBS010000095.1:0-1816 GCA_051870275.1 Candidatus Cryptobacteroides sp.
TCGTGAGTCTTGTCTTCCAAGGTAGGCGCTGAATCCTTATAGAGAAAACGGCGAATCTTCTGGGTGGCAGTCTTTATGAAAGGTTCTTTCATAATCTGCACCTCGCTAATCTTGGAACTGGAAGACACCTTGGAATTGACGATACTTAAGATCTTGTTCTTAAAGTTGTTAATATCATTAACCACTCCGTCGCTAAGCTCTATCAAGGCTATGAGAGTCTTATTTCTCTGAATCACTATAGCCTCCGCAATTCCTTCCTGGTCCTTAATTACCTTCTCTATCTCTTCAGGATAGATATTCTCTCCTGACGGGCCAAGTATCATGTTATTCAGGCGGCCCTTGATTCTGTAGCGTCCCTTCTCGTCGAGGGTGGCCAGGTCGTTGGTTCTGAACCAGCCGTCTTCGGTGAAAGCTGACTTGGTTCTTTCCGGATCCTTGTAATAACCCAGCATTATGCTCGGGCCCTTGGCTATTATCTCTCCCTCGCCGGTGTTAGGATTGACATCCAGAAGCCGGAGCTGCATATTGGTAAAGGAGTGTCCGATTCCGCCTGGGATGGTATTGTTATAGGCACAGCCAGCCAGAAGTGGAGCACTCTCGGTAAGGCCGTAGCCGATATAGTAGGGGAACTTGGCCTTGTGAAGGAAGGTCTCGACCGTGATGTCCAGCGGGGCGCCGCCGATTCCGAAGAATCTGAGCCTGCCTCCGAAGTAGCGCAGTATCTCTTTTCCGGCCATGCGGCTGAAGGTCCTGTTCATATGCTTGTTCATCCAAGAGAGAGTGCGGCTTTTCTTGACTTTGGGCAGCACTACACCCTTGTACACCTTCTCGATGATGAGAGGCACTGTAAGCATGACAGTTGGCCTAACCAGAGGAAGGGCTTCCTTGAGTGCACTCGGGGTCGGTTTTTTGGTCATATAGGCCACGCAGGCGCCTCCGGAGAAAGGATAGATGAGGCCGATAGTGAGCTCGTAAGTGTGGGCCAGCGGCAGGATGGACAGGAAGACATCGTCATCATGGATGGGGAAGAAGTCAGCTGCACCGAGGACGTTGTTAGTGAAACATCTGTGGGCAAGCATCACTCCCTTGGCCTTGCCAGTGGTGCCTGAAGTGTAGATCAGGGCTGCCAGATCCTCCGATCCAGGGACTTTGACAGGGGCATCCTCTGTACCTTTAATATCCTGCTCTTCTGGAGATAAGGCTTCACCATCCAGACAGATAGGCTTGAGGGTCATGATGTCTATAATGAGTTTCAGATTCTGCCTGCACTCGGGGCTGACCTTGGGTAAAAGCCTTTCGGAGACGAAGAGAGCCTGGGTCTCGGAATGGGTGAGGACATTGCTCACTTCATTCTCGGAGAAATCCGGAAGCAGTGGAACTGATATTCTGCCGAAGGCCGTGGCGCAGAAAAAGGCCAGGCCCCAGTTCGGGGTACTGCCAGATAAGATGGCTATCTTGCTGTCTGCTCCGAGCCCGAAACTGCTCAGAAGCGCTGAAAGTTCCTGGCATTTTTTGTCAAACTCGGCATAGGTGTATCCACCGGTTCCGTTTATAAGTTTATTGGCCTGGTTCTGAGGGTAAGTCGTAACGGCGTGCTGATATAGCTCCGCCAAAGAATTAAATTGTTTCATTGTTTAAGGTTTTGTACAAATTTCGTGCAAAGGTACGCAATTTTGCAATCATCTGCAAAGGATGAATTATTTGGAAATTATTTGTGGAAGTGTTGCATTTATAAAATTTTTATGTATCTTTGCATTCCCAAAACGCTGGGTTCGTATAACGGTTAGTACTCAAGATTCTCAATCTTGCAATAGGA
>JBJEBS010000096.1:0-6692 GCA_051870275.1 Candidatus Cryptobacteroides sp.
AATTCCTAAAAAATTAGTCCAGTTTCGCTCGAGCAAAACCTCGACTACAAATTTATGAAAAAGTCAAATTATTTTAAAAGTTCCACTGGAAGATTGTATGTTTTTAGTTCAACAAACGCCACAAAAGGGGCAAAAAGGCTTTGTATAAATCTTAAGTAAAATAAAAACTAAACGACTATAAATCAACTATATAACTTTAAAAATCATTTATATTTTTCCTAAGACATCTTGCCCTTATACCTTATATATTATAATTTTGCTCTGCAAACCACGAATGACAAACGAAAACCATAAGACCAATGAAACAATCACTTCGTTTATTATGTCTGACACTGCTCAGCGCTCTGCTTATAATTCCAGCAGAAGAAAAGGCCAGTGCCCAGGACAAGAAAATCTCTATCAGCGGTACGGTCACCGACAGTGAGAAAAACCCTCTCTATGGAGTGGGCATTCTCATCCAGGGAACCAGTTCCGGAACCACCACAGACTTGGACGGTCACTTCTATATGAACGTGCCAAGTAAAGAGACAGTATTGGAGATTATCAGCCTCGGATTCAAGACCCAGGAGATAGTCGTAGGTTCCAAAATCAATTTCGACATCGTGCTCTACGAGGACACGGACGAGCTTGACGACGTAGTCGTTACCGGTTACGGTCACCAGAAGAGGCTCTCGGTCATAGGTTCCATCGAAACCATAGACCCGGGCGAGCTCCAGGTAGGTTCCACCCGTTCCCTGAGTAACAACCTCGCCGGACAACTCTCAGGTGTAATCGCCTTCAGGCCATCCGGAGAGCCAGGCTATGACGACTCTAATTTCTGGATCAGAGGTATAGCCTCCTTCAGCGGCAACACCTCTCCTCTGGTACTGGTAGATGGCGTAGAGAGAAACCTGAACGACATTGACCCTGCCGAGATCGAGTCCTTCTCAGTTTTGAAAGATGCCTCCGCCAGTGCGATGTACGGTGTGCGTGGAGCTAACGGCGTCATCATCATCAATACCAAGCGAGGCACAGTGGCCCCTCCTGCGATTGACTTTAGATACGAGCAGTCAGTACAAAGCCCGACCAAGCTCCCTGAATTCATAGGAGCGGCCGAATACATGTCCCTGCTGAACGACTTGGAGCCTGACCCGTACAAGAAGCCATTCACTAACGATCAGATTCTGAAAACCTACTACGGCTACGATCCCGACCTCTACCCTGACACCGACTGGCTGGATGCCATCACCAACGATTACGCCACTTCTTCCAGGGCCAATCTCAATGTCAGCGGCGGTTCCGAGATTCTCCGCTACTCTCTCACTGCTTCCTACTATCACGAGAACGGCATTCTCGCAGTGGATGAAACTCTGCCTTACGACACTTCTACCAAACTTAACCGATATAATATAAGGGCCAATGTAGATCTGGACATCACCCAGACCACCACCCTGCGCCTGAGCATAGGCGGATATATGCAGCAGCTCCGCAAGGCCTGCAGTTCCACTGACGAACTCTTCTCCAAGGCCTTCGAGACCCCTCCATTCGTACATCCGGCCATCTACTCCGACGGCACCATCCCTGTAGTGAGCCAGAGAGCGAACCCTTGGGCTCTTTGCACCCAGAACGGCTACTACAGAAGTACCAAGAGCAAGCTTGAGTCCCTCTTCTCTCTCGAGCAGAACCTCAAGATGATAGCCCCAGGTCTCAAGTTCAAACTCGCCTTCGCTTTCGATACTTTCAGCGAGAATTATGTAACCCGCAGCAAGACACCTGACTACTATACCGTAGCCAAGACCCGCGACGACGAAGGCAATCTGGTCCACAACATCCTCTCCTACGGACAGGAGTTCCTCGGCCACAGCTCCAATGCCGACTACGGTAACAACTCCACCTATCTGGAGGCCAATCTCAGCTACAACACTACCATAGCCGAATTGCACGACATCGACGCCCTGCTGCTCTACAACCAGCGCAGCTACGACTGGGGAGACATACAGCCGAAGAGAACCCAAGGTATAGCAGGCCGTCTGTCCTACACCTATGACAGAAGATATGTAGCTGAATTCAACTTCGGATACAACGGCTCAGAGAACTTCGCGAAGGGCCAGCGCTTCGGCTTCTTCCCATCCATAGCCCTCGGCTGGCTGCTCTCAGAAGAGCACTTTATGGAAGAGTACAAGAGCACCCTCTCCAAGCTGAAGATCAGAGCCTCAGCAGGTTCAGTAGGTAATGACGACATCGGAGGAAGCCGCCGCTTCGCCTACCTCACCACCATCAATGCCAATGCCGCCGGCTACAACTTCGGCTACGACAGCAGCACCTACTTCAGCGGAGTGCAGGAAGGAGAAATCGGAGTCAGCGACCTCACATGGGAGCGTTCCTTCAAGACCAACCTCGGTTTCGAGCTCGGATTATGGAACAGCTTAAACCTGCAGTTCGACATCTTCAACGAAGACCGCTCAAACATCTTCATGCAGCGCTCCACCATCCCTACCCAGACCGGATTCATCTCCACTCCTTATGCCAATTACGGCAAGGTCAACAACAAGGGTTTAGAGGCTGAGCTCAGTTACAGCAAACGCTTCGACAACGATCTCTTCATCTCCCTTCGCGGCACTTTTACCTATGCCAAGAACAAAATCATAGAGATAGATGAGCCTGAAAGCATAAAGGGCACATACCGTTCCATCACAGGCAGGTCCATCGGAACACTCATGGGACTTACCGCACTTGGCCTATATACTGACGCAGACTTCGACGCAGAAGGCAATCTGCTGCCGGAACTTCCTATTCCTCAGCTCGGAGCTGATGTTAGACCTGGAGATATCAAATACAAGGATATGAACGAAGACGGATTCATCGACGACCAGGACTACGGCTATATAGGAGGCACCTCCATGCCACCTTGCGTCTATGGTTTCGGAGGCTCCCTGAACTGGAAACAGTTCGATTTCAACTTCTTCTTCCAGGGCCAGGCAGAGACCTACCGCATCATAGGCGGCAGCAGTTACTTCATCCCGGGCAGCGGTCAGGGAGTACTTGGCAATATATATTCGAACTACACCGACTGCTGGACTGAGGAGAATCCTTCCCAGAACGTATTCTGGCCAAGACTCTCCGCCTCCACTAACACGAACAACACGGCTGCTTCTACCTGGTGGAAGAAAGACATGTCCTTCCTTAGATGCAAGACCATCGAATTCGGTTATTCAATCCCTGAGAAAGTCGTAAAGAAGATAGGATTGCAGAGTGCCAGAATATATCTTTCCGGCAACAATCTCTTCTATTTCTCCAAATTCAAGCTCTGGGATCCTGAGCTCGATACTGTGGACGGCTTGAGATACCCATCCATGAAATCAGTATTGTTAGGTGTTAACGTCAAATTCTAGAAGAAATGAAACTCATTAATAAAATATTGCTGATCAGCTCCGTAGCCCTTCTCGCGAGTGCCTGCAACTTCCTGGACAAGGAGACAGACACAGAGCTTACCCTGGAGATGGTATTCAATAACAAGACCCGCGTCGAAGGCTGGCTCGGAAATGTATATTCAGGTATTCCAGACCCATACTGGGGCTATGCCAATTACCTCGGATGGGAAATCCTGGGAGACGACATGACCCCGTCTGAAAGATGGAGACAATGGGGCTGGAATGTAATTCCATACATACTCGGAGAGTGGACTCCTTCCTCTTCCTGGGACGGCAACTACTGGGCCTATCTGCCTCAACGAATCCGCGAAGCCTATATCTTCATAGAGAACGCCCACGCTCTGCCAGAACAGGGACTCCCTGAAGAAGAGATAGAACTGATGAAACAGGAATGCCGTTTTCTGGCAGCCTACTACTGGTATCTACTGACTGACACCTACGGACCAGTGCCTTATACTCCTTACTTCATAGCCTCAACTGATGCAGAGGTAAACGACCTGAAGAATCCAAGGACTCCATACTACGAGATAATAGACGATCTCGACCAGGAATTCCTGGACATCGCAGAACATCTGCCGACTTTCTATTCCGAAGCCCGTAAATACGGACGTGTCACCAGCATAATGTGCTATGCAGTAAGGGCCAGGATGCTGCTCTTCGCAGCCAGCCCTCTGGTAAACGGTAATCCTGACTATGCCAACTACGTGGACAATGAAGGCAGGCATCTCTTCAGCACAAGCTATAACCAGAGCCGCTGGACCAATGCCGTCAATGCCTGCAAACTGCTCATAGACAAGGCTGAGGCAGCAGGACACAAATTATATGTAGAACTGGACTCAAACAATAATCCAGACCCTTACCTTTCAGTGCAGAACATGCTTCTCACCAGATATGACCAGGGTAACAAGGAGATTCTTTTCGCCCGTCCCGGCGGCTGCGACTACGGCACTTATGAAAGACACTGCTCCCCTGCCAATTCCGGAGGTAACGGGGGTTATGGTGTAACCCAGACCCTAGTGGATGCCTTCTTCATGGAGAACGGACTTCCTATCAGTGACCCTGAATCAGGCTATGTGGAGACAGGATTCTCCGAGAGCGACGACGTGCGCGGCAGCCAATGGGAAAAAGAGTACAACGGTGGAGCTACCACCTACGCCGGCACTTACAACATGTACTGCCACAGGGAACCACGCTTCTATATGACTGTAGCCTTCGACAGAGGCTGGTTCAACGCCGAAGAGCGCCGCTTCGAGTTCAAACGTGAAGAGAAAGACAATCCTTACACTCATGACGCACCTCAAAACGGTTATCTGAACAGGAAGAAAGTTTCCCCTAAGACCAATATCAAGGAAGGCTCCTACGAGTATCGTCCAGGTATTCTCTTCCGTCTGGGAGAAGCCTATCTGAACTATGCCGAGGCCCTAAATGAGGTAGAACCAGGAAACCCTGACATTCTCGAGTATGTGAACCGCATCAGGGAACGTGCCGGTCTAAGGAAATACCACACCGGTGCGAGCAACAGCGAATACATACATGTAGATAACGACCAGGAATCCATCCGCCAGATAATCAAGATGGAACGCCGAGTGGAACTCTGCTGCGAAGGCATAAGGTATAACGACTTACGCAGGTGGAAAGAGGCAGAGACCATTCTGGACGGACCTTTCTACGGAATGAATTACGCCGCCTCGGATGCAGATAACTTCTATGTCCGTACCGTATATCAGAACAGAGTGTATAAAAAACAGTACTACTGGTTCCCTATACACCAGAGCGAACTTGACAAGAACGAAAACCTGGTACAAAACCCTTATTGGAAATAAATATGAAATCACCAGCTATATTATCAATACTGCTTGGCGGTGCGATTCTTCTATCCACCGCCTGTCAGAGCGAATCCCTCAGGACAGAATTGCCAAGTCCTGAAGACCAGATGCACCTCAGCGCATCAGCTGAAGACCTGACCCTCAATTTCTATGAAATCGATAAGAATGCCGTAGAATTCACTTGGGGAGAGAGCGGATTTGCAGCAGAAGGCGTTCCATATAATCTATATTTCAAAATGGATATCGCGGACAATGATTTCGAGACATCCATAGACAAGATAGACGTAACTGGACGTAACAGCATAAGTTTCACAGTGGCCCAGCTCATCAGTTATCTGGATCTGTGGAAAGTAAAACAAGGAAACAAAGCATATATCGAGGCAGAAGTGATAGCCACTCCAGTGGTGGAGGACATCACCAGCCAGAAATACCGCAAACCGGAAGTATCCAAGATACGCTTTTCAGCCACTTTCATCGCTCCTAATAACATCCATTTAGTGGGCAACGACCTGGATATAGAGTTCAACACTGAAGACATGTTCCTGGTGCTCCAGAGCGGAAACTACAGTTTCAAATCCGATGATTTCAGCTTTATGGATCTGGAAGTGACGGAAAAAGGACTCTGGTACATCAGACCAGACTATGCTAACAACAGCGTGTTTATCTGCAGACCTCAGGCTTGGCTCATAGGCAGCGCCTGCAACTTCGGCTGGGATTTGGGCAATATGGAAGAAATTCCAAGTGCAGATGAAAGCGGCAAGATCCGCAGATACAAGGGTATTCTCTTCAGAGCCGACGAGCAGACTCCTGGAGAACTCAAGATAGCCCTTCGCAAGAACGGATATTTCGAAATTCCTTACCTTCGTCCTTCTGCTGACAAAACGCCTTTAGGAGAAGGGGAATTGGTTCTCTGGCAGTATGGAGAGAATGGCAATGACGACAAATGGGCTGTGGAGCAGACAGGAATCTACACCATCACCCTCGACTACGAGAATATGCGCATCAATTTCGAGAAATCCTCTGTAGAACTGCCTTGGTACAGAATATGGATAGTGGGAAATGCCACCCCTCGAGCATGGGATAATCCATTCCCTCTCAAACTCAGATACGACGGGGAAAACGAAAAAGATGGAATCTTTATCTACGAGGGCTCTCTTACGGAAGGAGAATTCAAATTCCCTCTTAAGGAGCAGGATTGGTTTATCCCTTACCTTATGCCTAAGAATGTGGACGAAAGCAATCACGGAGTTTTCCCTGAAGACGGAGGCACAAGTGAAGTGACATTCATAGATGCAGGAGGCCCTGACCAGAAGTGGTATGTAGGCACAGAACAGGGCGGAGACTACATCCTGTATCTGGACGTATTGGAAATGACACTCCAGGTTCATAAGAAATAATATCTGCCGAATTCAATTTGACAGTGCAACAGCACCATCAGGTGTAAAGTTAAACAATT
>JBJEBS010000097.1:0-6686 GCA_051870275.1 Candidatus Cryptobacteroides sp.
TTCCCCGAGCCGTTACAGCCCGAAAGTATGAATAATCTCGGCATCTTATCTGCTTACTCCATATCCGAACAGGGCGAAGTCCCCGAGCAGGGGGTCTTCAGGCCAAATTTCTTTAAATGCGGCGGTGATTTCGCGGGCGGTGCTCAGGTCATGAGCCTTCCTGCTGCACAGGCCCAGCGACGAAGCCTGGGTATAGACGTGTACGTCCAGGGGTATTATCAACTCCGCAGGACTGCTCTTCTCCCATAAGCCCAGATCTACCTTGCCATCCTTTCTTACCATCCAGCGCCGCAGCATGTTTATCTTCTTGTTCGCTGCCTTAGGGTCTTCCTTCTGGCCATAGATCTGAGTTCTTATCTGCTGGATACTCAATTCCTCTATGGACTTCATTCCTCTGTCATACAGGCTCTTAAGTCTTCTGCAGATGGCTGCAGCCTCACTCCATTTGATGGTGCGGTGAAGACTCTTGTCCTCATCTCGGTAGTCTCCTGCCATCACATAGTCGAAAGGCCTCCAGTCCATCTCGTCCAGAAGCCTGTTACAGTCCCTCACTATCATAGCCCTTCTTCCCCAGGCCAGATGAGCTGAGAAGATGGCGGCTATCTCTATGTCCTGAAGGGACGCCCCTCTTCTAAGCATCTCCTTAGGGAAGATGATAGGGTCTTCTTCGAAATAGGCAGGGTCGTTATAGATTCCTGCCCATTCTCGAAGTTGTATTTCCAATTCTACTTGCATTCAGGGATGCTCTTGAGTACTTCCTGCAGGTATTCCCAGACCTTGGCTACAGAAGGGATGTAGGCTCTCTCGTCAGGAGAGTGAGGACTTAGAAGTGTAGGTCCGCAGGAAATCATATCCCAGTTCGGATAAGCTCCAGAGAGGATACCACATTCCAGACCTGCGTGAATGGCCATCACCTTAGGCTCGCTGCCATAGAGTCTGTGGTAAACCTCCTTCATCACCTTCAGGATGTCGGAATCTGGGTTAGGGGCCCAGCCGGAATAGCCTCCGGTGAACTCTATCTTGGCTCCGGCGAGTTCGAATACGGCTTTCATCTTCTCGCAAAGGGCCTCCTTTGCGCTATCTACTGAGCTGCGCAGCAGGCTCTTGACTTCATAAGCTCCGTCGGATACCTTTACGATGGCCATATTGTTAGATGTCTCCACCAGACCTTCTATGGAAGAACTCATTCTCTCTACTCCGTCAGGACAGGCCAGAACGGCTCTGAGTATCTTGAGGGCATCCTTGTCCTCGACATAAGCCTTGTCACAGTCGCAGCTCTCCAGGCTTATCTTCATGTCAGGGTCGGTGATGGCGTATTCTTTCAGTATCTTCTCGGCCTGGGTATCTATGAATGTGCGGGTTTTCTCCTCGTCTTTCACATAAAGCTGGGCGAAACACTCGCGGGCTATGGCATTGCGAAGGGTACCTCCTTCCAGATTTATCAGTTTTACATCTTCGTTTTCCAGCAGAGGCAGCAGGATGCGGGTGGCTATCTTGCTGGCATTGGCCCTGTAGAGTATGATGTCCATACCGGAGTGACCGCCCTGGCAGCCCTTAACGCTGAAGTCGAAGGCCTTATAGCCCTCAGCTTTCTCTACGAGAGTGTATGTGCCTGAGGCTGAGGCGTCTATACCTCCTGCGCAGCCTACATAGAGCTCGCCTTCAGTCTCAGAGTCGAGGTTGATGAGAATCTCACCCTTCAGCACTCCGCTCTCCAGAGCCTGTGCTCCGGTCATGCCGGTTTCCTCGTCGTAGGTCACCAGGATCTCTATAGGCCCGTGCTCTACCTCCTTGCTCTCAGCTACGGCTAATGCCAATGCTACTCCCAGTCCGTTGTCTGCTCCCAGAGTGGTGCCGCAGGCCTTAAGCCAGTCTCCTTCCACCTTGGTCTCGATAGGGTCGGTCAGGAAGTCGTGTACCTTGTCGGAGTTCTTCTGTGGAACCATGTCCATATGTCCCTGCAGTACTACTCCTTTACGATTCTCATATCCTGGGGTGGCAGGCACGCGGATGATGACATTGCCAGTCTTGTCCTCGAAGGTCTCGAGATTATGTTCTTTTCCCCAGTTCAGAAGATATTCTCTTATCTTCTCCTCGTGTTTGGAAGGGCGGGGAATTCTGCTAATCTTGTAAAAGTTATCCCATACTACAGATGGGGTCAGGTCTTTGATAGTCATAATTATCTTGATTTATATGTTTATCTTTTCGTCTTTGCCGAGATGGCAGACAGGTATCCGCAAATGACATACCACGTGTTCGTAAAGGTAGAGTGTCACTGTGCAGTATGCCGGTACCCTATAGCTGAGAGTAGGCAGTTCTTCCGAGATGGCTCTTTCGCATTTAGGAACTTCCTCTACGCTTATCTCCAGCACGTAAGGCTGTCCTTCAGGGGAGCCTGCAGGCAGGACTCCCAGTTCAGGACTGAAGCTGAAGGCTTCGAAGCGCTTGCTTCCTGCGGAAGGAATATAATCGAAGCTGCAGGAGTGAACATACTGTTTTTCTTGAGGCAGAAATAGTTCGAGCAGTTCTTTCTCGGCAGTTTTTAATTCGTCCAGGGCTGCTTCCATAGCTTCACCTGAATAGCTGGCGTCGGTGTTTCCTATCACTATGTTATAGCGGTCCTCGCGGAATTGGGCTATCCTCTCGGCGGCTTTCGTAGCCTGAGTACTGTTAGTTTTGTAAGGCAGTACTTTGGTCTTTTTGTCTTGAATCGGGAGCTTTACTTCGACTTTTCCTTCCTCTGGAGTTTCGAATGGAAGAATGAGTCCTTCCGCTACGAGTTCATCGAAGATGAGTTTCTGGTTCTCGTTAAGTTCCACTTCGAAGTAATGGGAGTAGTCGGCCTCTGTCCGGCTGCTGATGCTGATCCGGCTGATGTCGAAATGGCTGCTGTCCCTCTGGGGAACCCTGAGGTCCAGCAGGCTCTCCGCATAGGAGGCGTAAATGCCAGGAATGGTCTCCTTCTGGAGACTTTCCACATTAAGGCTGAGCACCGTCTTGGGCAAGGCGTAACGGTAGGTCTGCGTCTTGGGCTGTTTAGCTGCAGCAGGGCTGAGGCTCAGAAGAATCAGCGCTGCGCCCAGAATGATCTTCTTCATATTATTCGCATTTTTTCCATCGTCTGTGTGACCAGATGTAATTGCCTGGATCCTGCCTGATGTCCTCTTCCAGAAGGATATAGTAGCGATCCATTATCTCCTGTACGCTCATCTTTGAGGCATCGTCGCAGATGGGCTTGAATTCTATGTAGTACTTTTTCCCGCCAGGCTGTCTTCTAAAGGAGAGGAAACTCACGGGACAGCCGTATTTGTGGGCTACCGCAGCTCCGCCGTTCATGGAAAGGGTGCGCCGTCCCATGAAATTGACCTTGAGATGAGCGGATGACTTGGCATAGGGCCACTGGTCGGTAATCATGAGGTAGAGATTCTTCTCTCCCATATGGCTGACCATGTGCCGCATTATCTGGGAACTCTCTATTATGTTATTATAGTTCCCTATGCAGAAGGTGCGGTTCTTCTTGAAAACTTCGTTCCAGACCTCGCTTTTCTGTTTCAGATACACGACGAAGGAATTGTCCAGTCCGATGGGATTCTCTTTGTCCGTGTAATCGAAGAATGGCAGGCCCCCGAAGAGTTCCCAGTTGCCCGAGTGGGAGGTGAGTATCATTACCGTAGGATAAATCTCCTGAGCTCGGCTGAGTTCCTCTGGATTCAGTATCTCTACGATATGGGATAGGCGAAGCCGCTTGCGGCTGCTACCTCCGAACCAGATGGTCTCGCAGATTATCTGTCCGAAGTGCAGGTAGAAGGCCTTGACTAATTTTCTGTGGCCTTTTTCATCCAGTTCAGGGAAGGCTTTGGCTATGTTGTCTTCTACTACCTTCTTTCTGTAACGGACTATCACACGGGCTATCCACGCCACTATGTGGGAGTTGAAATAATGAACTCCCAGAGGCAGCGCGGACAGTAGCCGTATAAAGAAGCGGATCGTCTTGACGCTCATTTGTTAGTCGGCAGTAGCGGTTTCGATCTTCTTAAGAAGGGCGAACATGATGATGGCAGAGATGAGGCAAAGTCCTATGAGGATACCCCAGTTGGCCATAAGAGGAATCTTGTTCCAGAGTTTGGAAGGAATTCCGCTCAAGTAGTTGCCTATGGCTGTGGCAGCGAACCATCCACCCATCATCATACCCTTGTACTTAGGAGGTGCTACCTTGGTGACGAAGCTGATTCCCATAGGGGAGAGCAGGAGTTCCGCGAAGGTGAGGGTGAGGTAAGTTCCTATAAGCCAGCTTGGACTGAGGATAGGCTGGGTGCTGTCGCCCAGATCCATAGGGGATGTCAGATTGACTGAAGCTATAGTGATAATAACGAAGCCAAGTGCTGCCACGAGCATGCCGAGGGCGATTTTCTTAGGGGCGCTTGGCTCCTTGCCTTTCTTAGCAAGGGCCCCGAAGATGGCCATGGATACAGGGGTGAGGGCTACTACGAAGAATGGGTTGAACTGCTGGAAGTCAGATGGCTGTGCGGCAGTGCTTCCTCCCATAGTGGCGTAAAGTGCGTAGGCTCCTCCCCAAAGTGCCAGGGTAGCTATTCCACTGAGTATTTTGCCTTTCTTGGTCTCAGACTGGAAGACTGAGAAGAGTGTATATACTGAGATGGCTATAAGGGCCAGACAGCCTATGTTGAAGCAGGCGCACATCGGACCGCTGATAGCGAGGTTCGTGTATTTCTTTGCGAAGAAGGTGAGGGCTGAACCGTTTTGGTGGAAGGCCATCCAGAAGAAGATTACTACTGCGAACACGAGCAATAGGGCCACGAGTCTGTCTTTGGTCTGTTTAGGGCTGAGTTCTACGACCTGTTCGTTGCCAGTCTTTTTCTGTTTGGTGTTGACATCAGCGTGTTTAAACCATTTGCGGCAGCCGAAATAGATGGCTACAGAGAAAATCAGGGAGACGCAGGCTACTCCGAAGCAGAGGCCATAAGCTCCTGAAAGGGCTTCGAGGTAGGCAGGGTCGAGGTTAGCGGCATCATATACGAAGCCGTGCTGTCCGAGATAGATGTTGGTAATCTTCTTGGCCATGGCTGGAGCGAACATGGCTCCGATATTGATGGCCATATAGAAGAGGCTAAAGGCGGAGTCGCGTTTGGCCTCGTATTTCGGATCATCGTAGAGATTGCCCACGAGTACCTGGAGATTGCCTTTAAAGAGTCCGGTTCCTATGGCTATCAGGGCGAGTCCGCCGAACATTACGAATTGGGCGGCCGTGCCTGTGATAGGAATCGCCAGGGACAGGTAGCCCAGGAACATTACGGCTATACCTATGGTTACGCATTTGCCGTAACCTATCTTATCAGCCAGAATGCCTCCGAAGAATGGCATAAAATAAACTCCTGCGAGGAAAATCGCGTAAACATTGCCCGCCGTAGCCTCGTCCCAGCCGAATTTGGCCTGCATCAAAAGGGCGAGGATGGCCAGCATGGTGTAGTAGCCAAAGCGCTCGCCGGTATTGGCAAGGGCTAAGGCGAATAAACCTTTTGGTTGTCCTTTAAACATATATAATCACTTTAAAATTAATTATCCATATCAAGTTCTGCCAGCAACTATCTCAATCACACATTTCTCTTGTCCATCTGGACAGAGTTCCTTTCGGAAGCCTATCTTATGAGCTCGTGAAAGCGTACAGACAGCGTAGCTTACAAATATAATAAATCTTAAAAAAATCCTTGCCCTTTAGCTAAGAATATCTGCCTTGATTGTAATTGCAGATAACACCTCGCTCCCAGTATGATTAGGACCAGATTACTTTCGGAACACAGGTTCCCAGTTCCTCCGGTGAGCAAATCCCGAAATTACTTACCGAATAATCTTTCAAAGTACCGCCTGTAAACAGTTTGCCCAGATTACTTACGGAATATGGGGTTCAGCAACGGCCACAGCGAGGAGAGCCCTACATAGCTCCCCGCAGCTGTGTGCCGTAGCAGCCGGAGACCGTATATTCCGGTTGTGGTGCTGGTAGAAAGGTTGCTTTTCTTTCGTTTTAGCGAAAAAACAGGGTATTTTCGCTATTTCGATGATTTTTAATGGTTTAACTGATTATAGTTGACTTTTTGCTATGTTTTAAGACCTATGACTGTCAAGATTTGACTATAGACGGTAGATTGAAAGTAAACTCTTACACTGAGATGAAGGGTATAGTATTTTCAGGGATGAGGTAGTTGACGTAATCAAGAAGATGTTGTCAAGAAGACGTAGTCTGGGGATTTAGCAAAATAACGTTGATTATTTGCTATGTTGATGGCGGAGGCTGCTCGGCTCTTCGGGAGTTCTGATGTTGTCAGTGCCGGCATCTCCTCTCCGTCAGCCGTCTCACTTCGTTCGACCCCACCGCAAGCGGTTCCCCCCTTACATGCCGAGGGTGGCGCGTGTTCCGGAGAGGACTGCCGCGCACTCACGTACCCCGCCGCGATCACGCCTGGCCCAGGCCAGCCGCGGATCACGGCACCCACTACCGAGCCGTGGGCGGCACGTCCCTCAGAGCCGACAGCCTCCACCTTACCATTCACCATATCCATATTCACATAATCTCCCTCGCCATCTTCTTAATCATCCTCAAGATATATTTCTCCATTTTTTCGGGACACTTGCAAACTTCCGTGGCATAATGTGACATAAACATATACTTG
>JBJEBS010000098.1:0-1771 GCA_051870275.1 Candidatus Cryptobacteroides sp.
CGCACCTTCACAATCCTACACCTTTGTTGCACTGTTCACTTGAATCGGGGTATTTTTCTGCTTCAAGAGCTGCCCTGCAACCATCCGCCGCAGCCGTAACAACTTGCCTGAAATCCGTATTCCTCACATCTCCAGCCACATAGACCCCTTTCACTCCGGTCTTCACCCCGTCGCTGATAATATAGGAGTTCTCATCCAGCGGAAGTTGTCCGCCGAGCCATTCGGTATTAGGATGCCTTCCTATAGCCAGGAAAAAGCCGTCGATGCTTATCTCAAAAACCTCGCCATTTCTTTTGAGTCTCGCTCCTTTCACTCCCAGGGCATCCCCCAGAATCTCCTCGGTCACACAGCCGAACAGTATCTCGATGTTCCCTGCTTTCTTGACCCTTTCCTGCATCGCTACAGAGGCCCTGAGATAGTCCTTCCGTACTATCATATATACTTTCTCTGCCAATCCGCTCAGATACAGTGCTTCCTCGCAGGCACTGTCGCCTCCGCCCACTACTGCTACCTTCAGCCCTCTGTAGAAAAAGCCGTCGCAGGTGGCACAGGCTGACACTCCCATCCCTCTGAAGCGCTTTTCGCTCTCCAGGCCAAGGTATTTGGCACTGGCTCCTGTGGCTATTATCAAGGTAGTATAAGACAGGGTCTCCCCATTCCCGAGACTTACAGTCCTGGCCTCCAGGTCACATCCCTTGGCGGAAGAATTTATGAACTCAGCCCCCAGGTTCAGGGCCTGTTTTCTCATATCCATCATAAGGCTTTGGGCATCGCAGCCTTCGGCAAAGCCAGGATAGTTTTCAATCTTGGTGCTGGTCATAAGCTGTCCGCCAGGCTCCGGCCCCTCCACCACTACAGGCTCAAGGGCGGCCCTGCAGGCGTAAATGGCTGCCGTATATGCGGCAGGCCCCCCTCCTATGATAAGACATTTGGCTTTTTTCATTATCTGATAGTAATTATTCGTTATACAATTCGCAGAGCAAGGTGGCCTGAGTGCAGTCCAGGACCTTGACTTTTACATAGTCTCCCGCCTTGTGGATGGAATCGTCCCATACACAGACCTTGTTCGTGCCGGTTCTGCCGCAAAGTCTCTCCGCACTCTTTTTAGACGGCCCTTCCACCAGCACTTCGAAAACCTTGCCCAAGTCCCTGCGGTTACTCTCAAGGGAAAGATTATTCTGCAGGGCAATTATCTCGTTAAGCCTTCTGGTCTTCTCTTCCAGGGATACATCGTCGGGATATTTCCGTGCCGCCAGAGTCCCCGGTCTTTCAGAGTAGTAGAACATGAAGGCGGCATCGAAGCCCACTTCCCTGAACAGGGACAGGGTGGCCTGATGGTCTTCTTCCGTCTCGGAACAGAAGCCGGCTATCACATCCGTAGAGATGGCACAGTCTGGAATGATCTCTCTGATTTTCGCCACTCTCTCCAGATACCATTCCCTGCTGTATCTCCTTCTCATCTTCTCCAGTATGCGGTTCGAGCCGGACTGCACCGGCAGGTGTATGTGATGGCAGATATTGGGATAGGCTGCCATAGTCTTGAGTACTTCGTCCGAGATGTCCTGAGGATTGGAAGTGGAGAATCTGACTCTAAGTGAAGGACTTACCTGAGCCACCATCTCCAGAAGACGGGCGAAAGTGATGTCTTCGAACTTGTATGAATCTACATTCTGCCCCAGCAGAGTGACTTCCTTGTAGCCCTTCTGGACGCAGTCGCAGGCCTCCCTTACTATGCTGGAAGCATCTCTGCTCCGCTCCACTCCTCTGGTGT
>JBJEBS010000099.1:0-6538 GCA_051870275.1 Candidatus Cryptobacteroides sp.
AAAGATACATACTTTTTCTTCTTCTCAAACACAGGGTTTTACTCCTGAGCCTATATTCTGGCTGCGGTGCTGGTAGAGAATTAAGGCGCCTGTATTATACGACAAATGCCCCAGAGGAACTCTGAGGCAATTGGAGGCGGTGCGGAAGGGACTCGAACCCTCGACCTCCGGCGTGACAGGCCGGCATTCTAACCAGCTGAACTACCGCACCTTTCGGTGTCTTTCCAGAGGAAAGCGGATGCAAATATACGGCAAAAATTCGGTTTTGCAAACTTTTCTTAAAATATTTTTAAAAATAATATATATCCCTAATAATTTGGCAAAGGTTTAGAATAATCTTAGATTTGTACGGTTAATACAGATATATTAAAATGGAATACCTTTCACAAGAGAGATACGATGAGATAGCTGCTGAACTTAAGCAACTTATAGAAGTTGAGTACCCTAAGATCAGAGAAGAGCTCTCGGAAGCGAGGGCTCAGGGAGACCTGAGCGAGAATTTCGAGTACAGGGCCGCAAGAAGAGCACAGTCTAAAACTATTGGCCGAATAAATTTTCTTCAAAAAGTGCTGAAGTATTCCAGAGTGATAGACACGAAGGCCTTGCCTAAGGATAGGATTTCGCTGCTTAGTAAGGTGACATTCACTAACTTATCTACAAATGTACAGATGACTTTCAGGCTGGTGAGTCATCATGAGATGAATCTGGAGGAAGGTAAATTGTCTTGTAACTCCCCTATTGGCAAGGCTTTGATGGGGAGGAATGTGGGGGATGTCGTGGAAGTGCAGGTGCCTGCCGGCAGCTATAAAATCAGAATTGATGAGGTGGAATTATGATTTTAAGTTTCGCAAGCAGCTCAAATCTCTAAATTACAATTAATTAGTTACTTGCAAAACTTGAGTTAATAAGTATCTCAAATATACGAAATAAATCAACAAAATCATATGAAAGAAACTAATCCTCAGGACTTTAAGAAAGAAAAACTACCTACACAAGAAAGTGAAATAGTAAAAAAGTATGCTGGCATAATCAAAAAGCACCCTTCTCCAGAAGATCTCGAGAAAGATGAGCAGCTGGAAAAGATTTGGAACAAATAAATTCCTATTCTACCCTTATAAAGTGCCCTTCCTCGACGGATGCAAAGGTGGCGAGAACTAGGACCAGGACCAGATCCCCACATTCATCATATAATCCTTCATATTTTCCACGAAAATAATAAATCTGCTCTTGACTCGTACCTTAGGACCCGTATTATCTTTGCGGAAAAAAAGATGAAAAAAGCAATTCCATTCTTTCTTAGTCAGGCGATCAGCCTGTTCGGGTCCCAGATTGTAGCCTTCGCGATGGTCTGGTACGTCACTCTCGAGACCAAATCCGGCCTATGGGTAGCACTTCTTAGCATCTGCAGCTTCCTACCCCAATTCCTTATGTCCTTTATAGGAGGAGCACTTGCCGACAGGCAGTCGAAAAAAGCACTCATCATCGGAGCCGACACTGCCATAGGGATTTTTACATTGGCATTAGTTCTTCTGATACCAAACTTCCAGAGCAGCAGCCAATTACGGATAGCGATCCTGATAACAGCCGCACTGCGTTCCATCGCCGCAGGCATCCAGACTCCCGCAGTCGGAGCTACAATTCCGCTACTGGTAGAACCTGAGCAACTGATGCGGGCCAACGGACTGAACTCCACTTTTCAATCCATTGCCAACTTCGCCGCCCCAGCAGCCGCCGGAGCCCTGATGAGCATTCTGGACCTTCGCTGGACCCTGATGATCGACATCGCCACAGCCATCCTCGGCATCACGATTCTCTCCTTTGTCTTCATCCCCAATCCCACTAAAACAGCTTCTTCAGAGAAGGCCAATTTACTTTCGGACATTCGCGCAGGACTTAGCTATTCAGCTCACAACAAGCTGATTGCCTCTATCCTTCTGCTGTTCGGAGTCTATATCTTCCTATCCATTCCAGCCGGATTCCTGGCCAATCTTTTCGTCTCCCGACACTTCGGAGATTCCTACCTGCACCTCACTGCTGTGGAGATCATCGGCTTTGCGGGAATGCTGCTCGGGGGCATATTGATGAGTTCCTGGGGAGGATTCAAAAACCGATTCCACAGCCTTCTTGGAGCCGGCCTGCTCTTCGGTCTGCTGGGAAGCGTGATGGGATTGGCACAGAATTTCATCCTTTACCTTGCCACTATGCTGCTTTACGGCATTATGCTGACTGCATTTCAGACAAGCACCAGCACCATTCTCCAGGAAAATGTAGAGGAAGGGATGATGGGCAGAGTGTTCGGACTACTGAACTCGATGTACTCCGGCTTTCTTCCTATCGGAATGGCCATCTTCGGTCCGCTGGCAGATGTCATATCCTTAAGACTGCTGATAGTTGTCAGCAACATTCTTCTGATGCTGGTCTGCGCCCTGGTAATCCCACGAGCTGCGAGAAAATCCTGAAAGGCTTGTTAGCTCATCTGTTTCAGAAGGGCAGTGCAGGCTTGGAGAAGATCCCGGAAAGTCGCCTTGAAATCTCCTGTGTACCAAGGGTCTGCGACATCCCTGCCACTGCCGGTATAGGACATCATCAGATGTATCTTGTGCTGCGGATCCTCTGGAATAATCCGGCGCAGGAACCTCAGATTAGATGCATCCATGCAGATGAGCCTGTCGAAAAACTCATAATCTCCCGCTTTTACCTGCCTGGCTGTCTTACGAGGGTCAAATACCACCCCGTGCTGACTAAGGCAGCGCCTGGCAGGTGGATAAATCCCATTGCCATGACAAATAAATAGTATTCTTTTCTGCTGTCCCATCGTACTAAAAATCCTCATGTTTCTCAAGTAACTAATTATTTAATATTAAGAGGTTTTTGCTGCTTGCGAAACTTCAGTAAAAATCTTTGACAAAAAATGCAATTGTTCAGATTACCAGCATTTAATAACACCCGTTACAAATATAGATAAAATTACTTACCTTTGCGTATCAAATGACAACTTTTATGAAAAAAGAAATTATTGGCTATTGCGGTCTGGACTGCGAGCACTGCGATGCCCGAATCGCTACATTAAACAACGACGACGAACTCCGTACTAAAACTGCCAAACTCTGGTGCGAGTGGAATAATACCGACGAGATCAAGCCGGAGCATATCAACTGCATGGGTTGCAGGACGGAAGGCGTGAAGACATACTTCTGCTCCTGCCTCTGCGAGGTCCGCCGCTGCTGCTCCTCGAAGGCTTACGAGACCTGTGCCGACTGCAAGCTCAAGGCCTCCTGCGAAAAACTCGCCCCATTTATGAGCAACGAAGTGGCCAAGCAGAATATCGGGCTATAGATCTCAGTCAAACAGTATCAATTATTACCTTGAAGAACCGAAGGGAAGGAAGCTTAGTTTCAGAAGCCTCCAGTGGGCTTTAGCAAATGGAATTCCAACTATAGTAATAGCACAGAGCAGGCCTAACACCAAATGTATGCATGCAATTTCCCACCAACCTGTCATTATCCACAAAATGTTGAAAGCCACAGGGAGACAGCCGGAATTTGACATAATCTGGACATCTCTACCGAAAGGACACAAGGCCAGTCCGGCAAGCTTAAATAATTGCACACCGAAAGGGATACCCACAATGGTGATACACATCAATAGTCCGAAGACGGCATAGAGAAGTGCAACTATAAATCCCCCTAATAAAAACCAAAGAATATTTCCTAAAGTACTCATAATAAGTAATTAAAACTCTATACAGACTGGCTGGCTGATGGGAATGGATGGGATGTCACTTGGGTATAGACGACCATCCTGAATCTCATAGATATCTATTCTGTCACTGTCTCTGCAGGCGCAGAAAAGGTATTTCCCGTCAGGGCTGATACGGAAATTTCTCGGATGCCCTCCCGTCTTTTCATAGGCAAGAGACTCCAGCCTGGCTCCCCCATCGAGAATCCTGAATATAGATATTCCATCAGATTCCAGCCTGTGGCTGGCATACAGATACTTTCCATCTGGCGACACCCTGATGTCAGCACTTCCTCCTGACTTCAATGGGTCAGCCTCATATGAGCCACACATCGAAATTTCCCCATCGGAATAGCTAAAGACGCAGACCCTCCCGTCCAGCTCGCCAATTGAGTAAAGGAATTGGCCTTCAGGATGAAAGCAAAGGTGCCGCACTCCGCTTCCGGAAGGCAGGGCGCAGGAGGAATGATAGCTCAAAGAATCGGGGAATACCCTGTAAATCAATATCTTGTCCGAGCTAAAATCAGAAGTAAGCAGATAATCTCCATCGGGCGAGAAGATGGCGCAGTGGATATGAGGCTCGCTCTGGCGAAGGCTGTCCGGTCCCCCAGCAGAACCTTTGAAAAGCTGTACAAGTTCGCTCGGAACGCCGTCACACAGGGAGAAGACGCTAAGGCTACCGCCGGAATAATTGGCCGTGAAAGCAAGCTCGGAATTCGCAGTGACATAACAAGGGTCAGCTCCGCGGGTAGGGAGATTGGCCTTCAAGACTGGAGAGCTGCCCGAGAGGGCAAAGCACTGCAGCGCGGCCAAGGAATCAGAGTTTTCATTCACCGCATAGAGCAGACTGCGGTCTTTCGAGAGTGCCAGATAAGATGGGTTGCTGGCAGGGATACTGTCCCTAATGGACCAGGACTTATTCTTTCCGTAAAAGTCACAGATATAAATGCCAGCGCTGCCTTTAGAGGTATAAGTCCCTATGTATAATGTTAATACCTCCTGCTTACAGGAAACAAGCAGCAGGAGCGGGAACAAGATGGAGACAGGAAATTTCATATCCCCAAAGTTAGCAAAACTAAATTAAATTCTTATCTTGCACTGTTATTTAAATAAATACTATGAATCAGGTTTGGCTTAGCGCAGCGGGACTCAGTCTTGCGACCATAATAGGATCGGTAATTGGCTTTCTAATAAAATCACTTCCGCATAAATGGAACGATGCGATTCTCGGCTTTTGTGCGGGGGTAATGTTGGCTGCTTCCACGGTGGGGCTCATCCTCCCCGCAGCCCAGGACGCAGGAATTGGCAGATGGTGGCTCATTCTGATAGGAGTGATACTGGGTATGCTCCTGCTGAACGTACTGGATCTGGTGACCCCGCATCTGCACAAACTTACCGGCCTGGAAGAGGAAGAGCACAGGAACAACGCCTCGCTGAACCACGTACTGCTCTTCGTTCTGGCCATAGCACTGCATAAACTGCCCGAAGGCATCGCTGCCGGAGTGGGTTTCAACGCCGCGGACAGCACAGATGCCTGGGCAGTGACACTTGGCATAGCGCTTCAGAATATCCCTGAAGGAATGGTAGTTATAGCCCCGCTCCTGATAGCGGGGGTGTCGAAATTCCGCACCTTCCTTATCTCGCTTGCGATAGCACTGCTGGAAGTGGTCGGAGTGTGGATAGGTTACGGAATGGGAGCAATCTCTCCGATGCTGCTGCCGGTGATGTTGGCATTGGCAGGAGGAGCGATGCTATATGTGGTAAGTGACGAGATGATTCCCGAGACTCACGCCCACGGGTATCAAAAACTCGCCACCTACTCTCTTGTACTGGGCTTCGTCAGCCTGGTATTTCTTGATATAGCCTGTTAGAAAAGTTGGCCAGGGAGCCGGAGTTTCTCCTTAGGCGGAAAAGCCCTGTCGAAAGCCTCGAAGTCCTCGGGGTTCTCCTGAGCTACGAAATACGGCTGAGGTGTATGATAAACTCCTTCTATACCAGACAGATATCCCTCCTTCAGTTCCAGACATAGAAAGAAAGGAACCGGATCGGAAGGGTCCATCCCGTGATAATGAATGCCTTTCGCGGAGGCCAATTCGAAACCGGCTTTCCCATAGAAATCGATGTTCCCCTCCATACACACTGCCCCGAAGCCCATTTTCTTCGCCTCTGCCAATCCTCTTTCGAGCAGTGCGAGCCCATAGCCTCTACGCTTGTAGTCAGGCGCTATGCTGATAGGCCCGAAAGTCAGGATGGGAATGCGCCTCCCGTCGTCGGCGAGAATCTCAGCGCAGCAGAAAACGATTTGGCCTATAATCTGCCCCTCCACTTCCATCACGAAATCCAGTTCAGGAATAAAGTCCGGATGAGGCCTCAAGTGATGCAGGACATAGTGCTCGGTGCAACCTGGCTGATAGACATTCCAGAAAGATTCCCTGCATAAATTTTCTACTACTTTATAATCTGCTTCCGTCTCAGGACGGATAATGTAATTCTTATTCATAATTAACTGATTCTCAAGTTTCGCAAGCAACTAATTATCTAATATTAAGAGATTTGTGCTGCCTGCGAAACTTATATTATTAAATGATAAAAATACACTCTCGTCCCTTTAGAACTGGGACGAGCTCTATTATGATCCAGCGTTCAGATCTTGTAGAACCCGAAACGCTTAGAAGACAATATCCAGGTAAGAATTATGCATCCAATTGTTTTAGACAGCAAATTTGCAAAAAAAAAGTATTATTCCCATCTTTACGGCCGATTTTTTACAAGTTCAGAGTAATGAAAGCTATAATTAAAT
>JBJEBS010000100.1:0-26040 GCA_051870275.1 Candidatus Cryptobacteroides sp.
GTAAAACCCGCAAATTACTCACCGAACAGTAGTTTTGATGGCATCAGTGCCGGCAGCTCCTCTCCGTCAGCCGTCTCACTTCGTTCGACCCCACCGCAAGCGGTTCCCCCTCTTACATGCCGAGGGTGGCGCGTGTTCCGAAGAGTCCTGCCGCGCACTGTATTCAAGAAAGTCTTATCCAGTATAGCGGCAGCCATATTCGGTACGGCACCCGGCGCCACTGAGGTTGTTCTGGACCAGATGTTTGATTTATATAATCAGCGGAATCTATCAAAAATTAGGAGATTCCGCTAATTATAGGAGCGGGGAAGGCTTTTCTCCGGTCATTAATTCGTAGCCGAGTAAGGCTTGTTCCTTGAGCCAGATTTCTCCAGAGATGTAGTTTTTAACCTTCCCTGTTTCGATGAGAAATTTACAGCAAGGGTCTTTGTAGTTGGCTTCGAGAAGGTAGTTACAGATTATGGTCTCGTAGCCTGGGGCGGGGCGGGGCAGGGTGAAGATCACGACGTCGGCGAGCGGAGGCTCTGCCGACAGTTCGTCGTGATGCAGCACCCTGCAGCTAAGCCTCAGGCTTAGCGCCGCCTGGGCGGCGGCCCGCCCCGCTCCGCCTCCACCTATCACTATCACCGTGGAGTCATCGGTACAAATCCTCTGAAGAATACTCTTGACTGCGAGATAATCAGAGTTATAGGCAATTAGTTTCCCATCTTTTTTTACCAAGATGTTAGCTGCCTGGCACAGTTCTGCCTCCTCGCTAATCTCGTCAGCTGCCAGGAGAGCGTCTTTTTTAAATGGGGCAGTGACATTGCAGGCTCGGTATGGCCCTTTCAGAAAGACATTCAGACAATCTTTGAAGTCAGGTTTTTCGATCAGGTCATATTCATAGCGGCCGCCATAGGCAGTCTCGAAAAACTTTGGGCTTAAGGAATGACTTATGGGGTATCCCATCAGAGCGTATTTGTCGTCCATAATAAAGCAGTTTTATTTGATTATTAACAAAGATTGTTCCCTGACTTTATTACTTCGATTCTATCCAGTCCAGATAGCCTCCGCTAAGATTGAACGGATTCTTATAACCTGCTTTTGAAAGCATCTTGCAGGCATTGGCACTCCTTCTGCCGCTACGGCAATATACAGCAAGAGTATCATTTTTGTTTATCTCCTTTTCTACTGATTCTAAAAAAGTCTCGGAGTTAACATCAATATTAAGGGAACCTTCGATATGTCCCTCATTATATTCCTGACTGGTCCGTACATCTAAAATAACTACTCCTGACTGTGAAATC
Source organism: Candidatus Cryptobacteroides sp. (assembly GCA_051870275.1). GTDB lineage: Bacteria > Bacteroidota > Bacteroidia > Bacteroidales > UBA932 > Cryptobacteroides. The sequence goes on from JBJEBS010000100.1 coordinate 1,287, forward strand.
AATTTTTTAAATTCTTCCACTGACAAATCTTTATAGTTGGACGCCACTGAGCCTCCCAGAATCGCCATAACAGATGCCCATAAACTAAATTTTTTCATACTGCTTAATAATTTCTCTTCTCTGCGAAATTAACAATTATTTCGTAACTTCGTTAAATTAATGGATAATTCGGGGGATATGAAAATTGTAAGCTTAAAATTTGCTGTGCTGGCGGCTCTGGTGACAGCTATGGCCAGCTGTGAATCGATCGAGGATAAACACGAGCTTAAGGGAGAGTGGATAGAGATGGAAAGTCCTTATGTTCAGGGCTTTGAGCTAAAGGATGGCTTGTTTTCCAAGCCTAAGGCCAGGGCTATAGGAACCCAGACTCTGGAGTATGATTCCTGGGAGTTGAAGGGAAGTGAACTCATCCTGAGGGGCAAAAGCATTGGGAATTATGAAAGTTGTGATTTCGAGCAGAGCTATCAGGTGCTCAAACTCGACGATGAGGAGTTGCTTCTTCGTAAGGGGGATCTTATGCTTAGATATGCTAAGGTGGAGAAGGTAAAGGGGACAGTTACTTTTGCAGACGGCGTCAGGACTTTCCAGGAGAAAGGGGATGACGATACGTATTGGCTGATAGACAGGAGCGGAGAGCTTCAGGCTGAATTTGTGAATTCCGGTGCCAGTCTTTGGAAAAAGAATTGCACCTTGAAGGTGATCGAGCTCGAAGATAGTCCGAGTGAATATGCTAAACACTACGATGGAACCCTTGTGGTAATCGATATCCTGTAAATACTTTTTACACATCGTTTTCCTGTTATTTGTTTAATTGTCTCAGCCTGTATGATTCAGTGACGGCTGGTAAAAAACCTATGAATAAGTGAAGGCTTTAGAATGGTGTCGGGAGGGGATAATCATTAAGATTCTTTTGTAAGGGACAGATTAAGCAGAACTTTCTGGAAGTGTTTTGCGAAACTGAAAATTAATTCTTATATTTGCAACAGATGTTTTAGAACGCCTGTTGCAATTTTATTATGCCAAGAACTGCATTTTTTTCTAAGGAGACTATAATCTCCAAGGCCCTGGAGTTGGTCAGGGCCGAGGGCTCAGATACCTTGAGCGCCAGAAATCTCAGCAAGGCCCTGAACTGTTCCATTTCTCCTCTGTTTACAGTGTTTGAGAACATGGACGAGATCAAGACTGAGGTCAGAAAGGCGGCAGCCCAATTGTTCGCCGATTATGTGGACGATGTAACTGATTATAACCCAGCTTTTAAGGAATTTGGTCTCAGGCTGGTTCGCTTCGCGAAAGAAGAGAAGAACTTGTTTTATCTGCTTTTTCTCGATACTGAGGAGACAGGACGTGATCAGGTTTTCAAAAAAGCCCAGGAATGTCTGGAAGGCATTGAAGAGGAATATGGAATCACTGCCCAGCAGGCAGACTTCCTTTTCACTCAGATGTGGACCTACACCTGCGGGCTGGCCATAATGAATATGAAAGGTTCGGAAGCCTTATCGGAAGACGAGATCAGTCAAAGGCTTTCTGCCCAATTTTCCTCCCAGATGTTTTTCATTAAATCTGGCAGGGACGTAATCAATATCGCTCCTCATAAGAGAGGAACTCAGGAAAAGAAATCAGCAGATATATAAAATATGAAATCCAAAACTATTTTTAAAGTCCTTTTCGGACTTGCCCTCGTGGCAGCCGGCGCACTTTGGCTCTTCGACACCCTCAGCCCAGACACTCTTAACATAGACCTTCAGGGCTGGTGGGCCTTATTCGTAATCATCCCTTGTCTTTACAATCTCTTTACTGACAGGGATAAACTCGGCGCCCTTCTGGGAATCTGTCTGGGAGTTCTGCTCTTTTTAGCGGCACGCGACGACGTTCAAGCTGTCACTTGGGGGAACTTCTGGAAATTAGGATTGGCCTTGATAGTAATCTTTCTGGGAATCAAGCTGGTCTTCGGCCGCGCATTCTGTCCGAAAGGGCAGGGCAGCTGTGATGTTCAGACGATTAACCGTGAAGGCAAGAATATCCGCAGCATAGAGTTCAATTTCGGCAAGCAGCAGATGAATTTCCAGGGAGAGCACTTTGAGGGAGCAGACGTGAAGGCGGCTTTCGGCTATCTGGAGATGGATCTGAGGGATGCCGACATAGAAAACGGGGCTTGCATAGACATAGACGCTGGTTTCGGCGGGGTCCTTATCAAGGTGCCTGCCGACGTGGTGGTCAAGACATCCGTAAGCTGCGGCTTCGGCGGGCTTAACGATAACAGAGAATTCAAGCCTGCAGATGGGGAGCGCATCCTTTTCGTGACAGGAAAAATCGGTTTCGCCGGAGTTGAGATCAGGAATTGATAAAATTGTTGCTATCTTTGTGGCAAACCAATTTTATCGCTTCTAATGAGACAAAAACTCCTACTTCTTGCTCTCGCACTGCTTAGTCTCAGTGCCAAGGCACAGGTTAAACCTGTCACGGGAACATTCGTGAATTTCTTCTGGCAGGACGAACGTAACAATTATATGAATCAGCGCGACGTGGATCAGACCGATCCTGAGCGCTGGGCGTGCAAGACGGCTGAATTGCACGAAATGGGTGTAGATTACCTGATATTCATGGCAGTGGCTAACGAAGGCGCTGCCATTTATCCGTCCAAGTTCATGCCTCACGCCTATCCGGAAGGCAGAAAGAGCCCTATCGATGCGATTATGGATACGGCCGACAAACTTGGCATGCACGTAATCGTGAGCACCGGTTGGGCTAGAAACCAGCTGGACGACCTCGCAGATCCTTATGTGATTGAGACTCAGCGTAAAATCATGGAAGAACTCGCCGAACTTTACGGCACGAGGTCTTCTTTCTACGGCTGGTACCTGCCTGTGGAGGGCTGCTTTATCCCATATCTGAGCGATCACGCCGTCCAGGGCGTGAACAAGATCGCTGCCCGCGCCCGCGAGCTCACACCTAATGCCAAGGTTCTTATCTCCCCATACGGCACTTTCGCTGCGGAATTTGAGAATCCGAAGTTCGCCCAGAGCATCTACGACCTCGACGTGGACATCATCGCTTACCAGGACGAGATCGGCTGTGTGCGCGAGATCTTCCCTATGGCCAATATGAAAGAGCACTTCCGACTGCTCGGCGAGATTCATAAGAAATGTGACATCGAGTTCTGGGCCAATGTCGAATCCTTCACCTGGGACCGTGACCCGAACAACTGGTACTCTACCCTGGTTCCTGCTGCTTTCGGCCGTTATCTTTCCCAGATCGTGGGAGTAAGCACATCCGGTGTGGACCGCATCATCAGTTTCGCCATCGCCGGCATCTACGACACCCCAGGTTCCAAATACCCTTGTGGTCAGAAGATACTCTCTACCCGTGTGCAGCAGGACTATATGGCTTGGCTTGCAGGAGATGAGCGCTGGAAGTTGCTGGAAGGCGTGTTCTCCGGTCAGGATTTCGGAAAGCACAAAGTTAAATGTGGCCCGCAGGGCCTAGGAGACGGAGTCTTCGCGGTAGAGGATCCGAAGGATCCGAATTGGCATATATTCGAAGGCGGTGTGATGGAATGTGTGATAGACCTCGAGGCTAAAAAGGAAGTGAAGAGGGTGGCTGCACATTTCTGCGACTATTTCGGCGGGGACATCGCCATTCCGCAGAACCTCGAAGTGCTGGTGTCAGACAACGGCAGGCAGTACCGCCAGGTGGCGAGCGTATGCTATGAGGATTGGCCTAACAAATACCTGGACTGCTGGACTGACGTGATTCTGGCTTCCGGACTCAGCGAAAAGGCCAGGTACGTGAAGGTAGTGGCCAGGCTCGCCGACTCCAGCCAGCACATTCTCTGCTCCGAAGTTATCGTAGAATAGATCATAGGCTTATAGTTCGTGTTTGAGCCATTCTTCTAATATAGGGTCAGGTATAGTTGCTTGGCCCTTTTCTGTTTCTATCAGTTCTTTTTTTTCCAAAGCACGTTTAATGATGCTTATGTTAGCTGAAGAACCTAAGTTATATTTGTTGATGATTTCTTTTCGGGAAAATTCTGAATGAATGCCATCGCAGATTGCGCGTAGGAAATTTAATTGATATGTGGATAGGTTTTCTATTTGTTTTTTGAACAGAGGTGTATTCTGGTCTATGATATCTTGATATGCATCTTCGAAATTATTATCTGTAGCTGTTTTGTCTGTATGTATCCACACCAGCCAGGCTAATTGCTGTACATAAGAGGAGTGATTGTCGACTTTTTGGCATATTTTTCCAGCAAGTTCCTTAGAAATATGTTTGCCAGTGGATTCGAAACGTTGGCAAATATATTCTGTCCAATCCTCGGTGGATATTTTCGGAAGATATATTGCATCTCCGAATTTATAGAATGGCAGGCTCTTTTTTTCGAACAACTCATTCATCAGGTGTTTTTTGCTGCCGAAAAGACAATATGATACGGAAGTTTGGAGCTGCCAGACGGAGCGAAGGCGCTTCTGAAATGTTTTTGAGTTCTTAAACTCTGCAATTTGTTGGAATTCGTCAATGCATATGACTATGTTACAGTTTTTCTTTTTTGCTATTTTCTCTGGAAGCTGTAAAATATCGTTGATGTCTTCTGGTTTTTTATTAATATCCAATGATAATGAAAAATCAGATAATGGGTCTGGACCTATTGATATTTTAGGGCTGATTCTGGAAAAGAATAATTTGATATTTTCAAACCATTCATCTGTTATTGATGCAGTTTGTTTAAGTATAGCACTTGCAAATGATTCATAGAAATCTGTTTCGCTTCTGCAGGAGAAAATGTCTAGATATACTATTTTAATTCCTTCTGATTCTGCAAGACGACAGACTTTTTTAACTAAAGATGTTTTTCCCCAGCGTCGTGGAGAAATCAATACTGTATTAATTCCGTGGCGGAAATTTAAAAGGAGTCTTTCTGTTTCTTTTTTTCGGTCTGTGAAGTTCTCTCCAGATGTAGCAACTCCAAATATAAAAGGTTTATTTTCCATATTATCATTTTCGACAAAGATAAGTAATAATTTTATTACTAACAACACTATTACTAATAAAGCAATTACAAATATTTCAAGAAATTGGCCATTATTTTTGACAAGGGTTTAGGGAAAACCGTTAAATATTGCTATCTTTGGCGTTTAAGTAAACACTTAATTTTTTAACATAAAATGAAACTCAACAAATTTTTCTTAGCTGCCTTTGCGACAATCGGATTGTTTGCATCGTGCGTCGAGGATGATCCTCTTTCTCAAGAGGCTTCTCTAACGATTGATGGCGAGACTACCATTAATCTGGATGATTCTAAAGCCCAAACCGTAAGTGTAAGTTTCAGATCTAACAGAGATTGGACCGCGAAGACATCTGATAAATGGATCGATGTCAGCCCAGTGAGCGGCTCAGCTTCTACTTCTACTCAGGAGATTGAGATTACAGTACTGGAGAATAAATCTTATGATCGCAGCGGTTCTGTAAATCTTTCTATCGGTACTCTTACCAAGACCATCAAGATCAATCAGAAAGGTAATGCTGCTACTCCTGACGGAAGCCGTGAGAATCCTTTCGATGTAGCAGCTGCAGTGGCCAAATGTGTTGAGACTGGAGAGACAGTAACCAGCCAGAAGTATTACACCAAGGGAATCGTTTCTGCCATCAAGGATGCTACAGGAATCGCCCAGTATGGTAATGTCAGCTTCTATATTACAGACGATGGTGCCGTAGGCGAACCTACCCTTCTCGTGTTCCAGGCTTATTATCTGGGTGGAGAGAAATTCACTTCCGAAGATCAGTTGAAAGTAGGTGACGAGGTTACTATTTATGGTGCACTTGTTAATTATAAGAGTAACACCCCTGAGACTGACGGAAAGGGTTCTACCAGCATCGTAGTTCTTAACGGCGAGGAAAAATATGTTGAAGAGACCGGTGGTGATATCACTACCGAGCCTAAGGGAACAGGTACCGCAGAGGATCCATTCAATGCTGCCGCTGCCATTCAGAAGTGTCAGGAGATCGGTACCACTGCTTCTACAGAGCAGTATTATGTGAAGGGTAAAGTATCTACTATTAAGGAGTTGAGTACTCAGTACGGTAATGCTACCTTCTATATTTCTGATGATGGGACCACCACAGATCAATTCTGTATTTTCCGTTGCAAGTATATCGGAGGAGTGAACTTTACTTCCGAAGATCAGCTGAAAGTAGGACAGGAGGTAGTGGTCAAGGGTGCACTCATCAATTATTATGGTAATACTCCTGAGATGAATCAGGGATGCGTGCTTATCAGCATAGACGGCGAAGGTTCCGGTTCAAATCCTGATCCAGAACCTATTGAAGAACCTACAGAGTTTACAGAAGTTACAGTAGCACAGTTCCTTGCTGCAGCAGAAGATAATACCTGGTATAAACTTTCTGGTCAGGTAACCAACATCGCAAGTGAAACCTACGGTAATCTTACGCTTAAAGATGATAGCGGAGAGGTTTTTATTTATGGGGTTTCTTCTAAATTCTCTGCAAGTGACAATGACCAATTGTTCAATACTCTCGGAGTTACTCTTGGAGATATTTTGACAATCGCCGTTCAGAGAGGATCTTTTAATAACAACCCTCAGGGTAAGAATGCTTTCTATATTTCTCATATTGCTGGAGAACTTGACCTTGGAGAGGAAGTTGCTTTCACTAAGGTTAGCGGAGAAGTCACTGACTGGACCGGAACTTATCTTATAATGATGGCTGACGGAAAGGCTCATGCTACAGTTAGTGGAAAAGATCTTGCAGCTACATCGGATGTACTTACCGAGACTGATGGAGTAATTAAGGCTCCAGAGACTTTTGCTGTTAACATCGCGAAGGAAGGTGATGGTTGGTCAATTAAACTGCCAAATGGAAAGTATCTTGGTCTTGCTCACAATTCTGCAGCTTCAAGCGACAGTCCTGTAGTATTTAACATCGAGAATACAGATGCAGGTGTAAAGATTTCTGCTCCTGCAACAAATAATAACGTAGAGTCAACATACTATCTCTATCAAAATGTAAATTCGTCAAATGGTGGAGTTTATTTCCGTTTCTATGTAGATAAATCTTCATATGACAACTATACTCTTCCTACTCTTTATAAGAAGTAATATTGAAAACTAGTTCGTTAATCTTAATCGCTCTTTCAGCGTCTATCCTGTTCTCCTGTACGGAGAGCGGGATAGGCGGTGGGGAGCATATTTCGCCTAAGATAGAGACAGATAAAAGTGTCAGCAGAGCTGAAGGCCAGGTGTTCGTGAAGGTGACTGCGGATGGAAACTGGACTCTGGATATAGAATACCAGCCTTCTGATACTGAGCCTTGGGCCAGTCTTTCCCGAACTGAGGGGGAAGGCAGCAAGTCGAATATAATTCTCAGTTACAAGGCCAATTATGCCGATACCGCCCGAATTCTTTCTCTCGTTCTGAAAAATACCTGGGGAAGTGCTCGGGCTCAACTCACTCAAAATGGAAGATTGCCTGTAGGAAAAGTTTCCTCTTCCACTTCAAGAGCCTGGATGGAACTTCCCGAGACCAAGGACGATGATGGGCTTTACTTCGCCTTTCACGAGATGAATATTTCGGGGAAAGTTATGAGAAACTTCTCTTATTATTATGACACCCATAATCTGGTGTCGCATTGGGTAGCATATCCTTTGAATAATTCCCTTCGTGGAAGTGGCGGCAGAACTGATGCATGGAGCGGAGTAGATCCGAATTTCCCTGATGCCGCTGTCAGACCTATTATGAATACCCCTATTTCTGGCGGATATCAACGAGGTCATCAGTGTCCTTCTGCAGACCGTGTGATTAATGACGCGGCTAATATGCAGACATTCTATTCTACTAATATGACCCCACAGTCAGGTCCTTTTAATGAAGGTATTTGGGCTGGTTTTGAGGATACTATCAGAAAATGGGCAGGTAGAAGCGATACTCTTTATGTGGTCACAGGTTGTGTGGTGAATCCTAATTCTCTCGAGGGCTCCTACGGAAGCATAGGCGGATATGCTAAGGATAATGTAGGTAAGAAAGTGGCTATTCCTACAGCTTATTACAAGGCTGTATTAAGATATAAGAAATCAGAAGAAAAGGAAGGTTACGGATATGGTGGCTACTGTGGCTGCGCAGTGTATCTGGAACACGATCCGTCTTTGGGCAGCGGTTCGGTGAGTCGTACTGATGTAATCTCCATAGATGAACTGGAAGAGATAATTGGCATAGATCTTTTCGTGAATCTTCCGAACGCGATAGGAGAGAGCAAAGCTGCTTCGGTCGAGGCACAGACTCCTCAGGATGTGGGGATTTGGTGGCCACTATGAATTTTAATAATCACATAATATGAAGAAATTTTTCCTGACAGCCTTATGCATTCTGCTGGCATTCAATATGAACGCACAGAAAGCCCAGCAGAATTTCGTAATCGGCTTTTATAACCTTGAGAACCTCTTCGACATCTATGACGATCCTGTCAAGAACGATGCAGAGTACCTCCCTGAGGGCAAGAACAAATGGACTCAGGCCAAATATGAAAAGAAGCTCAAGAACATGGCTCACGTGATAGCTGATATGGCTAAGAATAACGGCCGCTATCACACCATTCTGGGCGTAAGTGAGATCGAAAACCGTCTCGTGCTTGAGGACCTGGTGAGCCAGGAGGAGATCGCCGATGCCAATTTCCAAATCGTGCATTACGACAGTCCTGACCGCCGTGGTGTGGATGTGGCTCTGCTCTACAAGCCTGACCAGTTCACTTATCTGGACAGCGAGTCCATTCCATTCACTTTCGAGGGCTCGGATATAGATTTCTCCGACACTGACACAGATTACTTCCGCACCCGTGATATCCTTATGGTCCACGGCATTATCGCAGGGGAAGAATTTGCCTTCTATGTGATGCACCTTCCTTCCAGAGTAGGCGGTAAGGGCGGCAATCTCCGTAGTCGCGGAGCTGAGATCGCCTATGCACACGCCAGAGAAATGGAGCAGAAATATCCCGGTATCAAGATAGTGATGATGGGAGATATGAATGACGATCCTTTCGACGAATCTATGGTAACTTACCTTCACGGCAAGGAAACTGTAGAAGAGATGCAGCCGGAGGATTTCTACAATCCATATCTGTCCATGATTAAAGCAGGTTATGGGTCTCTTTGCTATCAGGGTACCTGGTGCATCTATGATCAGGAACTTGTGAACTATAATCTGGCAGTGGCTCCTCAGGGAGGCTTGAAGATTCAGCCTGTAACCAAGAACAGGGGCAGCTGGTATGACGGCGTGGTGTATAAGCGCCCATACCTTACCACCCAGAAGGGACAATACAAGGGATATCCTTTCCGCACATTCTCTAACGGAGCCTTTGTCGGAGGATATTCAGATCACTATCCGACCTTTATCGTGATAGGTAAATAAGCTTATTATAAAACTATTTGAAAATGAATAAAAAGATATTGATGATCTGCGTTTCGCTCTTCTGCTCTTTGAGCCTTTTCGCTCAGAGTGACTGGGGTGGAGTGAAGGCCACAGTAGTTAACCGTGCCGGCAGAGTACCTATCTCGGGAGCCCAGGTGGAAGTGCTTCAGAACGAGGTTCAAATCACTTCCGTAAAGACTGGAGAAGATGGCAGTTTCCTCATCGAGGGACTGCAGAACGGATTGTACCGCCTTCTGGTAAAGGCTCCTGGTTTCGTCCCATCAGAGATTAACCTTACAGTCGAAGGTTTTGTGAAAGATCTCATCTTCGTCTCCCTGGTCGCAGAACAGGTGGTAAGCGAGGTGGATGACTCTTCTTTCGCCGAATTTGACATGGAAGATTCCGGATATACCGATAATCCTTCCATACTTTTCGGAGCCAACGACCCTTATAACAACATAGTAGGCTACGGTTTCTCCGATGTCCGTTTCAAGAACAGGGGATATGACAGCGAGACTCAGGATGTGCTCTTCGCGGGAGTTCCGCTGAACGACGCCATCACCGGTTATTCTCCATATTCACTCTGGAGCGGTCTTAACGAGGCTACCCGCAGCAAGGAGAACACCATAGGTCTGGAATCTCACGATGCCAGTGTCGGTGGATTTAACGGTATCACCTCCATCCTCGGTACTCCTTCCAATGTCCGTCCGGGACTTCGTTTCAGCGTGCTTTCTAACTCTGCCCTCTATCGTCTTCGTCTTATGGCCAATTATGCCTCCGGGGAGCTGGACAATGGCTGGAGCTACGCAGTGAACGTGTCTGCCCGACTTGGTGGAAACGACTGGGTGAAAGGTGTTTACTACAAGTATTTGTCCTACTATGCAGGTGCTGAGAAAAAGCTGGGTGAGGACAGCCGCATAGCCTTCATGACTTTCGCCACTCCAGGTGAGCGTGGAGCCCAGAACGCATCCACTCAGGAGGTTTATGACCTGATGCAGGATAATATGTATAACAGCAACTGGGGCTATCAGAACGGAAAAGTCCGTAATGCCCGTGTCCGCAGCACCTTTGAGCCAGTATTTGTGGTGAAGTATTCTTCCCAGGCCATAGAGAACCTGGAACTGAATGCCACCCTTTTGTGGCGCACCGGCAAGAACGGCTATTCAGCCCTCGACTGGTACGACTCCGCCGACCCTCGTCCTGATTACTACCGTAATCTTCCAAGCTATTTCTATGATGAGAATCCTGACATGAACCGCTATGACGAGTATCAGGCAGGTCAGCAGAGAGAGGCTTGGCTTTTCGATGTGAATACCCAGCATCTGGACTGGGACAGACTATACAATGTGAATTACAACTCTGCCGAGGGTCGCTCTAAATATGTACTTCAGGAGAGAAGGGTGGATCAGAATGATCTCAACCTCGCCCTTAACCTCAAATGGACTCCGTTCAGTTTCTATACCCTCACCGCCGGTCTTAACGGAAGGGTTAACCGTACAGAGTACTACCAGACGGTAAAAGACCTGCTTGGAGGTAAGTTCTATGTGAATATCAACAACTTCGCTGAACGCGACTATGCCTTCTCAGAGGCCAAGATCCAGTATGACCTGGATTATTGGATGAATAACGGAAAGGCTCAGACCCTCTATCAGGGCGACAAATATGGTTACGACTACTATGCGCAGGTGCGCAGCCTGAAAGTATGGGCAGACAACCGTTTTGACCTCGGTCCATTCAAGGCCAACATCGCTGCCAAGATCGGTTACGAAGGTTTCTGGCGTGACGGTCTGATGCGAAACGGTCTTTTCCCTGGCCAGAAAGCTGACGGAAGCGACTATATCATCGATGGCGTTAACCTCAGTGCTGAAGGTGGCTACGAGACTTCCTACGGCAAGTCCGACATGGCTAATTTCCTCGTAGGTTCAGTAAAGGCAGGCGCAGAGTATTTTATCAGGGGAGGTCATAGAATTTATGCCAATGCAGGTTACTTCGTGGACGCCCCTAAGTTCAACGGCTCTTATCTTTCACCTCGTACTCGTAACACTCTCGCACCTAACCTTACCACTTCCAAGACCCTGTCTGCTGATATCAACTATCAGTACAGCAATTCAGGACGTAATCTTCGCGTAAGTGCTTTCTATACCACTATCAAGGATCAGACTGATGTGATGAGTTTCTACGACGATTCTCAGAACTCATTCACTAACTTCGCCATGTCCGGTATAGACCAGAGGCATATGGGTATAGAGCTCGGCTTCAAGTTCCCGTTCTTTATCTCCGGTCTCACCATTCAGGGAGCCCTGAGCTTGGGTGAGTATATCTACACTTCTACTCCTACCATGACCCAGACTATAGATAACAGCTCTGCTGTAGTGGTTGAAAATGAGCCTGTTACATACTGGGCTGCTCATCCTGTATATAAGAAGGACGCCGATGGCGGCTATGTTACGAATGAGGAGGGCAAATACGAGATCGAGAAGATTCAGAAGCACTATGTGCCTTCTACTCCTCAGCTCGCAGCTAACCTCGGCTTCAACTACCGTCTTCCATCTTACTGGTTCTTCTCTTTGGGAGTTAATTATTATGCCAATTCTTATCTGAGCATGAACCCTCTTTATCGTACGGAACTCGCCGTGATAGGTCCGGATGACAAACTTACTGCTGCTGCCCGCGAGGAGCATCGTAACAACTGGTTCCTCTCCACTGACATGGTTAATCAGGGTCTTTCTGCTACGGAGATAGAGTATATGGCCGCACAGGAGAAGTTCGACCCTGCATTCGTTATGAATGCAAGCATAGGCAAGAGCTGGTATATCAACCGTCAGTATCAGATAGGTTTCTCTCTAGAGATCAAGAATATGCTTAACAACACTAACATCCGTACCGGAGGTTATGAGCAGACCCGTCTTATCAAGAGTGGAAGCTATACCAGATATTATCGTTTCGACTCCAAATATTTCTATATGCAGGGAGCCAATTATATGTTAAACGTTTATTTCAGATTCTAAGGGAGGAGCAATTATGAAAAAGTATATAATTCTTACACTTGCAGCTTGCGCTCTTCTTAGTTCTTGTGAAGAGTTCGGTCCGGTTTTCACCTTTGATTACAAGGATCCAGCCAATTATGAGGATGTTTCTGGCTCAAATGTAGTTCAGCCAGGAGACATTACCCCTACACATACGATTGCAGAACTTGTCAGTCTCTATACTCCTGGTTCACCGATTCAGATAGAAGATGACGTTATTATCGCCGGTCGTATTATTTCTTCCGATAAGAGAGGTAATTTCTATAAGCAGGTATTTATTCAGGACGAAACTGGAGGAATTGAGGTTAAGATAGGAAAGAACAGCCTCTATAACGAGTATAAACCAGGCCAGATGCTTTATGTTAAAGTGGGCCCCGGGGAAAAGACACTTGGCCTTACCCTTGGAAGCTATGGTTATAAAAGCGGGTCTGGAAATGGAATGCCTCAGATAGGCTCAAAATTTCATTCTGGAGAATATGCTACGTCTTATGAGAGTTCATATATCATGTCTGACCGTGTGATCAATGATCACATTTTCCGCGGTTCGTATGACGATATCGAGGAACAGACTCCTGTGGTGATAGATGCTTCTCAGTTCCCTTCTGCTAATGGCACTCTCGCAAATTGTCCGTATATCGGGAGATTGGTAACCATAAAGAATCTTTCTTATGGCGGCCTTAAGATTGGTAATTATGATGTGGCTGGACCTCAGATTTTTGCACTTCTTTATCTTAGCAGCGAGTCTTCCAGCAAAGAATCTCAGAATAGGGTTTTCCTTTCTAAATCTACTTGGGGAGTGGATACCTGGGCTATGAGCAAGGTGAATTTCCTTAGTCATCTTCGTAATGGAGATTTCGATGAGGCCGTGGTAGGTAACTCTGGCGATCAAGAATATGGTTCTGTTTCTAATGTGAATATCGAGCACCTTAAGAGTACGGACCCTGTATTCTATGAGAATATCTATGCCGACGAGGCTTTCCGACGCACGGTTTATTGGTGGGTTTATGGCGTTTATCCAGAGAATGAGGAGGATCAGGAATTGGCAGCTCAGAGGATGGAGCCGGATAATCTGGTGAAGTATTGGGTTCGCTACCGCCTGGCTACTAATGCCAATGGTTATGCCGTAAGTCACTATTTCAATGTCGGAGGGAAGAATGTTCAGCTCAGAACCAGCGGCTTCGCCAAGTTCGCTGATGAGAAGATTCCTCAGGAAGTGCTCGACGGCACTAAGAAAGTCAGCATCACCGGTGTGCTCACTATGTATCAGGGCTCCGTCCAGCTGGTCGTCAACGATTTGGATGATATAGTCGTAGAATAAATCTTGTCACAAATGAAAATATTAAATCATATTTTAAAGGGTTGTTCTATAATAGGACTTTTTGTTGTTTTTTCTTCATGTGCTGATAGTGATTCTTTGGATAATATTAGTATAATTGAAGAAGGCTCTATTTCAATTGAGCAGGCCTTATCAAATTTGGATGTATTTTATAGTATTGCATATCCAAATACAAAATCGACAAGAAAAATCGAATCAATTACGAAATATTCAGAAGACATTATCACAAAAAGTGGGGAAGAAAAAGCCGTGTATCTAGTAAATTATTCTAATAATTCGGGATTTGCGGTTCTTGCTGCTGAACCATCAGTTGTAGATGTAGTAGCTGTTGTTGAAAATGGACATATCAATGACGACCTATCAGTTTCTGTTAATAATACTTCTATTGATCAAATAGAAGTAAATGATGAACTCACGTATTTTTGTGTTGAGGATGATGATTATTATTCTGATTCAAATTTTTCTGGTTCGTTTGTAACTGATGTTATAAAAAATTGTATTAAATATGGAGAAGAAGATAATTTTGTTCCAAATCCGCCTCGACCATATTGTGAGAAATCTCCATTATTGAATATTTCATGGGGACAGGTAGATAATGTGTATTCAAAATATTGTCGTTGTGTATTATCTGATGAACCAGCTCTATGTGGATGTTCATCTACTGCTTTAGCTATGATTATGGCTTCAGTGGAGTTTCCTCAAACTTTGTACATTAATGGCGATCTAATTTCTTGGAAGGATATAAAGTCTGCTTATAGAGCTACTGAATTGAAAGATGCGGCTTTAAAAGAGGGTGTTTCAAAATTATGTGGAATGGTTTTTAATTATGTTAAACCAAATATGATTACAATACCTGAAACATCGACAATGATTACTCCTCAACAAATAAAGAATGTGATGAGTTTATTCGGTTTTGAGAATGTAATTAAACATCGTTCAAACAAATTGGATAAAGATATGCTATCAAGTATTAGTTCTATGTTAAGGAATAATAAACCAGTATTTATTTCAGCTGTTCCTTCTGCTTTTTGGTATGCTCATTCATGGGTGATTGATGGTGCCCATTACTCTTCTTCAACATCATCAAACTATTTACTACATTTTAATTTTGGATGGCAGGGGGATTGTAATGGATATTATTCTATTTCTGGATTAAATCCTAAAAATGCAGTATCATATGATACTGATACTGCGAACAACTCTGAATATGATATGAATTTTATGTGTGGGTTTAGGTTATTGACATATGATATTCCAAAAGATTCTTTAGCTATACAGATTAATTATACATGGTAAACTATCATCTATACATGGTAAACTATCATCCCCGGTTTTTATTGGTGTTTGTTACTTTCATTTTTCAGTCTTGTGTATCGTTCATGAGTGGCATTACTGATACTGATGTGAAGTTTGTAAAGACCGATTATGAAACTGATTCCAGTGCCGTGGTATTAACATTAAATGTGATACCTTATTTTACTTGCGTTGAAGGTGGAAAGCACATGGTGCTTGTAGAATCTTCACCAGAGGCAGAATTGATGGATATTACAGAAATAGATTGGAGCACAGTAAAAGATGAAAAACTGATTTGGTGTGCTGATTATGATTGGTTCTCTGTTTCTTGTATGGCTAATAAGCCTCAAGAGCTTTCTGTTAAATTATTCCATAATGATTCTGGATTTGATAGGAATTTGAAGGTATCTGTTTATAGACAAAAAGGAAACTGGTATGGACATGATAGTGCCCATATTATTCAAAAAGCAAAATGAAACGTATATTAATTATTTCTATCATGTTATTTACGCTTTCAGCGTGTAATACAAACCCTTTTCTTGAAGAGTGGAATACCCCTTATGGTATTCCACCTTTTGAGAAGATAAGGACAGAACATTATATCCCTGCCATTCAGAAGGGTATTGAGCAGCAGAAGCAGGAGATAGAGGACATAGTGAATAATCCTGCTACACCTACTTTTGAGAACACCATAGCCCCTCTTGAACTTTCAGGAGAGATACTCTCGAAGGTGCAGGGAGTACTTTTCAATGTCGCAGAGACTGACCGCAGCGATGAACTCGATGCTGTGATGGAGCAGGCTATTCCGCTTTTGAGCTCCCTCTCTTCGGACATCAGTTTTAACAAGAAACTCTACGAGAGAGTCTCTGCTGTCTATCATTCCGATCAGAGCGCACTCACTCGCGAACAGCAGGTGGTGCTCAAAGACTGGTACGACAGTTTCGAAAGAAATGGAATTGGCCTGTCAGAAGAACTTCAGGATGAGCTCAGAAGCATAAATACGCGCCTGGCCGAGATTACTCAGAAGATTGGGAATAACATTCTGGCGGAATCAAACGCATTCAAGGAGAAGTTCGGCTTCAGTGTCAGCTACTATCCTTCGAGGATGACCACTACCGAGGACAGAGAGCTCAGAAGACAGTATAACGAGGCATATCGCCTGCGTGGCCACAATGGGAATGAATTCGATAACCGTCAGCTGATTAAGGACTTGCTTGCGCTTCGTATCCGCAAGGCTAACATCCTGGGTTATCAGAGTTCCGCAGAGTTTACATTGGCAAACAAGATGGCCGCTAATCCGCAGACCGTGGATGAATTCCTGCAGGGAATTATGGATGCGGCTGTGAAGAAGGCTAAAGTGGAGCTGAAGGATCTGCAGGAGATGATGGATCGCGATATCAAGGCTGGGCTGCTGCCTAAAGGCTCTAAGATAGAGCAGTGGGACTGGTGGTACTACGCCGAGAAGGTTCGTCGTGAGAAGTACGACCTGGATGAAGATGAGGTAAGCAAGTATTTCAAGGCTGAAAATGTACTTAAGGGTGTGTTTACGGCTGCCAATATGCTTTATGGCATTAATGCCGAGAAGCTCGAGGGTGTGCCTTCCTACAATCCTGAGTGCGTGACTACCTGGAAGTTGACTTATGATGACGGATCTCTTGTCGGTATTCTGACTACCGACCTTTTCCCTCGCAGCAGCAAGCGGGGCGGGGCTTGGATGAACAATGTCCGTAACCAGTACTGTGATGCTCAGGGGAACGACGTCCGTCCTATCATCGTGAACGTGGGGAACTTGAATGAGTATATGAGCATAGACGATGTTCAGACTACTTTCCACGAGTTTGGTCACGCTCTGCACGGGCTGCTCTCCAAATGTCATTACAGTTCGGTTAGCGGTACTTCAGTGAAGCGGGATTTCGTGGAGATGTTCTCTCAGTTTAATGAGAACTGGGCTTTCCAGCCTGAATTGCTGGCCCAGTATGCAGTGAATGACGAGGGCGAGGTCATCCCTCAGGCTCTTGTGGATAAGATTCAGGCCGCTGCCAAGTTTAATCAGGGTTTTGCAACCACAGAGCTTTGTGCGGCATCCATTCTGGATATGAAGTGGCACGAACTGACTTCAGTAGAGGGTATAGACATAGATAAATTCGAGGCCAATGTGGCTCGCGAGATCGGGCTCATCCCTGAGATTACCTTCCGTTATCAGAGCACTTACTTCAACCACATTTTCGGCGGAAGCGGCTACGACTCCGGATACTACGGCTATCTCTGGGCCGAAGTGCTGGACAAGGATGCTTTCTCTATCTTCGAGGCTTCGCCTAATGGAGTGTGGGATAAGGATTTGGCTTTCAAATTTAAGACCACTTTCCTGGAGAGGGGAGGTAGTGAAGATCCTATGGTTTTGTATAAGGAATTTGCCGGACGTGAGCCTGATTCCGATCCTGCGTTGAGGGCTCGTGGACTTAAATAGTTTCAAATATGAACAGAAAAGTACTTTTAATGATTCTCGATGGTTGGGGCGAGGGACGTCACGACCACAGTAATGCCATTTACACCCAGGGACAGCCTTTCATCGACTCCCTGAGGGCCAAATATCCTTTTTCTCATCTGAATGCCTGCGGGGAGTATGTAGGTCTTCCTGACGGACAGATGGGCAATTCTGAGGTGGGTCATATGAACCTCGGTGCAGGTCGAATCGTATATCAGGACCTGGTGAAGATCAATATCGCCTGCCGTGAACATAAACTCCTTGAGAATAAGGAGATAGCCGCTGCTTATGACTACGTTAAGCGGACTGGAAAGAAGCTCCATTTTATGGGCCTTTGCAGCCACGGTGGAGTACATTCTTCCCTTAACCACCTCTATGAGTTCCTCGCTGTAGCGAAGGAACAGGGGCTGGAGAACGTGTATGTGCACTGCTTTATGGATGGCCGTGACACTGATCCGCGCAGCGGAATTGGCTTTGTGAAAGAACTCGAAGAGAAGATGGCACAGAGTACCGGTAAGGTGGCTTCAGTATGTGGCCGCTTCTATGCCATGGACCGCGACAAGAGATGGGACAGGGTGAAGGCTGCCTACGATATGCTCGTAGAGGGCAAGGGCGCTGAGTCTGAGTCTGCCCAGCAGGCTATAGAGGCTTCTTATGCTGAGGGTGTGACTGATGAATTCATCAAGCCTGTAGTCATTACTTCTGAAGGTAAGCCATTGGCTACCATAGAGGAAGGCGATGCTGTCATCTTCTATAACTTCCGTAACGACAGAGCCCGTGAGCTTACCGATGTGCTCACTCAGCACGATATGCCTGAGCAGGGGATGCATACCCTTCCTCTGTATTACTGCTGTCTTACCCCTTATGACGCTTCTTTCCAAGGTCTGCATATCCTTTTCGACAAGGAGACAGTGACAGATACTCTCGGAGAGACTTTGGCCAAGAATGGCAAACATCAGCTGCGTATCGCAGAGACTGAGAAATATGCTCACGTGACTTTCTTCTTTAACGGCGGCCGTGAGACTCCTTTCGAGAACGAGGACCGTATTCTGGTGAATTCTCCTAAGGTGGCTACTTACGACCTTCAGCCTGAGATGAGCGCCCCTGAGGTGGCTGAGAGGCTGATTGAGGTAATCAAGACCGAGAAGGAGGATGCCATTATCCTGAATTTCGCCAATGGCGATATGGTAGGTCATACCGGAGTATATGATGCTATCTGCAAGGCGGTTAAGACCATTGATTCTCTGGTGGAGAAAGTGGTTACGGCAGCTATTGAGCACGATTACGTAGTGCTTCTGACGGCCGACCATGGCAATGCCGATTACGCTGTGAATGAGGATGGCAGTCCTAACACCGCCCATTCTCTGAATCAGGTTCAGTTTATCGTGATCAATGCCGGTGAGGAGGTGAAGACTGTGAAGGACGGTGCCCTCTGCAATGTGGCTCCTACTATCCTGAAACTGATGGGTATTCCTCAGCCTGAGGCGATGACCGCTGAACCTTTGATCTGATGTATAAATTCGGAGCTATATTGAGGACTCTTGTCTGGGGCACGGAGAGCTGGGTGCTTTCCGCTGTCCCTGGCTCTGAGTCCATAGTATCCGAAGGACCGGATAAGGGGAAGAGCTTGAGTGAAGTCTATGGAGGTACTTTCCCTCTGCTGGTCAAGTTTATAGATGCTCACGCGGACCTCTCCATACAGGTGCATCCTGATGACGAACTGGCTATGAGAAGGCATCATTCCAGGGGTAAGTCTGAGATGTGGTATGTCATAGGGGCGGAAGATGGGGCTTTTCTCTACAGTGGGCTTAATAGAGCGCTCAGTCCGCAGGAGTACGATGATCTGGTGGAGAATAATTCGATTTGTTCAGCTCTGAACCGTTTCGAGGTGCAGAGCGGGGATGTGTTCTTTCTGCCGGCCGGTCGTATTCACGCGATAGGGGCCGGATGTTATTTGGCAGAGATTCAGCAGACCTCCGATATTACCTATAGGATTTATGATTATGGCAGGAAGGGGCTGGACGGGAGGCCGAGGCAGCTGCATACCGAATGGGCGAGGGCTGCGATAGATTATAACTACTACCCTGACTGCAAGACTTCTTATACACCTAAAGTTGATACCATCGTGCCTCTGGTGGAGTCGAAGCATTTCGATGTGGAGCTTCTGGAGCTGGACCGTTCCTTCGAGTATGATCTTTCGAGGGTGGGGGATTTTCTGGTGCTGGTGGCTCTGGATGGAAAATGCACCCTTAAGGGAGAGAGGGAACTCGTTCTAAACCCTCAAGAGTGCGCCTTGATCCTGACTTCTCAAGACAGCAGGCTCGAGATAGTTCCTGACTCTAAGGTTAAACTGCTGCTTACAAAGTGATTTGGAGTTTTATTCCATACATCTTGAAGGATAGAAAGGGTGTATGTTTAAAGAGCAGGGTCTGGAGTAAAAAATTCTTCGATATTGTCAGGAGTTATTACCTTATAAGAGGAATAAGGATATGCCGCAGCAAAGGATGCAGGGCATTTGGCCTTTGACTTGGCAGGATTCCATTTAAATTCATAAGCATTCAACTTTCCGTCCTCTTCTTCCAGATAGTCAATCTCACTTTGGTCTTTGGTCCTCCAGAAATAAGATTGCGCGAAAGAGTTCGAATAGTTGCTGTTCTTCATCCTTTCTGCAATCAGGAAATTTTCCCATAGAGCTCCTACATCATTTCTATTCTCGAGTGAGCTCATATTTCCGATGAGGACATTCCTAATGCCGAGATCCCAGAAATAAATCTTACGGCTCATTTTCAGTTCATTTCGCATATTCCTTGAGAATGAACCAAGCCTAAATATTATATATGATTTTTCCAGAATATCCAGATATTTTTCAACTGTCTTGGATGTAAGGCCAAGCAAAGAGGCCAATTCATTGTACGACACCTGAGAGCCGATCTGAAGGGCCAGCGCCTTCAGTAGTCTTACGATTACATCCGGCTTCCGTAGAGTATCGAAAGATAGGATGTCTCTATACAGATAGCTGTCTGTCAGTTCTTTCAATACCACTTTTTCATTCGCTGGACTACATACCACTTCAGGATAATAGCCGTAGATCATTCTGTGAGGAATCATCCTTTGTTCCTCCAAGAATGAGGTATGGGAAACCATCTCATTGAAACTTAGAGGAAAGAGTTTCAATTCCCTTTTTCTACCAGTCAAAGGCTCGTTAACTTTGGATGACAGTTCGAAACTACTGCTCCCCGTTGCAATCACTTGAACTCCAGGTATCTGGTCAGTGATAAGTTTTATACGGAGTCCAATGTTCTCAATTCGCTGAGCTTCATCTAAAACTACTGTATTCTTATCCCCGATTATGGCTTTGAGTCGGGTAGAACTGATATTTTCAAACATCTCCCTGACATCATCGTCATCTCCGTTGAGCCAAAGTACAGTTTTATCTCCGTCCAGAATAGAGTGCAGCAGAGTGGACTTGCCCACCTGCCTGGCTCCGATAAGGATGATAGCTTTATTTGAGCCTAATAAAGCCTTGATTGTTGATTCTTGAGTTCTTGTGATCATATATAACAATTTATCTGTAGCAAAAATATGGAATTATAGCTGAATTCCAAAATTATCGCCACTTTTTTGGATTATATTCCAAAAATATCGCCACTTTTTTGGATTTACATCTGGCGATTGCTCTCGTGCCGGCTTCAGAACTCTCGGTCTGTTAATTTGTTGTTAAAATGGGGTGGCTTATTAGGAATATGCATTAATTTTGATTAATTTTGCAGCCAATTATGAAGGGCCTATTCTCAAATATTGTATGCAGGGCAATATTTCGTGCGAATCTTCCTATGTCACAGTCTTTTAGCATAGGACAGGCTCTATTCTTCTTACAAAACATCATCTACAATCATCATCAGATCTTTAACAAGATCAATTTTTTCAAAATCAATACATATGAGTTGTCCAAATTTGTTTTCCGCAAAGGAGCTGTATTCAGCCCCTTGCTGTGAGATCCTCTCTGTGCAGGCGGAGGGGGTGCTGTGCCTGAGTCCTGGCGATCCGTATGGTGAGGCTGGAGCTGCAGGAAGTGAAGGTAGTGTTATTTCCCAAGGGGAAGATTATTAACAGGAGGGCGCAGATATAAAAAATCTTAAAACTTTCGCCCTGGCAGCATTCGCGCTGCTTGGTTTTGCTGCATGTCAGCAGGAGGAGTTCGCTCCAGAGATCAAAAATCCTACCCACTCCGTCACTTTCATCGCTGGTGCTCCTGAGAGTACTAAGACTACTGTAGATATCACAGATGGTACTACTGCCAAGTTCGCCTGGACTGCTGCTGATGTCGATAGGTTTAATCTGTATGAAAATTCAACTCGTGCGGAACTTACTCAAGGTACCCTTACTGATGGAATTATGACAATTGAGGCCGTCTTTACTGGTGGAGTATCTGCCGGTGAAAATACCTATGTTGCAGTTTATAATTCCGCTAATGACCTTCAGATTCTTTATAAAGAGGCCTACACTGAAGATGCGGACATTCTTGTATCCAAGGCAATCAGTTCATTTGATGAGAGTATAGCTGTTCAACTTCAGTTTAAAAGAGAGGTTGCAATTGCAAAGATGACCCTTAAGGGTCTCGATGCCGGAGAAGTTGTTAACCATATCTCTGTATCTTCTACTGCTGATATCGCTGGAAGCTATGGCGTTGATGGATGGAATTCCACCAAGACTTCTCTTGATATCTACTCAGAGCTTGCTATGGGTGAATCCGAAGGATACAGCATCGTTGCTAATGCTTCCGGTGAGGCAGTTGTTTGGTTCACCTGCATTCCTCAGGATGCCGCTACCCTTACCGTTAAGGTAGAAGCCGCTGACGGTGACACTTACACCAAGGA
The DNA here is from genome assembly GCA_051870275.1 of Candidatus Cryptobacteroides sp. GTDB lineage: Bacteria > Bacteroidota > Bacteroidia > Bacteroidales > UBA932 > Cryptobacteroides. Next base: position 23,717 of record JBJEBS010000100.1, read on the forward strand.
GTTTAGCAGGCCAATTTCCCTTTCTCAGGGAGATGTGAATACCTTCGGCGTAGCGATGGTAAAGGATGCGAAGGTGACGCCATCATATACGATTGAATTCAATAATGAGAGTAGTAGCGTATAGACTCTATCTACAACTACAAAAGCAAGCACTTTTGTAGTTGTGGGTAGTGAGTATTTGGTTGCAAGTCCTGTTACGAATGTTATTAAGTCATATTATGGCGGAAGTGCAAGTGGTTTGCCACTTAGAGTTGGTACTTCAAGTGCTGCTGGTTCTGTTACATTAGCGTTGTCGGAGGCTGGCCAAGTTCCGGCTACAAGAATCATTCTGAAGGCCAAGCAATATTCTTCGGGAAAGACAAAAGTCATTGGTGTCAATAACTCTGATAAACAGCAGCCTGCGGACGATTATACTGATTTGAGTTATGATTTGGATGGTTCAGATATATCTTCCATCAAACTTGACACAGACGGTTATATCTATGTAAAATCTATTACTATTGAATACGGTGGAACAATAAAGACTAAGCTTGCAACACCAGAAAATCTTGCTGTTAGCGCAGAAAAGGTCGTTTCTTGGGATGCAGTTGTTGGTGCCGCTTCTTATGTCTTGACTATCGGTGCTGATGAGTTCCCTTGCCCAAGCAATTTATACGATGCAAAGGATATTGCTGACGAGTATTATGATGTAGCTGTAGTTGCCGTTCCATCCGATACCGAGAACTACAAAAACTCCGATGCCGCCACTCTCACCGATGCCAAGTTCGGTACTCCGACATTGGAAACCCCTACACTTAAGGAGGGTTCAATTGATGAGTTCTCTGTAAACGCTACGTGGACAGTTGATTCAAGGGCTACTGAAGGATACAATTGCGAGCTCTATAATGGAGAAACAAAGGTTGGTGATAGCAAGACCGTTACAACCGGTTCCGTTACCTTTGACGGTCTTGACGACGGTGTAACCTATACACTCAAGGTTAACGCTATCGCAGTCGAAGGCACAAAGGCTTATGCCGCTTCACCTGTTGCTTCTATTGAGTTGACAACAAAGGGAACCGTAACATTAAGCCAGATTACTGAAGCAGGAACATATATAGTTAAGAATGTTGCTGTATATGCAGTCATTGGCGCATCCACAGCTGTAATTGGTGATGGAACAGCATACCTCTATCTTTACAAGTTAAGCCACGGACTTGTTGTCGGAGAAACTTTCACTGTAGGTGGAACTGTGTCAACATATTCAACTTATGGCAACATTCTCCAGTTTAATAACCCAACCATCACAAATAAGGTTTCAGGTTCTACTCCAGTGTATGAAAATGCGGTAGAAGTTGATGAAGCATATTTGACCTCTTATGCTTCGGCTCCAATTACTGAATATATTCACGCTAAGGGAACTCAAAGTGGACGAATTATTAATATCGGTTCCCAAGCACTGTACTTAAGTGCAGCTAATACAGCAACTGACGGAAAAGATGTTGAAGTCTATGGTTTTGTATATGGTTATAGGTCAACAAATAAAAATGCGTACTTCTACGCAACTAGCATCGTCGAGGATCCTACCGCTCCGAAGCTTATAGTAAGCCCTACCTCAAAGACTTGGGCAAGTGATGAAACAGATGCAGCTACCTTCACGGTAACTACCAATACCGAAGGAGAGAATGATTGGACTGTAACCCCGACTACCCTTGATTGGGCAACGATTGCTGTGGATAAGACCACTGGAACAATCACCGTTACTCCAAAAGATGCCAACACAACTGATACTGCTTATGAGGCCACCCTTACCGTTTCACATTCTGCAGGAACTTTGTCAGAGGAAATCACTTTAACACAGAATGCTGCTTCTTCTGGTTCAACTGGTAAATCCCTTTCATTCAAATTAGATGCAACGACAACAGGTTCAAGTTCTTCTTCTTATGTGACCAGTGCGGTTGCTTTTACAAAAGATGAAGTATCATATAAAGTAAATCAGTGGAATCCTAGCTCTTTGCAAATAAGGTGTAATCAATCGAGTGCTGCAAGTAATTTCTCATTATACAATACTTCAGCCATCCCTGGTAATATTACAAAGATTTCTATTGAAATTACTTCGGGTATAATAGCTGATGTAAGTAAGATTTATTTGCAAACATCGACTTCTGCTTTGTCATCTGCAGCAACGTCTGGTGCGAATCCGACAAATATTGATGGAATTCTGGAGTGGTCTATTGAAGAGTCTGTAAGCTATTTTTCATTTGGAACAGTGAAAGGTGGAATGTCAGGAACTGTTAACCCACATTGCAGCTAATAGAGATCTAACCACCTGATTTTGAGGGAGGGTC
>JBJEBS010000101.1:0-25948 GCA_051870275.1 Candidatus Cryptobacteroides sp.
AACTTAGAACGCAGGAATTTCCGGAACTGCAGTGGCATTTCATAGGGCACCTGCAGACTAACAAACTCAAGCTGGTCCTCCCCTATGTCACCATGGTGGAATCAGTGGATTCAGTGCACCTGCTCGATGAGATTCAGAAATGGGGACAGGCCAATTCCCGCAGCACCGATGTGCTGCTCGAAGTACACGTCGCTGCGGAAGAAAGCAAACAGGGCTTTTGGGAGGAAGAGATTATAGACCTGCTTTTCAATGCTGAAAAATACAGCAGAATCCGTTTCAGGGGGCTTATGGCCATGGCCAGCAACACCGAAGATGAGAGCATAGTAAATGCTGATTTTCAAAGAGTTGACTCTCTTATGGCATATCTTAAAGACCTTTTCCCAGAATTGAAAGATTTCAACCAGCTCTCCATGGGAATGTCGCACGACTGGCCTCTGGCAGTCAAGAACGGCTCCACCCTGGTACGAATAGGCTCAGCCATTTTCGGAGATAGAATTTGAATACCTTCATAGCCATAGACCTGAAGTCCTATTACGCTTCGGTAGAATGCGTGGAGAGGGGCTTGGATCCCTTGACCACAAATCTGGTCGTGGCCGATGAATCCAGAACCAACAAGACAGTCTGTCTGGCAGTCTCCCCTTCCCTGAAGGCCTTCGGCATAGGAGGAAGGGCCCGACTTTTTGAAGTGGAGCAGAGGGTAAAGGAACTGAACCGTTACCGCAAAGACAAGATAGAATATATAGTGGCTCCGCCCCGGATGGCCTTCTATATGAAATACAGTGCCAGGATCTACGACATCTATCTCAGGTATTTCTCCGCGGAAGATATCCACGTCTATTCGATAGATGAAGTGTTCATCGATGCTACTCACTATCTCGGAGCCTATAAGATGAATGCTCATGACTTGACTATCAAAATAATAAGAGAAGTCTTAAAAGAAACCGGCATCACCGCCACTGCAGGAATCGGAACTAACCTCTATCTCTGCAAGGTAGCCATGGACATAGTGGCGAAACACATAGAGCCGGATGCAGACGGAGTGAGAATCGCAGAACTCGATGAGATTAGTTACAGAAGGCTGCTCTGGGAGCACAAGCCGCTGACAGACTTCTGGAGAGTAGGTCCAGGGACCGCAGCCCATCTGGACAGACTAGGGATCAGCACTATGGGAGAATTGGCCCTATATTCTCTCAAATACGAGGATTTTCTCTTCAAAGAATTCGGAGTGAACGCTGAACTGCTCATAGACCACGCCTGGGGGCATGAGCCCTGCAGTCTGAAGGCCATCAAGGAATATAAGCCACAGGAGAACTCCCTAAGCCGCGGACAGGTTCTGACCCGCCCCTACAAATACAAGGAAGCCCTGATAGTGGCACTGGAAATGTCAGACCTGCTATCCCTGACATTGGTGGAAAAAGGCCTTCTCGCAGGAAGCCTCTGCCTTGTAATCTGCTATGACCAAGAGAGTCTCTCAGACCCCAAGATCGATTACAGGGGCGAGATAAAGACAGACCACTATGGCAGAAGCGTCCCCAAGCACAGCCAAGGCATAGTAAATTTCCCGAATCCAAGTTCTTCTGGAATAAACTTTTCCCAAGCAGTAAAGACAATCTTCGAAGAAAAAGTAAACAAAAAACTGCTTATACGAAGAATTTACTTGACAGCTAACAAGGTAGTAAGGGAAGAAGAAGGCTCACGCTATACTCAGATGGACTTGTTCGCCGAAGAAGATGAGTACCTGCTGAAAGAAAGAGGTCTTCAGGAGGCCCTTATATCCATCAAGAAGAAATACGGAGGCAATTCCATCCTTAAAGGCTACAGCTTCGAAGAAGGAGCTACTGCCAAGGAAAGGAATCAGCAGATAGGAGGACATAAGGCATGAACAAAAAACTGGAAGAAATACTCTACCTGCCCCGTCCGGAGTCAAAAAAGCATCCTAAGATGCCTATGGAATCCCGTGCAGCCCAATTTTCCGCCTTCGCAGCCCTGACGGGCTACGAGGAAGTGATAGAAGAAACCGCACAAAATCACGACATTGTTTTGTAATATCATAGTTTTTTATATACTTTTGTGTGTTTATTCAATAACACCTGTATGAGAAAAACATTTATTACATTATTAGTCAGTGTATTAGCTCTAAATTCATGTATCTATACCGATCCGGATATCCTTTATATTGACGGAGGGGCAGACATTACAGAGTATGTAGAAGACATAGATATAGACTGGAATTACGGCAGCGTCATTATCCGCTACTGGGAGAATAACTATCTTTCTTTTTATGAAGAGGATATTTATTCCCGCCCCATAGATCAGCCCATGTGTTATTATCTGAAGGATGGAAAGCTAAGAATCAAATACTACAGACACTCTAATTCCAACAGGCAGTATAAAAAACTTTGCCTCAATGTACCCCAGGGAATAGTCTTCAAATCCCTTGATATCGACGCCAACGATGCAGCCATAGATGTGGACTTGGATGCTGAATATCTGGACTTCGACTCAGTTAATGGAAGTATCATATACAGCACCATCTACAGGTACACCAAGGACATAGACATCGATACTGTTAACGGAGAAGTAAATATTATCCTTCCTGTGGATGCAAGCTTCAGTCTCGATTTTGACTCTGTAAGCGGCAGTCTGTACAGCGATTTCAATCTTTACAGAGAGAGCGACTACAGTTTCTCCTACGGGAGCAGATATACTGACATCGATGTGGACACGGTAAACTCTGATCTTTATCTTTCAATTTACCAAATGCAATGAGTGAAAGTACTAAGAAAGTAATAGGCATCATCCTTCTGTTCATAGGAGCCTTTTGGATAATCAGCAGCATAAGCAGTTTCGCATTCAATCTGCTATTCAGAGGATGGTGGACACTTTTTATCATAATCCCGAGTATCTGTGCCATAGTCAGAAAGCAGAATCGCCAGTTGGGATTCATAGGACTTGGCATAGGATTCATCCTCTTCATCTTAGCCCAGTTCGGATTCTCCTGGGGAGACTTCTTCCGTTTTAGTCTGGCTATCCTTATGATAATAGGAGGTATCTCCATTCTTCTCAGCCACAGTCCGAAACTGCATATCCATAACAATTCGGAAGCTGCTAATGGCAACAGACTGATAGACATCTCTTTCAGCAGACGCTACTTTCATTTCAATTCCGAGACTATGAATGATATCAAATGCAAGGTGGTATTCGGTATTCTGACTTTGGATTTGAGGAATGCCTATATAGACAAAGACATCACGATAGATTGCGACTGCACTCTGGGTTCCGTGGAAATACTGCTGCCTTCACAGGTGATAGTAAACCAGAAAGCCCATATGGTATTGGCCAGCACCAAGAACGAACACATTAATGTCTGCAACCTTTCCCGCCCACAAGTTACTGTCAGCGGAAGTGTCACTTTAGGACTGTTAAGTATAGACTAACGGCTGATAGTCCTGTTAGCCAGATTGATACGATATTTGAAAGTCGTCTTGCCCTTATAGAAATAAAGGACAAGAGAATTGGCATTTTCGAAATAGACCGTAGAGAGGTAACGGTCCTTCTTCTTATTCTTACACTCAGCTTCGGCCCAGACGAGGAGATTGGATTTGGCCTTGGTGTTTCTGACTACGACTACAGTATAACCACGCACATCGCAGACGGCTGCCTGAAGATTCCCTTTTTCACTCTTTTTAGCCTTTTTGAAAGCTGTAAAGATGGAACAGTCCTCACTGACTCCTCCGAACTCAATGCTTCTGGCATTAGTAAGTGCTTTCGGGTTGTTCTCTATCCACCAGGCGATGTAACTGTCGGTCTTCATATCCTCGGGGGATATCTCCAGGAGTCTGGTATCAGCCTGCAAAAGGGAATCCAGATACTCGACCTCGACAGAAGGCTCCGCGAAAGCAGTGGAAGGAAGACCCTCTATCTTAAATAACTTCCCTTCCTCTGCCTTAAGGGGCTTTCCGGAAAAGGACAAGTTATGATATAATTCATCCTGGATATCATAAAGACCTATGGAATAGCTTTGTTCCGTAGGACAAGTATCCAGATAGGAATAAAGGAAATAAGACTTCCCGTTTCCTAATGTCAGCAAGGAGAGGGAATCGGGAAAAGAGACTTCCCCACTCGCTGAAATGGGTATCAGTACCTCTTCTCCCGTATTCTTCCACTTTTTTCCTTTTTGCTGGAAATAATTGACCTTGAAAAGAGAATCGCTTCGTTCTATGGTGCTTCTGAAATTCTTCTTACCCTTTTTATAATCGTAAGATAAGTCCTGAGCATACGAGAATACACAGGCACATAGCAACAGCAATACTGAAACAATTCTTCTTCTCATCATAAAACTATTTTAGAACTCCCAAATTCTTTCCTACTTTTATAAAGGCCTCTATCGCCTTGTCCAATTGTTCCCTGCTATGAGCAGCACTCAACTGAACCCTGATTCTGGCCTGGCCGGCAGGAACCACAGGATAATAAAAGCCAGTCACAAATATGCCTTCCTCTGCCATGGCAGCTGCAAATCTCTGGCTCAGAGGAGCATCGTAAAGCATCACAGCACAGATGGCACTCTGGGTAGGCTTGATGTCAAATCCGGCCTCTATCATCCGGCTTCTGAAATACTCCACATTCTGCACCAAAGCATCGTGAAGCTGATTTCCTTCGGAAAGTATCTTGAAGAGCTCCACACCGGCACCGGCTATCATAGGAGGCAGGGAATTGGAGAATAGATAAGGACGGGAACGCTGTCTGAGCATATCTATTATCTCCTTGCGACCTGTGGTAAAACCGCCCACCGCACCACCGAAGGCCTTGCCAAGAGTTCCTGTATGAATGTCCACCCTGCCGTAGCAGTCGAATAATTCAGCTACTCCGTGTCCGCTAGGACCCACCACACCTGCGCTATGACTCTCATCCACCATAACCAGGGCGTCGTATTTCTCGGCCAAATCGCATATCTTATCCAATGGAGCGACATTGCCGTCCATGGAGAACACCCCGTCAGTAACAATAATACGGAAACGCTGCTGCTGAGCCTGCTGGAGGCAGTGTTCGAGTTCGGACATATCGGCATTGGCATAACGATATCTGACTGCCTTACAGAGCCGTACACCGTCTATGATGGACGCATGGTTCAAAGAGTCGGAGATAATGGCGTCTTCGGCAGTGAAGAGAGGCTCAAAGACACCGCCATTGGCATCGAAACAAGCGGCGTAAAGGATGGTGTCATCGGTATGGAAATACTCTGATACTGCTTTCTCGAGCTCCAGATGCACATCCTGGGTGCCGCAGATGAAGCGCACAGAACTCATTCCGTAGCCACGGCTGTCCATAGTGCGCTTGGCTGCTTCCACGAGGCGTGGAGAATTGGCCAAACCCAAATAGTTGTTAGCGCAGAAATTTAGCGCTTTGCTGCCGTCTGCGAGGGTAATTTCGGCCCCCTGCTCGCTGCAGATGCATCTTTCTTTCTTGTAAAGACCTGCCTGGGTGATCTTGTCAAGTTCTTCAGACAGGTAGCTCTGAAATTTACCGTACATAATTATCTGCCAAGTTTGATTTTCAAGTTCTTAATCATATCCTGAGTCATGGCGTCCAGGTCGTAATTCGGAGCCCAGCCCCATTCCTTGCGGGCACAAGTATCATCCATACTGTCAGGCCAAGAATCGGCGATATGCTGACGGACAGGATCCACCTCGTAACGCATCCTGAAATCCGGAATAAATTTTCGGATAGATGCTGCGATTATCTCCGGATCGAAACTCATCGAAGCTATATTAAAGGCATTCCTGTGTTTCAGATAACGGGGATCGGCCTGCATAATGTCTATGGCAGCCCTAAGGGCATCCGGCATATACATCATATCCATGAAAGTGCCAGGTGCTATAGGGCAGATGAACTCTTCGCCCTTGACGGCTGCATAATAAATCTCCACAGCATAATCAGTGGTGCCCCCTCCAGGAAGAGTGGTATAACTGATAAGCCCTGGGAAACGGACTGAACGGGTGTCCACCCCGTATTTGTGGAAATAATAATCGCTGAGCAATTCAGTGGCCACCTTAGTAACTCCATACATGGAAGTTGGCCTCTGGATAGTATCCTGAGGGGTATTCTTCCGAGGAGTGGAAGGACCGAAAGAACCTATGGAACTCGGGGTAAATACGGCGCAATGCTTCATCCTCGCCACTTCCAAGACATTGATAAGCCCGTTCATCTGTATGTCCCAGGCCTTCAGCGGCAGCCTTTCGGCAGTGGCAGAAAGCAGGGCTGCCAGATTATAGATAGTGTCGATGTCGTATTTGTCCACTATCTCGGCTATCCTCGCGGCATCGCACACATCCACCACTTCACTAGGCCCGCTGCTGAGAAGTTTTCCCTTAGGCTCGCAGCCGGCGATATAACCTGCGACCACCTTGCCGTTAGGAAAAGTGCGTCGCAGAAGCATAGTAAGTTCCGAACCTATCTGACCGGTGGAACCTATGACCAGAATATTTTTCACTATTTGAGTTCCTTGAATTTCTCAGAAGATATCTTTTTAGCCTTTAGAGTGGCTATACTCTTGATCTTGTCGATGACCTTCTGGTCTTCCACATTTTCGGCAAGCCTATCGATCTGTTTCTGATCGTGAAGAATGTTGTTCACAGCCTCGCTGATCATATCCTCAGGCACATTTGAAAGACCGTACATAGCATACTGATAGTTGACATAGGATTTGGCTGCCTCCTGAATGTCATCAGCAGTAATCTGAAGTTCAAACTTCTTCATAAGGGAACCCCTTACAAGCTGCCACTTGAAATCCTTCAGGAATGCCGGGAATTCGCTTTCCACCTGCTCAGCAGTCACCTTGCCTTCATTAGCATGCAGCAGCCATCTCTTAAGGAAAACCTCAGGAAGCTCTACACCGGACTTCTGAACATAGAAGTCACGGATATCCTGGGAAAGTCTCCAGTTAGCCTCGGCCTTGTAGTTCTCCTTAAGACGCTCGCTGACTTCCTTATCTATCTCTTCCTCAGTGTGCTCCTCCTTCTGATTCTCATAATATTTCTTCAGATTCTCAGCCATATCGGCTTTCTCCTTCGCTGATACTGTCACAGTATAATTAGGAATCTCGTCCTCAGCTACAACCTCTACCTGAACCTCAGGGCTGAGAGCCAGATCGAAGATGAAAGTGAAGTCATTACCGCTCTTCCACTCCACTTCCCCCTGCTTTTCACTTGAAAGCGGTTCTCCAAGAATGTGCAGTTTCTCATCATCGATGAATTTCTGCAAGCCTTCTCCGATTACTTCATTGATGGCCTGAGCCAAAGCATCCCCACCATAGAACTTCTGAATGAGGCTCATAGGGACATTACCTTTACGGAAGCCCTTGAAGTCTGCCTTACGTCTGTACTCTGCCAATTTCTTCTTTTCGATCTCTGCGTAATCCGCAGCCTCGATGTCCATAGTAAGCTCAAGATTGAGCTGGTCGATTTGATTTTTTGTTAATTTCATATTATATAAACCTTTATTTTATTTTTCTTTTCGGATACTTGACTCTTTCGTGATACATCTGTGCGAGATAACTCTTCATAACCGACTTCACGGTAGTTAGTTCCTTGAGAGTAATATCAGCGTGTTCCAACTGCTTATCTTCAATCTTATATGCGAAAATCCTTTCCACCAGTGCTGATATGGACTCAGGAGAATAATCTTTAAGAGTCCTGGATGCCGCTTCTATAGAATCCGAAAGCATAAGAATAACCTGCTCACGAGTCTTAGGTGTAGGTCCAGGATAACAAAAATCCTTCATAGCCTCCGGATCCCCACCTTCTTTCAAGTATTTGTCGTAGAAATAAGACACACAAGTGCTCCCGTGGTGAGTAGTGATAAAATCCGAAACCATCTCCGGAATTTTATGGGACTTGGCCAATTCCATTCCGTCACTTACATGCCTGATTATATCCTGTGCGCTCTGCAAAGGAGTGAGCTCATTATGATATTTGGAATCTGCGGAAACCAGAGACTCATTCTCTACAAAACACTGAGGATTTCTGCTCTTGCCTATATCGTGATATAAAGCTCCAGCTCTGACCAAAGCCTCATCGGCATTTATGGAGCGGGCTGCTGCAGAAGCCAGATTCATCACCTGAAGAGAATGCTGGAATGTGCCAGGAGCTTTTTGCTCAAGTTGTCTGAGAAGTTCGTTGGAAGTATCCGAAAGTTCCTGCAACCTGGTAGCAGATACGAGGTTGAAGGCTCTTTCCAGCAGATAGACAAATGGATGCAAAGCCACTTCGAGAATAGAGCCTATAAAAAGCATTCCCAAAGTAAGAAGGAATGGATAATTCATAGCACCCATCAGCTCAAAAGCAGAGAATATAAGGGCGGTAACTCCGAAATTGATAAGCGCTGCGATAAACTGCCTGGCTCCCTTCGAAAAATGTCTGAAAACATAAAGGGTGACTATCCCCGGAACCAGATACATCATAAAGAGAGCCGGTCCGTTGTCTGCATAGAGCACAAGAGGGAGCAAGGACACTATATAAACAGGATAAATAACCCTGGTTCTAAAGAATGCCTGGAGATAAAGAGCTCCCACGGTAAATGGGAAAATGAAAATCCAATCAGGCGCGAACCTGATGAATATCAACTCCGTAGCAGTCATCATAGCGAATACGGCAAGTATGTACAGATAGCGATTATAATCCTTGAAAATCATAGGATTGGAAAAATAAATCGCATAAAAAAGGCATACCAGTATGGCTATCAGCAGAAGGGCATTGGCCAGCCAGACAGAAGCCATAGGCTTGTCTGAGCCGAAACTATGTTCATATTCGGCCTTATAGGAATCCAGCATCTGCTCCAATTCTGAAGTAATCAGCTCCCCTGAGTTCACTATGATAGTACCGGCATTCACATAGCCCATGGTAGTGGACACCGAGGCTTCATTACGACTGTGCACCAAAGCAGTCAGCTGCTCGTCATAAACCAGATTAGGAACTATGAGTTCATATACGGAATTGGCTCTGAAAAGGGAATCCACATTAACCCTGCCCTCACAATCCAAAGAAACGGCACCCAAAAGCGCCACTCTGGCCTGAGACAGAAGATAAACCTCAGAAGAAGGTACTTTTTCAGCCCTCTTGTCTCTCTGAACATAGATGAGTTCACTTTCTACGAAATCCTCCGGAAGCACTCCCTTATAGAATATCTCAGCCAGATGCCTTATCGTGGAAGCCTTCAGTCCAAGACTGTCGCCTTCAAATTCCACAGTTTCCATCTTCCTGAGACAGTCTCCCGACACTGAAGAAGACAGCTTATAGAAAGGCAGAACATTAGCTGATCGCTCGGAAAGTTCTGCAGCGATCTGATCCCTGGTCTTCAAAAGAGGAAAGTCAAACTGGGCCACGAGAGTCTCGTAGCGCCAAGTCTGACCTTTAGTGTATTCATATCCCCACTTCGCACTTCTGGGCACAAGCAAAAGCAGAAGGACGAAAATAGCAAGTATAGGAAAAAATACCTTAAACTTGAGGGATGATTTCATATTATGCGTCTATGTTAGCGTAATGAGCGTTTTCTTCGATAAACTGTCTGCGAGGAGGTACATCGTCTCCCATCAGCATGGAGAAAGTTCTTTCAGCCTGAGCTGCATTCTCTATGGTAATCTGACGAAGTCTGCGGCGCTCTGGATTCATGGTAGTGTCCCAAAGCTGCTCGGCAGACATCTCACCAAGACCCTTGTAACGCTGAACGGTATAACCTTTGTCAGAACCCTTGCCCAACTTCAGGGCAGCCTCTTCCCTCTGCTCCTCTGTCCAGCAATAAATCTCCTCCTTACCCTTCTTCACAAGATAAAGCGGAGGTGTAGCCAGATATACATAACCGTTCTTGATAAGGTCGAACATATATCGGAAGAAGAAGGTCAGAATCAGACAGGCGATATGGGAACCGTCCACATCGGCATCGGTCATAATCACCACCTTGTGATAACGCAGTTTGCTCAGATCCATGTGTTTCTCCCCAGTCTCATCCTCCGTAGCCACAGACACTCCGAGAGCTGTATAGATATTCTGAATCTCCTGGCTGTCGAAAGCCCTGTCCACAGCAGCCTTCTCCACATTAAGAATCTTACCTCTCAGCGGCAGAATGGCTTGAATGTCACGATTACGACCCTGCTTGGCCGTACCGCCTGCGGAATCTCCCTCGACCAGGAAAAGTTCACACTTTTCAGGATCGCTTTCAGCGCAGTCTGCCAATTTTCCAGGCATTCCCGCACCGGTCATCACGCTCTTTCGCTGCACCATCTCACGGGCTTTGCGGGCTGCGTTACGGGCCGTCGCTGCAAGCACGATCTTTTCGATAATTATCTTGGCCAATTTAGGATTCTCCTCCAGGAAGATATCCATAGCGGCAGCTGTGGCCTGGGACACTGCGGAAGTAACCTCGGTGTTACCAAGTTTAGTCTTGGTCTGACCCTCGAACTGAGGCTCTGCCACCTTAACTGAAATCACAGCGGTAAGACCCTCACGGAAATCCTCAGGAGCCAGCGGATCCTTAAGTTTGGAAAGCATATTGTTCTTCTCGGCATACTGCTTCAAGGAACGGGAAAGACCCATCTTGAAACCCTGAAGGTGAGTACCTCCCTCTATGGTGTTAATGTTATTTACATAAGAATAAATCTTCTCGGAATAGCCGTTGTTATATTGAAGGGCTATGTCGATAGGGATAATCTTGTCAGAATTAACACAGATAGGCTCAGGGATAAGAGTCTGGGCACCGGCATCCAGATATTCAATGAACTGCTTGAGCCCCTCCTCTGAGTAGAAAGTCTCACTGTGATAAATCTGCTTTCCTGAAGGCTTGGAATTCCCGTTCTCGTCAGTCACATATTCGTCTATGAGTTCCCTCTTGTCACAAAGAGTGATCCTCACACCCTTATTCAGGTAGGCAAGCTCCCTGAGACGGGCAGCCAGAGTGTCGTAACGATATACAGTGGTCTGTACGAAGATCTCAGGATCAGGATGGAAAGTAATGATGGTACCGGTATTGTCTGACTCTCCTACTACCTCCACGGGTCCGAGAGGTTTGCCTTTCGAATAAGACTGCTTAAAGATCTTTCCCTCACGGTGAACTTCGGCCACGAGGCTGTCGGAAAGGGCGTTCACACAGGACACACCCACACCATGAAGACCTCCGGAGACCTTATAGTTATTCTTGCTGAATTTACCTCCGGCGTGAAGCACAGTCAACACCACTTCCAAGGCGGAGCGATGCTCCTTCTCATGCATGCCTGTAGGGATACCACGGCCGTTATCCTCCACCCTAATAGAATTACCAGGAAGAATGCAGACATTGATGTCCGTACAGAATCCTCCCATAGCCTCATCTATACTGTTATCCACTACCTCATATACCAGATGATGCAATCCTCTCTCTGAGATATCGCCTATATACATGGACGGTCTCTTGCGTACAGCTTCCAAGCCTTCAAGGACCTGGATACTGTTCGCACCATACTGCTGCTCAGCCTTTTTAATTTCTTCTGTCTCTATCATTTCCACTCAAGTTTCGCAAGTAACCAATTGTTTATTATTTAGAGATTTGTGCAAGTTGCGAAACTTTTATCCCTCGCACATTTTCTCTATTTATCTGACCCTTCTCCTATATCCTCTTCCTCAGGAAGAGGACTTTGTCGATGCTAAAGCATCTCCGTATATAGGTTGTTTCGCAATAGCGAAACTAATATCATTTCCACTCAAGTTTCGCAAGTAACCAATTGTTTATTATTTAGAGATTTGTGCAAGTTGCGAAACTTTTATCCCTCGCACATTTTCTCTATTTATCTGACCCTTCTCCTAAATCCTCTTCCTCAGATTCAAAGCGCGTATTTTAAAGCCGACAAATATAATAAAAATTATCGGAAAATCAGACACACACCGAGGCTAATCTTAGGCCATCTCTGAGCAGTGAAAGGAATTTCCTCCACACGGGAGCAAAGCAGGTTCTCCCCCCTCAGCCAAAGACTCAGATATTCATTCAGTTCAGCACTGAGATGAAACCCCAGATCGAAATAAGCCGGAAGAGTTTCGTAAACCTGAGATAGCCTGCAACTCTGGAAACTAAGACTTGCTCCGGCATAGACTCTCTCTATCCAATTGTAAGTAAAATCCAGATTGGCCGAAAAAGCCGGCAATTCAAAAAAGTCCGGATTCTCTATATCATAACTCATCTTCTTGTAATCCAAAGATGCGCTTATCTCATAAGAATCCCGCTTATAAGATGCCCCAGCCCCGATATATGCCAGATTATAGTCGGCATATCTCAGGACAGCCTGACTTTCCAGCACCGGATCCATTCCATAGAGAAGTCCGGCCTTATGCTTGGAGAAACCTCCCTGAACTTCGTACTGGAAATCCGTAGCTATGCTGCCCTTGGCTCCTATGAAATAATTCGCCTTTACTGCCGAAGTTTTGAGCATACGGGACCAGTCTTCCTGAATATAAAGCCGGTTGAAATGCGAATTGGCAGACTTAAGGCTATACAGTGAATTCAGCTCATCCCCTCCGTCTATTCCGGCATACAGATTCACTCTGTTCTTAAAGAGCCTCAAAGATAGTCTGATATCAGGATAAAAGGCTATAGGCTGGTATCTCATATCCCCAGTATATAATGAAAAACCAAATCCAGCCCTGATATCCAGAATCTTATACTGATATGTCAGTCTCGGATAGGACTTCAAATAGTAAGTAGAGCGGTTAGAGGATTTTCCATAAAAAGCGAAACCGGTGTCGAAGAGAACTTCCGCTCCTATAGGAAAATCAAGTACCGGACGAATCACTCCGCTGAAATCGACAAGATTCTCTGTCAAATCCGAGAGCTGTTCCTTTTCCACCGACGAACGGAAGCGCAGATTCAACTCATAATTAACAAGACTAGTGCCGGCCAGAGAAGAACTGAGACCTATCTTAGCTCCAAGAGTATGAAATGGAGAATACGAACAGTTATGGTCGCTGGCCCAAGTGCCACGATAATTCACATCGAAATCCAAATCGCTGTTTTTCAGAGCTGCCAGACACCTTACTCCAAGCAATTCCTTAAGCTCATAGCCTTTGTAGATAAAATCTGACTTTCCTCTGTAATCCCCTGAAAAAGCAGAGAAATCCTGATATACATCGAGCTGAAACTTATCCCCGAAGCGGGGGCTTAGCAGAGCCGTCAGTTCCGGTTTGAAAGCAAAACCAGCCCCCGCCCTCAGGTAGAAAACGGGGCTCTTCTCTTTCTGGCTCAATGGCCTGAACAGAACATTGTATGGAGTAAACTCGTAAGCTCCCTTATAAGGCCTGGAAAAGACCTCGTAATCGAAATTCAGACGGAACCTGCTCAAAGAATCAGGAATCTCCATCTCCACGGTTTTCCGCTCCGAACCGCTCAGGTCCACCTGAAGTTCATTCGTAACCTCCACGCTTTCATTAAAATTCTGAGCGCAGATACAGAGCGGGAAAAACAAAAGGAATATACTTGACAAAACTACTTTATTCATTTACAATTATCTCCGTAAGTTTATGATTGACTGTGTCTATTATATCATCCTGAGGGCCATAAGGCTCATATCCATCCAGAATGCTCTGGTAGGTGGCGACAGCCTGCTCCGTCATTCCCCTCTCCACATAAGAGTCCGCAAGTGTTATGAAAGCCTTGGCAAGCCAATATGGCTGATCGCTGCACTTGCTTGAGAAATCAAATACTCCTTCTTCGACCTTTTCGAATTGGCCCCAATCGAAGCGGGCCTGAATGATCAGATAATAGCTTTCCGCCCCTTCTGCAGTATTTGGTTCAGCGATGAGCTTGGTAAGCAGATCGAAGGCCTTGTCTCGCTGGGAGGTACTGAGATAAGATTTGGCCTGAATGTACTTGGCTTCCCTGATAAGCTCAGAAGACTTGCTGAGTTTCAAGAACTTGGAGGCAGCATCTATGGCCTTCTCATAGAAATGCGCCTTGTAGGCTGAACGCATAGCCCCCTTGTAGGCATCTTCCTTGGAACTCATAGGATACTGCTCGGAAGAGAGTTTGATATAAGCCTCGTAGGCACTCTGATAATCTTCCAAAGCATCAGAAAGCAGGGCGAAATCCATAAGTGCAAATTCAGCGAAAGAACCTCCCAGCCCTTTCTCCATGGCCTTCTTGTAATAGTCACAAGCCTTCTCCTTCTGTCCCAGATTCTTATAGGAAGCAGCTATGTAATAATAGGCCTCAGGACTCTGTTTGGAATCCGGATACATGCCCAGATACTTGGCGAAATAGTTGATGGCCTGCTGGTAATTGCCGGCGAGGAAGACCTGCTCTGCAGTCCCGAAATACAGGTTTCTCTTCTCCTCCTCGGTGCGTCCAGTGCTGAGCTTGTTAGCTTCCAGATACTCGATGTATTTCTCAGCCTGCTTCATCGAGGTATAAATGGACTGGATGGAAAGCAGGGCATCGGACACATAAGGACTATTAGGAAATTGTTTAACCAGGAGTTTGTAATCCTTCAGGGCTCCTTCCATATCCCCCTGATTTCTCTTTACCATACCCTTGCCTATCAAGGCTTTAGACTTAAACTCCAGGTCTAAAGAATTCCCGTAGAGCATATCGAAAGCCTTCAGTGCATTCTCCGGCTCGGAATTGTCTGCATAAGCCCTTCCGAGTTCATACAGGCTTTCCTGATAGTATGGCACTTTCGGGTCTGCCTTCAAGGCCACGGCGAGAGCTTCCACCTTACCTTTTTTATTAGATGCCAATCCCTGTGCGACGCCCATATAGTAGTACGGATAGAGATTATCAGTGCTCGGATACTCCTGTACTGCTGTTTTATAGCTTTTCGCTGCCGCCCTATAGTTTTTCTGCGAGAAATCACAATCCGCCCGCCTGACAAGGGCATCCTGCCTGGCCAGGACATCGGAAGAAGCTATATAGATGTCGAACCAGCGGGAGGCATTCTGATAATCCCTCTGCTTGAAGAAGCAATAAGCTATATTATAAGGAATAAGAGCCCCTTCAGCCCTTCCATACAGAGCCGAAAGGTTATACAGATCATTATAAACCGTCAGCGCATCCTTGAATGAGTCTATAATATAATAGGTGTTAGCAAGAGAATAACGGCATAGCTGACCGAACTCGTCGTCCTTAGGCAGATAATAGGCTGCAGCTTTCAGATAAGGCACTGCGGCAGTGTAGGAGCCGATGGCGAGGAGCTGCTGGGCGCGAAGGAAATTGGCCTTTATATAATTGCTGATCTGATCCTCGGAGAGCTCGTCTATGTTATCGTAAGCCTCAACTGCGCGGGCATAGTCCTTCTTCAGCAAGGCCGACATGGCCAGATAGTCGTAGATCAACTCTCCCTTACGCGAAGTGCCGTAAGTGTTAATGTATTGACGGAAAATACTTTCGTCATTATTAAGGTCGAAGGAAAGCTTGGCATAGTTAAAAAGGGCGTCCTCCTTTATCATAGGATCGAAAGAGAGTGCACTCGCCTCCTTGAAACTCTCGAGGGCCTTGACCTTGTTCTTAATCTGAATATAAGAATAGGCTTTCTGATATGCAGCTATCTGGGCCAATGAATCTGTCTTACAGCTCATCTGCTCGAAACTGCGTATGGCCGAGGCGTAATCCCCTACCGCATACTGCACACTTCCCGCCCTGAAATAATCCGAATTGCTCATATTCTCTCCTCTGTCGAGGTATTTGCGGGCATTCGCAGCATCTCCCTTGACCAGATAAGCCTCGGAGAGCATTCTGGCGAGGTGCTTCTGCCTCTGCTCGGACATCTGCTCGAAGAGTGCCTCTCCTTTGCTCAGGACATAGTCATAATCCCCAGTCATAAAATGACAATCCACCAGATAAAATTCGCTCAAATCCTTGAAACGGGAATCCGCCACGCTCAATTCGAACCAGGAACGGGCTTGATTAAAGTCGTGAAAGTTATAATTGATGACTCCAAGAGAGAAATATGCAGGATATCGATACTGGCTCTGAAATTCAATGGATTTCAACAAATCTTCTCTCGAAGCCTTGTAGTCCTGAAGATTAAAGAGGCAATAACCCTTCTTATACCAATACTCCCCTGCTTCCAGATCCGAAAGGGTTTTAACATCCACCTTTCCGAACTCATCCAAAGCCTGTTCGTAAAGTCCCTGCTCAAAGAGCAGTAAAGCATACTGACGGTGAATATCTGAATATAAAATGCTCTTCTCCCGCTTTTCAGCCTGTTCCATAAGATAAGCACAATCCGGACTGTCAAGTCTTATGGCACAAAGCAAGGCATAATCTTCGCTTAAAGCCTCACCCTCCGTCTCCTCGAAAAGTACCCTTGCCCTCTGGTAAAAGCCTTGGGAGTAAAGTTCCAAAGCCTGCCGGTAAGCCGGACTCTGTGCCGACAACAATATGGAAAGTCCTATGAAAAATTTAGTCAACATATCCCACGAAACTAAAACATAATAAACCTCCAAATTTAGTAAAAATCGACTATATTTGTAAGAATAAAGATTAAAAAACTTATGATAGTATCAGCTCGACACGCAGATATCACCAATTCGGACAATATAGTCATCTACGACCTGAACATGGAGATCCGTGAAGGTGACTTCATCTATATCACGGGCAAGGTAGGCAGCGGAAAGACCTCTATCTTCCGCAGTTTGATCGCCGAATACCCTCCGGCAGCGGGAGAACTTAGGGTCTGTTCCTTAGACCTGAACAAGATCAGGCAGAAAGACATCCCCCTGCTTCGCCGCCGTATAGGCGTGGTCTTCCAGGACCTCCAGCTGCTCAGCGACAGGAACGTACACGACAACCTCAGTTTCGTCCTGAAAGCCACAGGCTGGAAAAAAGAAGCCGAGATGGAAAAACGCATAGAGGAGGTGCTCACACTCACAGGAATGAACACCAAATCCCACAGATTCCCACACCAGCTCTCCGGAGGAGAACAGCAGAGAGTCTGCATAGCCAGAGCCCTGCTTAACGATCCCGAGATCATTCTCGCCGACGAGCCTACCGGCTCCCTGGACAGGGACACTGCCGAAGGAATAATGCAGCTTTTCGAGGAAGTAAACAGGAAAGGCACTGCCATAGTCATCATAACCCACGACCTATCCCTTATAGAAAAACATCCCGCCACTCTCTACATCTGCGAAAACGAGAGTTGTCACCCATACATTCCAGCCCATGAACAGGAAGGAGCGATTTGAGAAAGTCATAGCCTATTTTCAGGAGGCCATGCCCCAGGCCAATCCCGAATTGAAATTCGGCTCTCCCTATGAGCTGATCTGTGCCGTAGTGCTCTCGGCCCAATGCACTGACAAGCGGGTAAACATGGTGACTCCGAAGCTCTTCGCAGCCTATCCCGACGTCTATGCCCTGTCCGCTGCCGATCCCAAAGATGTGAAAGGCATAATATCCTCCATCTCCTACCCTAACTCGAAAGCCCAACACCTGGTGGAGATGGCCCGCGGAATAGTGGAAAGACACGGCGGAGAGGTCCCTTCAGAGATAGAAGATCTGATGAAACTGAGCGGAGTAGGCAGAAAGACTGCCAATGTCGTCGCCTCCATCATCTACGACAAGCCCGTCATAGCAGTGGACACCCACGTCTTTCGGCTCTCCCACCGCCTTGGACTCAGCGAAGGCAAGACCCCTGATGCCGTAGAAAAAGACCTGGAAAAGTACATTCCGGAGCAGTTTCGGGCCAAGGCCCATCATTGGCTTATACTGCACGGCCGCTATATATGCACTTCGCGCGCACCCCGCTGTGCGGAATGCGCGCTAAGCACCTATTGTAAGTATTTTACTTCGCAAACTGCTCTTTAAGCAATTCGATCTTGTGGTCTGCATCAGGACCCTTGGCCCCGAAATAGAACTTGATCTTAGGCTCCGTTCCTGAAGGACGGATGCTCACCACGTCGGAATCCTCACTGAAGAACTGAAGTACATTGCTCTTAGGAAGACCCGTGGCAGCAGTGTCAAGATAATCCACCACCTTGACTACAGGACTGCCGCACATGGTGGCAGGAGGATTGCTCCTGAAATCAGCCATAATCTGCTGAATCTCTTCTGCCCCGCTCTTGCCCTTACGTACCAGGCTCACGAGGGCCTCCTTACGATAGCCATACTGAGCATATATCTTCTGCATAAGCTGATAGAGACTCAAGCCCTGCTCGGCAGCCCAGGCAGCAGCCTCAGTAACGATAGCAGAAGCGATCTGGGCATCCTTGTCACGGACAAATTGGCCTAAATTAAAGCCATAGCTCTCCTCGCCGCCACAGATGAACTCTCCGTCCTGCTCGTGGGTACGCACTACCTCGGCTATGTATTTGAAACCGGTAAGTACGTTATAAATAGGCACATTGAAGCTCTCGCATATCTCTCTGATGAGTTCTGTGGTAACGATGGTCTTAACACAGTACTTGCCCTCGGTCAGACGACCGGCCTCCTTCCACTTGCTGAGTACATAGTAAGTCATGATGGAAGCAGTCTGGTTACCGTTGAAAAGCACCATCTGACCCTTGTCGTCGCGAACTGCTATACCCATACGGTCGGCATCAGGGTCAGTGGCTATCACCAGATCTGCTCCGCACTCGTCAGCCTTCTCTATGGCCATCTTAAGGGCTGAAGGCTCCTCTGGGTTAGGAGAGAAGACAGTAGGGAAATTCCCGTCCGGAACATCCTGCTCCGGCACGTGAACTATATTCTTGAAGCCCAGGGCATTCAATGTAGCCGGCACGAGCTTCACTCCACAGCCGTGAAGAGGGGTATAGACGATCTTAAGATCAGAGTGTTTCTCATTAATGCCTTTACCCAAGGTAAGGGAAAGAATGTCGCGCAAGTACTGCTCGTCCTCTTCCTTGCCCATCATAGTAATCTTACCGGCCTTTCCATCGGCGTGGAATTTCACCATGGAAGGAGAAGTGATCTGAGCCACCTGGGATACGATGTCCTTATCCACAGGAGAGGTAATCTGGCCGCCGTCGCTCCAGAACACCTTGTAACCGTTATACTCCTTAGGATTATGGGAGGCGGTCACCATGATTCCGGCAGTAGCCTTCTTCAGACGGATGCTGTAGCTGAGTTCAGGAGTAGGACGGATATCGTCGAAAAGGAAGACATCTATACCATTGGCACTCAGCACCTCTGAAGCTATGCGGGCGAACTCGCGGCTGTGGTTTCTGCTGTCGAAGGAGATACACACTGAAAGAGGAGCATCCTTCACATTCTTAAGGATATACTCGGCAAGTCCCTGAGTGGCCATAGCTACCGTATAGACATTCATACGGTTAGTTCCCACTCCCATAATACCGCGAAGTCCACCTGTTCCGAACTCCAGGTTACGGTAGAATGCATCTTCCAGTTCAGCCTGAGGTCCATCGATAAGAGCCTGAACCTGCTCCCTGGTCTGCTGGTCGAATTCCGGCCCCAACCAGCTTTGGGCGATTTTCAAATAGTCAGACATAGTGTAATATGTATTAAAGATTTAAGTATTTTGTCCAAAATTGCCAATCCGCGTGCATATCGTGCAATCCCTGTTCTCCCCTGTAACCATGCATCCCGTCAGGATAGATCATCAGATCGAACATCTTGTCCTGCTTCTGAAGGGCATCTATCAACTGTAGGGTGTTCTGGAAATGCACATTGTCATCTCCGGTACCGTGAGTGAGCTTAAGCATAGAGCGGGAAGGGTCGTAGAACTGCACATAGTTAAGAACCTTGGATTTCTCATAGCCCTGGGGATTATTCTGAGGGGTATTCATAAAGCGCTCAGTATAATGAGTATCGTAGAGCATCCAGTCATAGACTCCCCCGCCGGCGATACCGCAGCGGAAGTACTCCGGATGGCACATCACCAGCATGGCTGTCATGCTGCCCCCGAAAGAAAAGCCTTCCACTCCTATCCTCTGGGCATCCACATAAGGAAGCTGTGAGAAAAATTTGGCCCAGCTAAGAAAATCCTGCACAGGAACGCTTAGCAGATCCTCGTAGATCAAATCCAAGCCCTTTCTGCCATTATGTCCGGAAGCCCTGCAATCGGCCACCACCTTGATGACTCCGTGCTCATAGAACCACTGTTTTCTCTGGCTGATTCCCCTCCACCAGTCTCTGACATAGGCAGTGTTAGGCCCGCCATATATCTCCATCACCAGAGGATATTTCTTCGAAGGGTCGAAATCCTTAGGCAAAGTCACTGCCGCAGGCAGCTTCAGGCCATCTTCCATGCTCAGATATACTATCTCTGTATAAGGAACAGGCTGGGCAGGCTTGTTACATAGACTGATCTGCTCCATCTGAAGAGAACCGGTCTTATAACGGAAGCGCCTTACAGGAGTATTGATATCGCTATGGTCCACTTCGAAAGTCTTGAAATCCTCTGAAAATACCACATTAGCGGCGTGCTGCTCTGCCATGGTAAGCCTTTCTATCTTCCCCTTTTGATTCACCCTGTACAAGCAGGAATGCACCTGCGAATCCCTGTGGGCAGTAAAATAAACCCAGCCCTTAGGGTCCACATCCAGCAGGCTCACTCTCCAATTCTCCCCTGTAGTTAGCTGCCTGAGAGTCTTCCCGTCATAAGAAAGAAAATAAATCTGCTGCCAAGAGTCATTCGTGTCCCTGACCATATACAAGCCCTTGGGCGTAAACAACATATCTTCAAGCCAATCCACCCAGGTCCCGCTGCTCTCACTATAGACACAGCTACTCTTTCCACTATCTGCATCCACCTTAAAGAGCTTAAGTTCCTGCTGCACCCTCGGCATCCACTGCACATATAAAGACTTGGAATCAGCCGACCAGAAAGGAGTACCGAAATACTGCTCCTCCGTTATCGGAAAATCCGCCCATTGCACCTTGCCGCCCTTTTCCATGTCCACAATCCCTATCTGCACCACCGGATTAGGCTCTCCAGCCTTCGGATATCTGGTATTCAAGAGCGATCCCCTCTGCCCCTGTGCAGAATAAATCGGAAAGACCGGCACCTGTCCGTTATCGAATCTATAGAAGGCCAATTTCTTCGAATCAGGGCTCCACCAGAAAGCCTTATATTTCGAGTTCCGTCCGAAAATCTCTTCATAATAGACCCAGGAAGCATAACCGTTCAGAATAGTCTCGGAGCCATCCGAAGTAATGGGCTGGCAATAGCCCTCTTCCATATTATCCACCACCAGATCATGGTCTTCTGTAGTGTAGGCCATGTACTTTCCGTCTGGAGAAAGGGTCTGGTTAAAGATCAAAACCGAAGTAACAATTATGTTAAATATATTCATATACAAGCGATTAATTAATCACTAAGATACTTTTTATTAAAATTGACCAGATATACCTTTTTTACTGCCCTGGTGATGGCGGTGTACATCCACTTCAGGTCATCCCTGCTTAATTCATCCTCCCAGAATGGGCAGTCTATGAAGACACAGTCCCACTGTCCGCCCTGAGATTTGTGACAGGTAAGGGCTGCGGCATATTTGAGCTGAAGGGCATTGTAATAAGGGTCCTCCCTGACCTCCCTGTAACGCTTGGCCTTGGTACGGATATGCGCATAATCCGCACTCACCCCCTCGAAGAGAGCATTCTGCTGTTCCGCAGTCAAAGCCGCATTCTCAGATTCCAGAGTATCCAGAAGAACCTTGGCCTTTATGGTCTCGTTATCATAATCAGGGAAGGAAAGCGTAGCACTGGCGAAATGCAGGCCGTATCTCTCCTCGAAATCAGAAATCTTCTCCAGGATAGCCACATCCCCGTTAGCTATATAACCCATAGGCGAATCCTCATCTATAAACTGGTAACAGTTCTTCACCACCATCAATTTATCTCCCCTCAGGAGTTTCTCTTCCTTATACTCCACCATGGAGCGGATGCCGAGGTTATAGCGTATGGCTTTCTTGTTCGAGCGGCACACCACTATGGTCTGATCGTCCCCGTAGCTGTCATAGGCACCCATAAGAGCCTCTATCAGTTCCGAACCATTGATGCACTGTATGTCGGCATAGCCCTTTGTCTTCAAAGCCAATTTTCCTGCGTCCAGGTTCAACCTCAGGTCTGTGGCATTCTTCAGGATTCCAGACTTCTCCCCCTGCCTTACCACAGTGCTCAGTCCGACATAGCTGACTCCACCGAAAACCTCCATACAGGAAGAATCCAAAGCAGGGCTTTCGTCCATACCCACTGGAGGCAGCTGGGCACAGTCCCCCACCAGCATCAGCCGGCAGTCCTCTCCGCTGCGGACATAAGTAATCAGGTCAGAAAGGAGATTCCCAGAACCAAAAGCGGCAAGAGAGGAAGAATCCACCCCTATCAACGAGGCTTCATCCACTACGAAAAGGGTATGTTTGAACTTGTTAGGACACAGAGTAAATTCTCCTCTGCCATGATCCCCCAGGCTTTTCTGTCTGTATATGCCCTTATGAATAGTAGATGCCTTATGACCTGAAATCTGGCTCAAGACCTTGGCCGCTCTGCCGGTAGGGGCCAGCAGGACGCAGCGGAAACCCTTGCGTATCAAGGCATTGATAACGGCAGAGACGGCCGAGGTCTTGCCTGTGCCTGCGTAGCCGTTCACGACCAGGATATCTCCGTCGTCAGAGCAGAGAAAGTCAGCGACGGCACGGAAAAAACGGTCCTGACAGGAAGTAGCCTCGAAAGCAAAGGCTTTCAGGAAGTCATCATAGAACATCACCCTGTTTTTTTCTAAGACTTACAATTCTCTTTCTCAACTGCTGGTTCTCGTCGCAGAGTTCCTTGATTCCCTCATTAATCACCTTCAACTCATCGTCCCCTTCGAAATTCACGGTGTATTGTTTATTAAATGAACGGTAACTGCCCAAGCCTTTGTGAATAGAGAGAATCGGCTTTATATAATAGGAATTGATAAAGAAAAGCAGCATTATTACAAGTATCAGAGCCACTGCTACGGCCACACTCCCAGGAATGATACTCCTGTAAAACCCACTGTCAAAATCCTTCGTATGTCTGTGCAGGTCTGAATACAGGGAGGCCATAAGGGCGTCTATGTCAGAGCGAAGCCTGTCATATTTGGGCTGAAGGGTGTCAAAATACCACTCCCTGGTATTAACGAAATCGGACTCTATTACCTCTTCGAGCTCAAGAGTAGTCTGCATATAGGCAGTATAAGAACTCTCAACTGAATCCGCAAGGGGCAGAAAGGTGCTTACTGCTATGGCATCCCGAAGACTGTCACACTTGACTATAAACAGGGAAGCATCGAAATCCGGCAGAGCGACAAAACTGCTATCGCCTATATGGGCCAAAATGTTATGATTATATTCATTAGAAACATCAGCAAGTTTTCTCGCCACAGATATACATTTCACATCATTGGCGATCAACTCTGACATATAGCTGCTCATTCTCCTATATTCAAGAATCGAGATAACACTCGAGATGAGTAATATCACTGAAATGGCAGCAAAACTCAAATTTAATTTAGAACGCATACCAAACCTATGCTCCTTTATGAGTTTTATTACTTTTCTTAACCTCATTCTTAAAATTTTTGTAAATTTTTTCAATCAGCATTCAAATATACGCAAATTTTTTCATAAATTTGCCGAGGTAAAGATATGATTATAATGAAGACTTTTTTTAATGACGGCGGAAAAAACACGCAATTGAAAAAAACTATCCTTAGACTATGCATTGAGCATAATACCTACAGTATAGCCGATTTCAGCAAAGAACTATCCACCAGTGTACCTACCGTAACCAAACTATTAACAGAAATGATAGATGAAGGCCTTCTTCAGGATGAAGGCAAGATAGATACAAAAGGAGGACGACGTCCAAGCACTTTCGGACTTAATCCCAATGCAGGCTATTTTGTGGGTGTGGATGTGAGCAGACAGCATTTCCACATAGCTATCTGCGACTTTAAGGGCAACCTGGTCTATTTCATTCAGGACATTCCTTTCGTCCTGGAGGCCAATGCCGACTCCTTTAAGAAGATGTGCGCAAAAATAAAGGAGGAGATCACTAACAAGAACATAGAATGGGATATGGTCCTGGGCGTAGGAGTATCCCTTTCCGGAAGGGTGAACCCTGAAAAAGGTTATTCCCTAACCTATTTTGTCAGTGATGATATCCCGATGAAAGACCTGTTCGAACAGCAGTTAGGCGTACCTGTTACCATAGAAAACGACTCCAGAGCCATGGCTTACGGAGAATATATGACCATGGGTCTCAGTCACGAGAGTGACCTTATATATATAAACCTCTCTTGGGGACTGGGTATGGGTATGATACTGAACGGTTCCCTCTATTACGGAAAATCCGGATTTTCCGGAGAGATAGGGCACTTCCCTTCTCTGGATAACAACATCATCTGCCGTTGCGGAAAGATGGGCTGTCTGGAGACAGGAGCCTCCGGATGGGCACTTCACCGCATAATCATCGACAAACTCAGACAGGGCAGGAAATCAGCATTGGCAAACATCTATGAGACGAAAGGCAGTCTTACCCTGGACGACATCCTGAGGGGCGTAGAGGAAGAAGACGTACTCGCCATCGAAGGAATCGAGCAGGTGGGAGCCACTCTGGGACAGGGCATAGCCGGTGTGTTGAACATTTTCAACCCAAGTCTGGTCATCATCGGAGGCCGTCTAATCGTGGGCAAAGACTATCTGATGCTGCCTATCAAGACTGCTGTGAACCGCTACTCCCTCTCAAGGGTCAGCTCAGATACCAAGTTCCAGCTCTCTAAACTCGGACTTACAGCAGCCGGCATCGGAGACTGTCTTTTGAGCAGAGCGAAACTCCTAGGTTTATAAAATTTTTTAATAAATATTTAAATTGAATAATTTAATACTAAATAAATTCATTAAGACGAGCTTCAAACTTATGAGCTCGTCTTTCTGTCTTCAGCAAGGAGTCACAAGGCAGGTCCGCTATTTGCATAGCTTTTCAAGGTCTAATTCCATAAAGAATGAAAAAAGATAATTCAGCGATATCAAAGCGCAATGCGAAAATAGAGGATGCGAATCTCATAGCCCGCGCCCTGTCAATGGCTTTCGGAGAAGAATGTGCGAAAGAACTCTGTGGAGAAGATTACCTTTCTGTCTTCGAAGAGATAGCCAGCTGTGAAGATTCCCAATACAGTTTCAGAAATGCCCTGATAGCAGAATACAATGGAGAAGCAGCAGGAGCCATCTGCGGCTACGACGGGGCCAGGTTAGAGGAACTCAAAGAAAAGAGCCTTGAAATCATACGTAAACGTACAGGCAGGAATGTCAAGATAGAGCCCGAAACTCACGAAGGGGAATTCTATATAGATTCGCTGGGAGTACTTCCGCAATTCAGAGGTCTGGGACTTGGCAGGGAACTGATGAAAAGCATGACCGACCAGGCCTTCGAACAGGGACATTCTCTGGTGGGCCTGCTGGTGGACCAGAACAATGCCAAGGCAGAAGCCCTGTATGAGAAACTTGGCTTTAAGAAAATGGAGAGCGTGGACTTCCTGGGGCACAAGATGTGGCACATGCAGATAAAAGAGATTATCCCTGAAGAATAAGTTTTCGTATTCTTACGAAAAATGAGTATCTTTGAGGGATTATGGAAAAAGCGGAAGCAAAAATTAGGATTGAAGAGCTCAGAGAGACTCTAAATGAATATAACAGGAGATATTACGTGGAAAATTCTCCTGTAATTTCCGATATGGAATTCGACTTCCTGATGCACGAACTCGAAGATCTGGAGAAGGAATGGCCGGAATTCTACAGTCCCGACTCCCCTGCTCAGAAAGTCGGCTCAGACATTGAGGAAAACAATAAGGGTGGTTTTGTTCAGAGGGCACACCGCTATCCTATGCTTTCCCTTTCAAACACCTATTCCAAAGAAGAGATTATAGAGTTTGCCGCAAGGGCGGACAAGATACTGGAAGGCAGAAAGTTCACTTACTGCTGCGAACTAAAATTCGACGGCACCGCCATCTGCCTGACATACAACC
>JBJEBS010000102.1:0-1724 GCA_051870275.1 Candidatus Cryptobacteroides sp.
GTAAGGATGTAGTAGCTGAGAATCCTATGAATCGAATACTTACTATCAAGAATGGTTTGAACATTCTCTATACAGGAACTTATTCAACGACGGGTTATACTGCTAAGACTTCTTATCCGAACAATATCCCGCAACATACCA
This sequence comes from Candidatus Cryptobacteroides sp., assembly GCA_051870275.1. Taxonomy (GTDB): domain Bacteria; phylum Bacteroidota; class Bacteroidia; order Bacteroidales; family UBA932; genus Cryptobacteroides. The sequence goes on from JBJEBS010000102.1 coordinate 142, forward strand.
ATCCTTGATATGAGTATAATAATCAGGTTTTATTCTGATTATAGCTAAATAAGAAGAGGGGCAGTCTTTGGTGATTGTCCCTCTTCTTCCATTAAATCGCTATGGATTTCAAACCTATGTATAACGTAAAATCGCAAGAATGATGATACTGAAACTAAGAGAAATAGCAGACCTGATGAACAGGGTATGCGGTACGAATCTGGATGTAAATGAGCTCCCTGAAGAATACAACCTGACCGAAGAGGAGCAAAGAGAATGTGTTCTTGACGAAGAACGCAACGAGGAGATTTGACAATGTAAATGAATGAATAAAAGTGGGAGGTAAACGTTATTCATAGGCGTTTATCTCCTACTCAATATATAATGGTTACATGGATAACCGACCTACAGGGGAGTCGTAATCTGTTTCAGTATCCCATTAACAGGGGTAACTAAAGTATAAATGGTAATGGGAATAATCTTTGATGGGGCTTACGAGAAACGACCCTTACAACACCCTCCACCGCTTCACGTTCCGCATCTCGGCACTGAACTCCACGCCTACCTTGACCACCTTCCGCTTGTCCGTGTCGAAAGGACGGGCATATCCCTTCTCTTCTATCTGCTGCAGGGCCTGTTCGGCACTGCCGTCCAGCTTGAACTCGAAGATGTAGATATAGTCGGGGGTCTGAACCACGGCATCGGCACGGCCGCGAGCGCTGCGCACTTCCGCCTGCGTAAATTGCCCCATCAGCTTGAACACCAGGTAGATGACCACCTGGTAATGGCGTTCCGTACGGTCGTTCAGCTCGTAGGGAAAGTCGGCGAAGAAGGCCTGGAAGCGCTGCATGAAGGCATCCACGTCACCGTTCTCCAGCTCGTTGATGAATTTCCCCACATGAAAGTTCCTTTCATCGTCACTTACATTTGTATAATAGGGAATCAGGAAATTGAGGAACCCGTAGCGTACTTCTTCATTGGGGAACCCCAGCTTGTAGAGTCGGAAGCGTCGGTCGTACTCCTTGATGGTCAGATAGCCGCTCTGGTAAATGAGCGGGATGGGATTGGAGGTCTCGGCGCGGTATTCGGAGAAGGCGCTGGCATCCGCCTCCACGCCGTCCATCAGCGTGCGGAGGTCGTAATCGCTCTCTTTCAGCAGCTTCACCAAGAAGGTGGGAGTGCCTGTCTGGAACCAGTAACTACCCAGTTCCTTCTTGGACAGGGAATTCAGCACGCTGAACGGGTTGAACACGCCCTTTCCCTTGGGATGGAAATGGTAGCCGTCATACTGGCGTGCCATCGCCTCTACCGCCTCTTCCGGCGTCAGGTCATTTACCTGTGCCAGCCGTTCGATTTCAGGCCGGAAGTTATCCGTCAGCTCCTGACGGGTGATGCCGCAAAGGGTAGAGAAGTCATAGTCCATGCTGATGTCGTTCAGCTGGTTCAGGTCGCTGAACACGCTGACCTGCGCAAACTTGGCCACGCCGGTCAGGAAGACGAAACGTAGGTAGCGGTCACTGCTCTTCAACACTCCGTAGAATGCTTTCAGGGTAGCGCGGTACGACTCCAGCAGGCTCTCGTTCTGCAGCGCCTGCAGCAGCGGC
>JBJEBS010000103.1:0-6462 GCA_051870275.1 Candidatus Cryptobacteroides sp.
ATGTTTTGCTTGAACCAGCACCGCAGCCGGAATATACGGTCTCCGGCTGCTACAGCGCACAGCTGCGGGGAGCTATGTATGGCTCTCCTCGCTGTGGCTGTTGCTGAACCCCATATTTGGTGAGCAAATCGGGCTTATTACTCACCGGAGGCGCTTTTGAACCATGTCCCGTAAGTAATTTCAACTTTTCACTCCAGGGACTCTTTGAAAGACTGTTCGGTGAGTAATTCGTTGATTCTGCTTTCCGAAAGTCGCTTCGCGCAATTCACCTGCCATAGGGCAATTAATTAATTTTCTAATAATCAATAGTTTAACTTTTTCGGAGTGTGCCGGTGGCATCAATTTGATTCCACTTGCCAATCGTATTTTGGTACTTTCCTAATAATCAATAAGATACGATTTGACGATATGCCAGGTGAATTTCACGAAGGAGGATAGCTGCAGCAAAGGGGAGGTGTGTAGAATGATGGTCGGCGTTACAGGTGGATCAAATTGCCTTTATCTGTGCAAAAATTTAAGTTAAGCGCCTGATAATCAATGGGGAATTTTTCTCAGGGATTGGAGGGCGCTGAGGAAGAGTTTGATGCTCGGGATGGCTATGATCAGGGAGATGAGCAGGCTGAGGATGGGGTCGATGATGTCCCAGCCGCTGAAACGGATGATTACTCCGGAGATGACTACTCCGACGGAGACTAAAGTGTCGGAGGCGGCGTGCAGGTAGGCTGCCTTGATGTTAATGTTCTTTTTATTCCCTCGCATAAGAAGCCAGGCGGTAAGCCCGTTGATTACTATGCCTATAAGGGCGGTGCCTATTACTGCCGAACTGTTGATGGTCATCGGGTTCAGAATCTTTTCTATACTTTCGACCACTATTACCGCCACTACTACGAGAAGCAAGAGAGCGTTGATAAGGGTGACATATTTGGAACTGTTAGCACTACGCTTGTGTCTCTCCATGGAGATGGCGATAAGGGAGAGCAGCAGGCCGAGGGCATCGCTGAGGTTGTGGCCGGCATCAGATACCAGAGATGTGGAGTTGCTCATATAGCCGATGGCGGCTTCAATCGCTACGAAAAGAATATTGGCCAAAAAACAGATTAGCAGAATCTTGCTGGAGTTGTGGGCGTGAAGCTCGTTATGTTCGTGTACGTGTGTCATAACTTTGCGTTTTTATCGTGGCAAAGATACGGCACCTTCGCTGCAACTCGGTTTCAAAAACGAAACTCAATACTTGATTCTGAAATAGTCGAGCAGTTTCTTATAGCTGTCCTGTGCTGTCAGGCAGGTATCAGTAAGGTATTCATTCACTCTACCCCATTCTCTCAACCCGCGGTAATAGAAGAGTTTAAGTTCTTCGGTGATGATGAAGGGGACTATGCCGTGGGCAAGGCACTCTTTGAACATCATCAGGCGACCAACTCTGCCGTTGCCGTCCTGAAATGGGTGGATGACTTCAAATTTCTGATGAAGGTCGATGATGTCCTCAAGGGTCTTGTTAGTCTTGGCATTGTAGGCGGAAAGCAAGGCCTTCATCTGTGTGTGCACCTCTTCCGGAGGGCAAGTCGCATTGCCCCCGACCTCATTGGGGAGTTTCTTGTATTCACCTACATTGAACCAAGTCTTTCGGCTGTCGGATGTCCCTGTCTTCAGAATCCGGTGGAGTTCCTTGAGATATCTCTCTGTAAGTTTGTCTTCCGTTCTTTCAATTATAAAATCGATGCATCGGAAGTGGTTTGTGGTTTCCACGATGTCATCCAAATTGACGCTTCCGTCCGTTATGCCGATAGTGTTGGTTTCGAAGATATAACGCGTCTGCTCGTGGGAGAGTTTGCTGCCCTCAATATGGTTGGAATTGTATGTAAGATCAATCTGGGTTCGGTGGTAGATGCCACCGCTAATTCTTCCGTCTTTCTCCTCACGCAAGCGTTTGAGGAGGGTACTCACCTTGGTCTTGCCTTTACGTGGCAAACTTGCATCGGCGGGAATATTCCATGTCTTTCCTGAGAGAAAGACCCCTTCGAGTTTTCCGGCAGCACACCAATTACGAACGGTACGCTCGGAAAGATTATGCTGCTCAGCAAATTGACTGACTGTAATGTAATCCATATCGGCAATTTTGAAGAATGTTCGCAAGCAAATATAGCAATTCTTGCCGATATCGGCAAGAATTGGTAATATTCGTGGCGCAGGGCTTGGTTGCGAAAGCTAACTGAAATAAGAAAACCCTCTCTGAAATCATTCAGAAAGGGGAGTTGATTTTCAGCGGAGAGGACGAGATTCGAACTCGTGGTACGGAATGACCCGTACGTCGGTTTAGCAAACCGGTGGTTTCAGCCACTCACCCACCTCTCCAAACCCGAAATGGACTGCAAATATAATAAAAATATTTGTAATAAAAGCCCTATTCCTTAAAACTTTGATCCAAGTGAGGGTTGACTCCTGTCAAACTATTCAGAAATGCCACGATAGCCTCGACATCTGAGTCTTTTAGTTTCTTATTCAGTTCGTATCTGCCCATGGCCCTTACGGCATCGTCGAGATTCTGAATGGTCCCGTCGTGGAAGTAAGGCGCCGTAATAGCGATATTTCTTAGGATAGGAACTTTGAATTTATGCAGGTCTTCCTCCTTGAGACTGAAGCCTTTAAGTCCATCGTCATCGCTGGTGTAAGCTATGGCCGGATCCCTGTCAGCGAAATAATCCCCATAGACATCGACATATTCGAAACTCCTTCCTCCCAGTGCCGCACCGAAATGACAATTCGTACAGGAATTCTTCTTGAATTTCTCATACCCCTTTTTCTCCAGCTCCCCGATGGCATTTTCATCTCCCTTGAGGTAAAGGTCGAAAGGACTGTCAGGAGTGATAAGAGTACGCTCAAATTCTGCGATGGCGTGGCAGAGGGTCCTGCCGTTAAGTCCTTCTCCAGGGTAGAGGGCTTCAAATTCCCTGACGAGAGCCTTGTCTTTACGAAGTCTCTCGACCACCTGATCCACAGTCTGATCCCCCATCTCCACAGGATTGGTCATCGGCCCTTCGGCCTGCTCCATAAGGTCAGCGGCCCGTCCGTTCCAGAATTGGAGGATATTGTATTCGGCATTGTAAACAGTAGGAGAATTCACATTGCCGGTAAGCCCGTAGATACCTTCTGACACTCTCTCGTCAGCATGGTCAGCGCCACCGTCTTCAAGCACGTGACAGGTGGCACAGCTGATGCTTCCGTTCAGAGACAGGGCCGGCTCATTGAAAAGCCTTTCCCCCAGCTCCGCCTGTGCAACATTATATTCCACTTTATCAACTATAGGCCAAACTGCCTCTGTACATCCCCGCTTTTCATTAATCCAGGTGCTCAGGAAGGCCTTTTCCTCTTTATTCAGCCCGCTTTTCCAGTGCACCATCCGGTAGGAGTGCTTAGGCATCGTGGAGTAGCGCACTGCGTGATCCAGTTTGTTGAGCGTCGCTTCGCTGATGTTTTCTATGTCTGCCAATTCTTTCTCCAGGTCGAGGAAGCGGCTCCCTGCTCTGACGTGGCCGTCCATCAATTGGCCTATGACTGGGAAGTCGGCGTAGAAGGGGAGTTCAGGGTTTTGGGAGTGGCAGACAAGGCACTCACTGCGCTCGAGGATGATTCGGACCTGTTCGTTCTGGCTTTTGGCCTCAGGCAGAGTTTCGTGAGTGCAAAGTCTGAAGACAAGGATGCCTGCCGCCAAGGCGACGAGCAGGAGTAAGATGATTTTAAGGCTACGTTTTTTCATAATATCATTTGCTATTGTAAGTATGCATACTGTCTTGTGATGAAGGAAGATAATTTACTCCCCACCAGCTCATCTGCATGGCGGCAAAGCAGAGCAGCAGGCTGGTAATGAAGGCTGCGCGACCGCTTTTCTTAGGCAGATGGATGGCGCAGAGGCTGAGCAGATAGGTCGCCGCCGCCCAGCATTCCTTCGCATCCCAGGCCCAATAGTCTCCCCAGCTAAGCTGGGCCCAGATGGCCCCGAAGATGATTCCAAGCAGGATAAGACTGGAGGATGTGTGTAGAAGAGGACGGCTCCAGGCGTCCAGTTTCCTAAATCTTGGAATAAAGGATAAGAGGCTGAACGCCAAGCTCAAAGCCAGCGTAGCGTAGGCCAGCATATAGACTATCAAGTGTGGGGCGAACCAGATGCTGCGAAGGGCAGGAGGCAGGGTTCCGAAACGGATTCTTGCTACCGAGACTATGGTGAATACAATGGCGAGAGCGAAGGTGGCGGCAAGCAGCCAAGGGCTGCGCCAGCTGCGCTTGAGACTCAGTGCTGCCCCCAGTATCAGCAGCACCATTCCCACCAGCACTCCCGGGATCGACGGGTCGCGCACCAGGCGCAGCAGCGCCCTCTCCCCGCTCTGCCGGTCAAAATCGCAGAGATAGATAAGCCAACCTTTATGCAGAATGGGATGGTTCACGCTGATGGAATGAGAATTGGCATCGATTAAAATGCTGCCGCGGTACTGCCTAGGCAGCTGCGTACCTTCGTGAAACTCAGTGTGCACTTCCTCCAAGGCCAATTCGAATGGCACTGCGAGTCCGTCTTCGCTTAGGTGCTGCGGCTGGCCTTTTTCGAGGATGATGGCAGTGTCGATGAGGTCGGGGGCAGAGAAAAGCGAAGAGGCGAGCAGGATGCTCAGACCCAGGTGGGTGAAAATGAAACTTGGCCTGGCTTTGCTTCGTATGGCGTCGCGGGCCGAAAGTCCGCTGAGGAAGATGCAGAGGATAAGGAGAGGGGCGAGGATAAAACTGTGTCTGTCAGCGTTTTTCGTGCAGCCCAGGATGGCGAATCCCAGGGCCAGAAGCGCCAAGGTCACGAGGCTGTGCTTGCGGGGGCAGGTCCTGGGGTAAAGCAGGATGCCCACAAACAGAAGCGCCGCCAGAATCAGCGACAGCGGAAAAGCGAAGTAAGTGCTAAAATCCATATCCTATGCCGATTTGCAGGGCAGTGAGCTTGAATGCCGTGCAGTTTATGCCAATGTTTACTTCCAGCTTTCCCAGATTAAAGAGCGCGCCTGCGTCCAGAAGTATCCCGCAGGGGCTCAAATCTACCACTCTCGCCCAGCTTCCGCTGCTGTCCTCCCAGCAGGTCACCACCTGTCCATAGCCCGCTCCTGCATATATTCTAAGCCAATTATTTAGTCTGTAACATGCTCCAGCGGCCCACTGCCTGCTGCTGTACGAACTCTCTCCGCTAGTCCAAATGCTGCCGAAGGACGTGTCTCCATTCGAGAGACAGTCGTAGTCATAATCCCTGCTTATGAAGTTGCTGCTGAAGCGCAAATATGTGCCCCAGAGACATTCCACAGGATCCAATGCGCACATAATGCCATAACTGAGCCTGGGATAGATGCAAACGTTAGCACTCCCGCTGACAAAATACTTTCTGCCTAAAAGCTGGGACTTGCTGGCGGGAATTTTCTCTACTTCAGGAAGCGAAAGGCTGTTAGAGGACTGATATTTAGGAAGTTCAGGCATTTGAATGTGTCTTTTGGGTGTGGGGATGGGTTGGTCTTCGGGCGTAGGTTCCGGTCGGGAGAGGCGTTCTTGAGCTGGAAGCTGTACTACGATGGCGGGCGTAGCAGAAGGGCTTGGAGGAGCAGAAATGGGCTCGGGTATTGGCATAGATATAAATCTGTTACGAATACGCTGGAATCGTTCTTTCTGCTCAGGACTCATTTTACCGCTGCCTTCCTTGAGTTCATTTTTCAGGGAGCCAAGTTCTTTCATAAGTTTGCTTAATTCTCGTTTCGAGATAGTCTCGCCAGATTCCTCCTGCCGTTTCAGTTCGAGACATTTGTCGCAAAGTTTTTCGTATCGGTCCAATACCTTGTCCCAGTCCCTTACTCTTGCCGAGGCGGCGAAGTTCAGGGACGAAAGCAAAAGGATGCTCAGGCTTAGTATCAGGCGACATATTTTCATAAAGAGTGTAAAAATACTTAATAATTCGTAAATTTGGACTATGAATACCCTGGGAGTTTCAGGCTTTTTTGAGGATTTGAACTGTACTTTGGATTTGGAAGAGGATTTGGCGATCCTTAACGAGTCGCAAAGTGGCTTTTTTCGACTATATAAAAGACAAAAGGGTGGTAAGTATTCCATCCTTAAGACTCTTAAGCCTCAGTTTAAAGGCCAAGTTCCATACGAGGAGATGCTGCGTAAAGAGTATGAGATCGGAAGCCGTCTGAATCATCCGAATATCCGGCAATACTTGGCATACTTTGAGCATCCCGCTTTAGGTAACTGCGTGGAGATGGAATGGTTGAATGCCTGTACTTTGGATGTTTGGAAGGAGTCTGGGAAGCCTTCTTCGGATACGCGGAAGCGCCTGCTGTCGCAACTTCTCGATGCTGTCGCTTATCTGCATCTTCACCAGGTGGTGCACAGGGGCTCACCTGCAAAGTTCCGTGTTTAAGTTATCCAAAGATCTTATAGATTCTA
>JBJEBS010000104.1:0-25730 GCA_051870275.1 Candidatus Cryptobacteroides sp.
AAAAGGTAGAAAAAATGTTAAGAAAAAAGTTAAAAAATTACAACTCACTCGCCAAATACTCAGCACAAAGCAGATTATAGTCCAATTCCACATCCAGATAAGACTCCAGAGCCTGATAATAAAGCTCAAGTTCCATAAGATAATCCAGAACAGAAATAGCACCCTGCTCAAGAGCCTTCTGAAGATATGCTCTGTTGTCAGCCTTTTCCAAAAGAAGAGCATAATCCTGACACAATAGCGAATAAGTCTCTATACGAGAGTATAAAGCATTGATATAGGAAGCATAGCTCTGTCTGCTCTCCTCTTCCCTGTATCTGGCAGCCTGAAGCTGAGCCTGGGCCTGCTGAACCCTTCTCGAGTTCGACCAGAGCGGAATGGACAGGCCCAGAGAAATTCCCTGGAAATTCTCCCCTGCGACAAACTCCCCCGTATATCCTAATTTCAGTGAGGGCAGATTCGCTTCTTTACTCAATGCCAATTCTCTCTCACTGGCGGCACTTCCGGCCCTGCTGCGCAGAAGATATGGGCTTGACAGCTCCTCCGAAGGTTTTTCCACAAGCACGGTGTCAAAATCCTTTTTCTTCCATTCCATAGGCTGTCCTCCGTTAAGTGAGAAAAGTCTTCCTTCCAATTCCTTTTTAGAAGACTCATACTTTACTCTATCCGCCCTCAAAACAACACTTTTCAGAAGTACATTATTATATTCCAGTCTGTTAACTGCTCCAGCCTCATACTTTTGAGAAGTGAATCTCTCCAGAAGGGCGAGATCTTCCAACCTTTTGTCATAAGATTCAAGCAAAGCATTATAATAAGAGAGTTGCAGCAGGACAGTTTGAGCTTCAAGAAGTATCTCCATTCTCTGACAGGCATATTCATAGGCGGCCAAATCTTTTTTAGAATCAGAAAGCCGCTTTTTAGTACCACTGAGAGTGGCGAAATCCAAACTTTGACTGAAACTGAGATCTTTACGACTCCCTATGGAAGAAGGACTCCCCCAGAGATAGGCGGCTTCTATCTCCGGATCTCCCAGAGCAGTGAAAAGTTCCGCCTCAAGCTCCTGTCCCTTAAGCTCTTCCCTGAGAGCCTTCAGTTGGAGATTATTATTCTCTATGCTCTGCAGAGCCTCCTTTATCCCCTCCTGAGAATAGGATAAGAAAGGATACAAGACTAAGGCAAATACGATTATTATCTTTTTCATCTTGTCTTCTTATTGATAATTAAATACATAATCGGAATCACGAAGGAATTCAACAAAGTGGAGGAAAGCAGACCTCCGAGAATTACCTTGGCCATAGGACTCTGAATCTCATTTCCTGGCAGGTCTCCACCCAAAGCCAATGGAATAAGAGCCAGGGCTGAAGTAAGGGCTGTCATAAGAATAGGCAGAAGCCTGTCCACAGACCCCCTAAGCACACTCTCTTCCAGGGAGAAGTTCCTTTCTCTCAAGTCATTATATCTGGAGATCAGAAGCATGCCGTTTCTGGTAGCTATACCGAAAAGGGAGATGAAACCTATGATGGCAGGAATACTGATGAGTCTGTCCGTGAATTGCAGCACAAATACCCCACCGATAAGAGCCAGAGGCAGATTCAGCAGAATCACTGCAGCCTGAGTCGCATTTCCGAACTGCTTGAAAAGCAGCAGGAAGATAATTATGATGGCGAAGATGGAAGCTAAAAGCAGTACCCTGGAGGCAGACTCCTGACTTTCGAATTGGCCTCCATATTCTATATGATAGCCCTCAGGAAGGCTGAGGAAAGCCAAACGGTCGCGGATATCATCGACGACGCCGGAAAGGTCGCGGCCGGAGACGTTGGCAGTGACGACAATCTTACGGGAGACATACTCTCGGTTGATGGTGTTAGGACCGCTGGAGGAACGGATTTCGGCCAATTCCCGAAGCGGCAACTGCCCTAGATCTGTTCGGATAAGCATATCCCCTAAAGTCTCTATGGAATTGCGCTCTGACGCGTCAGCTTTAAGAACCAGATCGAAAGATTTATTTCCTTCATAGACAGTGGAAACAGCTTCTCCAGATAGCATTACGCTAATTATTCTGGAGAATTCCGGAAGCGTAATCCCGTATCGGGCGAGAACTTCCCGCTTCGGAATTATCTGCAGCTGAGGTCTGTTTACGAGCTGCTCCACATTCAGATCCACCAGACCAGGTACATCCTCTATCTCCTCTTTTACTTGCTTAGCAAGGCTGTAAAGAGTCTGCAGATCATCTCCGAATATCTTAATGGCTATATTCGCCTGGCTTCCGGAGAGCATGGCGTCTATCCTGTGACTGATAGGAGAGCCGAGTTCGACATTAATTCCTGGAATCATGCCAAGTTTCTCCCGGATTTCAGTTTCGAGTTCAGCCTTGCTTCTCTTGTCCAGGACGAAAGGAGCCTCTATCTCAGATGTATTCACTCCGAGAGCATGCTCGTCGAGCTCCGCACGACCAGTCTTTCTGCCAACCGTCTGTATTTCAGGGATTTCCATAAGAATTTTCTCCACCTGGGCACCTATTCTGTCCGATTCTTCCAGAGAGACTCCAGGAAGGGTGCTGACATTGATGGTAAAGGAACCTTCGTTAAATGGAGGCAGAAAACTGCTGCCCATATTAAGGAAAAGCACAAGAGCTATGACAAGAAGGGCTAATGTCCCTCCCAGAACGACACCCTTATGCTTGATGGCTCCTTTCAAGGCCTTCTCGTAAAAGCGTTTCAGATGAGTACTAAGAAAGGCCTCCTTAGTCTCCTTGTCCTTGGTAAGCAGGAATGAGCAAAGCACAGGAGTAAGAGTAAGAGCCACAAGAGTCGATGCACAAAGGGCTGTAATAAAAGCAATTCCAAGCGGTATCAAAAGTCTTCCTTCCATTCCGGAGAGGAAAAACAAAGGAATGAAACTGACTATTATGATAAGAGTGGAATTAAGTATAGGCATCCGGACCTCCTTGGAGGCCTCGTAAACGACTTCTTTTACAGGCAGTCTCTGCTCTGAAGACAGCAATCTGTTCTCCTTCAAGCGTTTGAAGACATTTTCCACATCCACTATCGCATCATCCACCAGAGAGCCTATGGCTATAGCCATTCCTCCCAGACTCATAGTATTGATGGTAAGGCCGAAAAGTTTCAGGACCAGAATCGAAACCAGCAGAGAAAGTGGGATAGTAATCAGGGAGATGAATGTGGTCCTCACATTCATCAGGAAAAGGAAGAGGACTATTACCACGAAGATGGCCCCTTCCATTAGAGCCTTGCCGACATTATTAATGGAACTCTGGATAAATCGCTCCTGACGATAGATATCTGTGGAAAGAATCACATCTGAAGGCAGATCTTCAGACAATTCTTCGAGAGCATTGTCTATCTTGGAACTAAGTTCCACGGTATTCGTATTAGGCTGCTTGGTAACCGTAATCATTACGGCTGGACGGCCGTCGTGAGAAGCGGTACCCATCTTGGGCAAATGAGTTCCTGTCTTAACCTTAGCTATGTCCTTGAGCAGCACAGGACTCCCATCCCCCATCTTCACAAAGGCATTTTCCAGTTCCGAAATCAGTTCCGTAGAAAGCATGCCCCTGACTATGTACTCGTTCCCATATTCATATAATATACCTCCTGAGATGTTAGAATTCATTCCCTCCACAGCCTCGAAAACCTCCTTCAGAGAGACCTCATATCTACGCATCAGAGCCGGCTTTAGCTCTATCTGGTATTCCTTCAGCTCCCCTCCTATGACTGCTACCTGCGCCACCCCTCCCATAGAGAGTATCCTCGGCCTTATGGTCCAGTCTGCCAATGTTCTCAGTTCCTGCATAGACGTACTGTCGGCGCTAAGGGAGATGAACATCAGCTCTCCCAGGATAGATGACTGAGGGCCAAGAGTAGGCCTGCCGACACCCTCAGGAAGGTTGTCTGAAATCAGTGCAAGTTTTTCAGAAACTATCTGTCTGGCCCTATAGATGTCCGTTCCCCAGTCAAACTCCACCCAGACTATGGAAAAGCCTGTCGTAGAGGAAGAGCGAACCCTTCTAACATCACTGGCTCCGTTAACCGCAGTCTCCACAGGAAAAGTCACCAGTCTTTCCACTTCCTCAGGAGCCATTCCTCCGGCTTCCGTCATCACCACCACAGTAGGCGCGTTCAAGTCCGGAAAGACATCCACCTCCATTCTGGAGGCCGTATATATACCTATTCCCATCAGAAGACAAGCCGCCACCAGGACAGGAATTCGGTTGTTAAGGGAGAATTTTATAATCTTGTCAAGCATATCCTAATGATTGTGAGAATGTCCAGGAATCACAGCAGTGGCAGAGGCTGCCCTAAGAGAATAGGCACCGTTAACTACCACTTCTTCGCCTTCTTTAAGTCCGGAGAGGATTTCCGTGCGGAACCCATCCCTTCTGCCAAGTGTCACTTTCTGTTTTCTATACATATCCTCGTGCTCTCTTATGAAAACATAGTATTTTCCCTGGTCCTCTATCAGAGAACTCAATGGAATGTTAATAACACGCTCATCGGAAGGACAGAGCAGATACAGTTCGACATATGCCCCGCTCGGATAATTCAAGCTATTCTCGAATTCGAAATATACTGAAATATACGGATTAGTTCGATAACTGGCTCCACCTATAGATATAAGGCTGGCATTCAAGTCTTTAAGGCTATGATAACTATCCTCTGAAATCAGTTTTATATGGGCGTCCAAAATACTTGGGAGTTCCCCGTAATAACGCTGGGAAACTTCTGCTTTAAGGGCCAGCCTGTCGTTTTTAGCTATCCTTAGAAGAGGCTGTCCTACAGTTACATATTCTCCCTGTTTGACATAAAGCTGAACTATATAGCCATCGGACGGGGAAAGAATGTCCACTCCAGCTTTCAATGTATTCGAAGATGCAGCAGAGTATGCACTCTTGGCCAATTCATATCTGAGTCTCACATTTTCGAATTCCTGCTCGGAAATGATTTTGTCAGCTATAAGTTTTTCCGCCCTCTCATACTCTTTGCGGGCTGATTCATATTCCAATTGAGCTTTTCTGCTCGGATCTCCCTCGGGCATACCTTCCGCCGAGATGCTAAACAAGACAGCCCCCTTTTTGACTGCCTGCCCCTCTGTCAGAATACTATTGCCGCTAAAGGAAATGATTCCGGAAGAAGTAGCCACCACGCTCCACTCTTTCCCCGGAAGGGATTGAAGTTCCCCGAAAGCCGGAATAGCCGCATTGAATACTTCTTTACGGACTATTTCCGTCTTAAGATCACAAGCCTGAGCCTGCTCCTGTGAGAAATGAATCTCCCCCTCGTGCTGATGTCCCTCTTCAGATTCCTGATGAGAGTCTTCGTGACTGCCGGAATACTGTTTAGACCCACTTTTGCAGGCCGTAAACAAAAGGCATAAACACAAAAAAACCGGTAATACAGAATTGATTTTCATAATGGAAAGTCTTTTAAAGCTCCCAAAAATATGAAAAGCCTCCTGCAACCGAGTTGCAAAAAACTGACCGAGCACATAGCTCAGTCAGCTTAATCTGTAAGAACTCAAGTTTCGCAAGTAACTAATTATTTAATATTAAGAGATTTGTGCTGCTTGCGAAACTTGAGTTAGTAAGTGATATAAGTGTTTACCATCACGATACCCTGTACAGGGGTATTGGAAGGAAGGACTGCCTGCTCACCGTTAATAAGGAAACCGAGTACGGTGAAAAGTCCACAGGCCACAGCCAGAACGATATTATCATCACCTGAAGCACTGATAGAAGCGCCAGTAAGAGGAATATAAGTTCCGTCATTAGCGTAAAGTCCATCTATGGCGATATAAAATTCTCCACCTATGCCGAAAACGGTAGCCCTTCTGGCATCCATAACATAACCCTTGACGACACTGCCTGAAGGAACTACTACCACGCCCTCTGCCACGATATCATTGGAAACGATAAAATCGACACTTGATCCTTCGTTAAGATACTTTGAGTTCAAAGCAGAGACACTCTTCAGGTTAACCGGCGTACCGGCCTTCAACATTACAGTCCCTGCATTCTGGGCAGATGCGCAGAAGGCACAAGCCAAAGTAAGGACTGCACAAAATAAAAATTTCTTCATAATTAGTTGATATATGGATTAATATTTCTCAATTCCGAAGTGAATTCACGCCATCGGGCATCGTTGTATCTTCTGGCACTCTGGCCTGCACCCACCATGTTACCTATATAAAAGGAGAGATTCAGAGCTCCCATTATCACAGCTACTCCATAATTCTTCGAATTCACTGAAGTGCAGGTGGCATAACAGAGTAAAGAGTTGATAAGCAAGGAAGTAATAGCATTTGAAAAGGAACCGGTATAAAGATAGCCTGCTCCGGGGATAATGCTAAGGCCCACTGCCAGCCACTCTTTCTTTCCCTTTTGATTCTGCATATCCGCCAAGACATTCAGGCTTCTGTTATAAGCAGATTCATTTCCATCCCAGGAGAGTTTGCTTGAAAAAGCCTGCCTGGACTTGTCGAAGTCCCTTTCTGCAGCATAAAGCAGGGCCAATTCTCCATAAGGAGCGACATAATCCTCTGACGGATTAGCCTCAAATATACCAGCAGTCTTTTCGAATCGCTCCAGAGACGAAGCATTCTGTCCTGAAAGGGAGAGTATGTGAGCCGAAGTATATAACATAGAATAATCCCCTTTCAGAGAGGATGGCGAGGAGTCGAAAGTCTTAAGTGCATCGGTATATTTACCCATCCCCTCATAACATTTCATCTTGTCCACATAAAGCACGGGCTCGTATTTGTACTGCTGAGGATTATAATAGAATAGCCTTTCTATCTCCAGCAGCGCAGACTCGTAATTCTTCTGATTAATAAGTTGATGCACAAATTGAATGGCTGCCGAAGAAGAATCTGAGGGCGGCAAGAGCGCAGCCGAAGGGGCCGCAGAGCGGCCGGAGCGCAATTCTTGTGGAACGAGCCGTGTGGCCGGAAAGTCGATGAGCCTTCGGGATCCGTTAAGATTGGCCGAGAGATAAAACTGCGAATCATGACCGCAGCGGGTCAGTCTGTCGGCAGTAAGAGCCATGGCGAGGGGAAAAGGATAGTCCTGGAAGAGCATCTTGGAATAAGCCGAGCAGGAAGGATACATTCTGCAGTGGGTATTCTTCAGAGGACTCAGAAATTTCTGATAAAAATGAATGTAATCCACCGCCGCCTCGTTCTCCTCAGCCCTTAGGGGCAAAAAGGACAAGACACTCAGCAGTGTCAGTATCAATACTCTTCTTTTCAGCATACAGCCTGCAAATATACAACTATTTACATAACATTATATCGAGAATCAGGCTATTTGTGGATTTCATGCCGAAAGCTCCTATGTTTCCCATGTTCTGTATGGTCTTCTCTATGTCCTCGTCTATGATCCCGTCGGTAGGCTGGGCGCAGATTCCGCTGATGGCCAGCATGGCTGACTGCAGGGCGCAGGAGACCCCGCTGGCTACCTTGAGGGCGCAGCCTTCCTTGGCCCCGTCACAGATCATTCCGGTGATACTGCCTATCATGTTCTTA
The DNA here is from genome assembly GCA_051870275.1 of Candidatus Cryptobacteroides sp. Classification (GTDB taxonomy): domain Bacteria; phylum Bacteroidota; class Bacteroidia; order Bacteroidales; family UBA932; genus Cryptobacteroides. The sequence continues at coordinate 7,537 of JBJEBS010000104.1, forward strand.
ATGGCATAGGACATCTCTCGGACTCCGCCGCCCTTGAGCATCACTATCCCACAGGATGAGCCTGTGGAGGCCACCACGCAACCACAAAGGGCAGATAGACGACCCAGATAAGACTTAATATGTATGGCTACCAGATTGCTCAAGGTGATGGCCCTTATCATAGCTTCTTCACTGGACTCCAGGAACTGCGAAGCAGCAAGCACCGGTATGGATACGGTAATTCCCTGATTTCCACTTCCGGAGTTGCTCATGGCAGGCAGGGGGCAGCCAGCCATCCTCGCATCCGATGCCGCGGCTGTCTTGGACATACAATCCGTACTGAGATTCTTCCCGAAGACCTCATGAGCGGAATTGGAGGCTATGGTCTTGCCTACTCTTAAGCCATAATTCCCCTTCATCCCCTCTTCACTAAGGGCGGAATTCAGCCTGATCTGTTCCCTGATTAGCCCCAGGTCTTTCAAATCGGCAGTCCTGGCAAAATCATATATCATCTCCAAGGTCAGGAATTTCCCCTCTTCTTCTTCCTGCTCTAGAACTTCCTCTCCCCTTTCATCCAGCAACACCTCAGAATTCCGGCTCAGAAAGCTGATTCTGTCGTGTTCATCCTCCACTATGCAGCAGGAAAGAGTCCCGTCTTCCAGCTCGCATTCTACCCTGGCATAGAGAATCTTTTCGCTCTCATCAGATGTAACTTTCACCTTCCCCGCCTTAATCAAATCCTTCGCTTTCTTGACTGCCGCTGGATTCACGTCCTTTAATACCTCCAATCCATAATGCCAATTTCCGCACACCGCGGCCAAGGCTATAGCTATAGGCAGTCCCGTCTGTCCCGTCCCAGGAATACCCACTCCCATCGCATTCTTCAAGATACCGGCACAGACACTCACCCTCAATTCCTTCAAAGAAGAGTGAGCGCCACAGGCATCGACTGCTCTGGCCACACACAATGCCACGGCTACAGGTTCTGTACAACCCAAAGCCGGTTTAACCTCTCTATGAAGCAAATTCAAGATTCTAGAATAAACACAAGAGTCCATATTAGAATAGTTTAAGTGACAAAAGTAATAAAAAAGGGCGACATAACTGCCGCCCTTATCAGAATCTTAGAGTTTTACTACTCCAAAGGTTTCAAAGTAGTATATACATTGGTTACATCTTCATCGTCTTCAAGCAGACCGGTGAGTTTATCCAAAGTAGCTCTCTGCTCAGGAGTAACATCCTTAAGTTCAGTGGTAGGGATTCTCTCGAAACCACCGGATACGAGTTCGAAACCGTGATCCTCGATGTACTTCTGAATCTGCCCATATGAAGTATAATCACCATAGATTACTACGACTTTGGTCTCGTTATCGTCCTTGTCCACTTCGATCTCCTCAAAGAGTTCATCCACTCCGCAGTCAATCATGTCAAGTTCCAGCTCCTCCAGGTCCATACCCTCTGTCTCCTTAATACGGAAGACACACTTATGATCAAACATGAAGGACACTGAACCGCTGGTACCGAGAGTGCCGCCACACTTGGTGAAGTATGAACGGACATTGGCCACTGTACGGGTAGTATTATCGGTAGCAGTCTCCACGAGGTAAGCTATACCGAAAGGACCGTAGCCCTCGTAAACCACTTCCTTGAAATCACCCTGCTTACTCTCCACAGCCTTCTTGATAGCCCTCTCGATATTCTCCTTAGGCATCTGCTCGGTACGGGCAGTAGCGATGAGGGCACGAAGACGAGGGTTACCGGTAACATCAGGACCACCCTGTTTTACAGCTATAGTAATCTCCTTTCCCAACTTGGTAAAGGTACGGGCCATATGACCCCATCTCTTCAACTTGCGCTCCTTACGGAATTCAAAGGCTCTTCCCATATTACTCAGCGATTTCGTTAATGTATTTATCTATATATGAAGCCTCTATGCTCATAGGATACTGGTCTTTAACCTTAGCATAGGCTGCGAGAGCCTTATCCTTCTGGCCAAGTTCCACATACAGCTTGGCTGCTTTCACCAGATAGTCTGCAGCGAAGAGATTGTCAGCCCTGTCAGCTGCCTTCACATAGAACTTCAAAGCCTCCTGCTTCTCACCGAGGGCCAGATGGCAGTCTCCCTGAAGAGCCAATGCACGGGCGGCGAGAATCTCATCCTTACCCTTGTACTTTCCGAGGTAGAAAAGTGCGTCCTCCCACTGGGAGAGCTGTGCGCAGCAGATTCCGGCATAAAGATAAGCGGCCTGACCTGCCTTAGCGCCGTATTTGTCACAGATCTGAGCAAAGCCCAAAGTCGCACCGTCTCCATTCAGGGCCAATTCATAATCAGCTGTCTGAAGGAAGTTCAACTCTGCCAGATAACACTCCTGCTGAGCCTCTTCTACTGCCGGTGCATAAATCAACTTGTTATAGCCCAAAACTCCGAGTCCTACTACCAGCAATGCGATAAGGATACCCACAAACAACTTCTTGTTCTCGATAAAAAAATTCTCTGTAGCGGAGACTGTAGAAGCCACATTCTCCTCGCGAATTTCTTCATTTGTCTTTTTCTTTGTCATTTTTATCTCGTTTTATAATTTTTCGTTCAAAAAGCCCACAAAAATACTGATATTTCTCTTAATATGCAAAACAGCTTTTAAAGAAGAATTCACTATATTTGTGCTTTATGTCTTTAATTATGAAAAAAATTGCTTTTAAAAGGCTATTAGCCATTTTCGCATTGGGCACAGTCACTATGAGCCTTTATGCGCAGGAAAATGCCCGCTGGATTAGAAAGTGCGACATCTCTGCAGACGGCAGCAGCATAGTCTTCGCCTATCAGGGAGACATATTCAGCGTAGCATCAAGCGGTGGAACGGCAAAGCAGATCACTTCTAACTCTGCCTATGATTCAGATCCGCTCTGGACTCCAGACGGAAAGAATATCGTCTTCAGTTCCTACAGGGAAGGAAGCAAAGACATCTGGATAGTGCCAGCTGAAGGCGGAAAACCGAAAAGATTAACCAGCTACCCTGGCTCTGAGACCCCGCTCTTCGTATCCAAGGACGGTCAGATCTATTATTCAGCTAACATCCAGGCCGACAGCAAATATAACGACCTTCCTTGGACTTCACAAGTATATACGGTGAACATCAAGGACGGAAAGAGCAGTCTCTTTACATCCATTCCGATGAGCAAACTATCCATTAATACCAATGGTATAGTCATCTACGAGGATATGAAAGGTTATGAAGATGAATTCCGCAAACATCACACTTCTTCAGTGACCAGGGATGTATGGAAGTTCCTTCCGAAGAGAAACCAGTACCTCAAGCTTAGCCGCTTCGACGGTGAGAACAGGAACCCGGTCTTCGCCTCAGACGGAAAGGATTATTATTATCTGAGTGAGCAGGGAGGCAATTTCAATGTCTGGAAATCTAATATCAATGCTCCTGAAGAGGCCAGCCAGATAACGAATCTGCCTACCCATCCGATAAGGAATCTCTCCATATCCGCAGGCAATTTATTGGCCTTCTCTTATAACGGAGACCTCTACACCTGCGTTCCAGGAGAAAAACCTGTCAAGCTCAGCATCCAGGTTCTGACTGACAAGGAGGCCAAGGATCTAATCCACAGGAACATCAGCAGCAATATCACAGACCTTGCAGTAAGTCCTAACGGAAAAGAAATCGCAGTGGTAGCTCACGGAGACGTGTTCGTGATAGCTCCTGAACTGAAAATCAGCAAGCGTATTACTAACACTCCATCTCAAGAAAGGAACGTATCCTTCTCCAAGGACGGCAGGTCCCTCTATTACTCAGCAGAGAGAAATGGCAACTGGGGCATCTGGAAGACCGAACTGGTCAGGGCAGAAGACAAATTCTTCGCCCTCTCTTACGAGACAAAGGAGAAACTCTTCAGCAAGTCCGGTCAGACCTGTTTCCAGCCTAAGGTATCCCCTGACGGAAAATGGGTGGCCTTCCTTAGAGACCGCACTGAACTCGTAATCAAGGGAACAGAAAAAGGAGAAGAAAAGAGCCTGCTTAAGGGAGCCAATTACTCCTACAGTGACGGAGACATTCGCTTCGAATGGTCCGACGACAGCCGGAACATCCTCACTACCTATCAGGCTGACGGCGGCTGGAACAATGAAGACATAGCCGTTATTAATATAGAAAGCGGAAAGATTACGAACCTCACTCAAAGCGGCTATTCAGACAATTCCTTCCGCTGGGCCTTGGGTGGCAAAGCCATGATATGGGAATCTGACAAGAACGGCTATCGCAGTCACGGAAGCTGGGGCGCACACGAGGATATTTATGCTATGTTCTTCGACATCAAGGAATATAACAAATTTGTTAGAAGTAAAGAAGAAGATAGCATCGAGGCATATATAAAGGAAGGAAAGGACGATGCCGAAAAGGCAGAGAAGGAAAAAAAGAAAAAGAAATCCAAAAAGGAAGAAGAGAAGAAGGACAGCACTAAGATAGAGGAGAAAGTGGTAGAACTGATGTTAGAGGGAAGGGAAGACAGGATAGTCCGCCTTACCCCGACATCCGGAAGAGTAGGCGACTGTTTCCTCAGCGCCGACGGCAAGACTCTCTATTTCTTCCGCGTCCAGGAAAACGGCATGGATCTGTGCAGCATGGACTGCAAGGAGGGAGATTTCAAAGTAATCAGAAAAGGCATGTCTGGCAGATTCTACCCTAGTGCCGACAAGAAGACCCTCTACATTCTTAACGGCAGAGGCATAAACAAGATGGATGTGGCCAGCGCAAAGATAGAAAGCGTGGAATTCTCCAGCGACTATGACTATCAGCCTGCGAAGGAAAGGGAGTATATCTACGAACATATCTGCAAACAGGTGGACGAGAAGTTCTACGACAAGAACCTCCACGGCATTGACTGGAAAGCTTTCTGCAAGAACTACAGGGAGTTCCTTCCTTATATTAACAACAACTTCGATTTCCAGGAACTCCTCAGTGAACTGCTCGGAGAATTGAACGCATCCCATACCGGTGCCCGCTATTATGCTTTCCCAAGTGTGAATGCAGGCAGACTCGGAGTTCTTTACGACCTGAATCACAAGGGCAAGGGCTTGAAGATAGCCGAGGTACTGCCAGGAAGCGAACTGAGCGTAGTGGCTCCTCAGGTCGGTGCCGGAGATATAATATTGGCAGTGGATGGAGAAGAGATTCTCGAAGGAACTCAGTGGTATGACGCGCTTCGCTACAAGGCCGGAAAGAGAGTCTTCCTTAAGATTAAAAAGGCGAAGGTTGACAAGCCGATTGAGGTCTTCGTTACTGCCACCAGGTCTGATAACGAGCTGCTCTATAAGCGCTGGGTGACCCAAAGAGAAGAGATGACTGCGAAACTCTCCGACGGAAAAGTGGCCTATGTACACGTAGCGGGAATGGATTCCGAAAGCTACAGGGAGGTATATTCCAAACTTTTGGGCAAATACAGGAACTGCGAGGCTGTAATCGTGGACACCCGTCATAATGGCGGTGGCTGGCTGCATGACGACCTGGCCAACCTTCTTAACGGCAAGGCTTACATCGAGTTCCGTCCGAGAGGTCAGTACATCGGAACTGATCCATTCAACAAATGGTGCAAGCCAAGCTGCGTTCTGATAGGTGAGGACAACTACTCCGATGCCAGCGGCTTCCCTTATGTTTACAAAACTTTGGGAATTGGCAAGCTTATTGGAGCACCAGTACCTGGAACCATGACTGCCGTATGGTGGGAATCTCAGATAGACCCATACATCGTCTTCGGTATTCCTGAAGTAACCGCTTGGGGACTGAACGAGAACAGGGCTCTTGAGAATCTGTCCATCGAACCTGACATCCTGATTTACAACACTCCTGAGAGTCTGCTCAAGGGAGAAGACCTCCAGCTTCAGGCAGCAGTCAAAGAAATGCTTAAGGAAATAGATGCAAGAAAGAAAAAGTAAGCTCGTTATAATTCCTACTTATAAGGAGATAGAAAATATAGAAGCCATTTCCAGGGCGGTACTCGCCCTGGAAGAAAGCTTTAATATACTGGTAATAGATGACGGCTCCCCCGACGGGACAGCGGACAAAGTCAAAAGCCTGCAGGAAGAATTCCCTGAAAGGCTTTTTCTCATAGAGAGAAGCGGAAAACTGGGGCTGGGAACCGCCTATATTACCGGATTCAAATGGGGACTGGAGAGGCACTACGACTATATCTTCGAGATGGATGCCGATTTCTCCCACGACCCGAAAGATCTGCCCCGACTGCTGGCCGCCTGCGAGCAGGGAGGAGCAGATTTCGCCATAGGCTCCCGTTATGCGGACGGAGTGAGCGTGGTGAATTGGCCCATAGGAAGAATCCTGATGTCCTACGGGGCTTCGGTCTATGTACGGACGGTGCTGAGAAAGAAGGTGAGGGACTTCACTGCGGGTTTCATGTGCTATTCGCGTAAAGTCCTGGAAGGAATGAACCTGGATGCCGTAAAAATGAAAGGTTACGGATTCCAGATCGAGATGAAATACACAGCCCTGTGCAAGGGCTTTAAAGTATCGGAAGTGCCGGTGATCTTCGTCAATCGCAAAGCCGGCAGTTCCAAGATGTCAGGCTCTATCTTCGGAGAGGCTTTCTGGGGAGTCATAGGCTTGAGATTTAGAAAATTATGAATAATCTCTACATCAAAAGCATAGCCCAGAGACTGGGCCTGCAGAATTGGCAGATAGAAAACTGCATCACTCTCTTCGAAGACGGAAATACCATTCCTTTCATCAGCCGCTACCGCAAGGAGCAGACTGGAGGGATGGACGATGACCAGGTGGCCCAGTGCAAGCACTATATGGATGTCTTCGAGGAGATGGAGAAAAGAAAATCAGGGATACTGCAGACCATAGAGAAAGCAGGAGCCCTGAGTGAGGAGATTAAGAAAAAGATAGAAGCCTGCACCGATTCGACTGAACTGGAAGACCTCTATCTTCCCTACCGTCCTAAAAGAAGAACCAGAGCCACGGTGGCTAAGGAATTGGGGCTGGAGGGCTTGGCTGACAGTCTTTGGAATCTGAAGGCCTTGAATCCGCAGAAAAGCGCCAAGTCCTATCTCAGCGACAAAGTCGAAGACGAGACTGCGGCACTTGACGGGGCCAGGGACATCGTGGCAGAAAGACTCAGTGAACAGGCTCCCATAAGGGAAAGCCTCAGAAAGAATTTCCGAAGGGCCAGAATGGAAGTAGAACTCTCCAGAGGTGCCATGGACAAGGAAGAGACAGAAAAATACCGTTCTTACATAGGATTCAAAAGACCCCTGGACAAGATTCCAGCCCATAACCTGCTGGCTATCCTGCGGGCTAATAACGAGGGTCTTTTCAGCCTGAAATTAGTTCCTTTTCCTGAGACTGAGGAACTGGTGTACAGGGAATTCTGCAGGCTTCAGGGCAGGCCGCAGAGCGGAGCCCTCGCCGAGCAGTTGAAGTTAGCCAGCGAAGACAGCTATGACAGACTGCTCAGCCCATCCATTACTAATGAAGTACTTAAGGAGGCCAAGGCCAAAGCGGATGTCGAAAGCATAAGGGTGTTCAGCGAGAACCTCAGGCAGCTCCTGCTGGAGGCTCCGGTAGGAGAAAAAGTGTGCCTGGCCATAGACCCTGGCTTCAGAAACGGCTGCAAATGCGCAGTTCTGGACGCGCACGGAAATCTGTTGCACCACGAGATTATCTTCCCCCACCCACCTCAAAGCGAGAAAGTCAAGGCTCTCTGCGCCTTGGAAGATATGTTGGACAGATACGCTGTGCAAGCCATAGCAGTAGGTAACGGAACCGCGAGCAGGGAGACTGTGGATTTTCTGAAAAGAGTCAGTCTGCCTCAGGATTGCAAGGTCTGGACTATCAGTGAAGACGGAGCCAGCATCTACAGCGCATCTGAAGTGGCCCGAAAAGAGATGCCAGATCAAGATGTGACAGTAAGAGGCGCTGTCAGCATAGGAAGAAGATTAATGGACCCATTGGCAGAACTGGTGAAGATAGATCCGAAGAGCCTCGGTATAGGCCAATATCAGCACGATGTGGACCAGAAACTCCTGAAGGAAAGTCTGGATAATACCGTAGAAGCCTGTGTGAACTCCGTGGGCGTGAACCTGAATACAACTTCGCCATACCTCCTGGCTTATGTGGCTGGAATCGGAGAGGCATTGGCATACAAAATAGTGGAATACAGAAAGGAGCACGGGGCTTTCAAATCCCGCAGCGAACTGCTGAAGGTGCCGAAACTCGGAGCGAAAGCATACCAGCAATGTGCGGGCTTCCTGAGGCTCAGAGGGGCGGAAAACCCGCTGGATGGCAGCGCGGTGCATCCGGAATCCTACCCTATCGTGGACAGAATGGCGGCAGATCTGGGGGTGAAAAGTCGGGAGCTGGTGGGGAACCAGGAACTCTGCTCCAAGATAGTTGCAAGCCGCTATGTAACTGAAGACAAGGGACTTCCTACCATTAACGATATTTTGAAAGAGTTGGCCAAGCCTGGCCTAGACCCGAGAAGCGAGGCTTCGGGATTCAGTTTCGAAGACAGCATAAGGGATATTTCAGACCTGAAAGCGGGGATGGAACTTCCAGGAATCGTGACGAATATCACCAATTTCGGAGCTTTCGTAGATATAGGCCTGCACGAGAACGGCCTGATTCATGTCTCACAGATGAGAGGAAGGCAACTGAAACTGCACGAAAAGATCAAGGTCAGCGTACTGGAGACAGACCTTCAGAGAAAAAGAATATCCTTAAAATTAATTTAATCCTCTACAGAGATGCTCTTCAGAGCGTCTCTGTATGCACTTAGGATTCTGGACTTGGAGATAAATCCCAGGTAGTGGCGCTGTCTGTCCATAACTGGCAGTCTCCAGGCATCTGTCTTCTCGAATTTGTCCAGAACAGAAGATATCTTCTCACTCTCCTCCACCGTGGCAAGAGGCTGTTTCATAAGATTATAGACGTGAATATTATCGTAATTGGAGATGTCGAACATAATCTTACGGATATCATCCATCTCCACAAGCCCCTGGAAAATCCCGTCCTTCCCCACCACCGGGAATACAGCAGCGGTACTCTCCGATACTATAGGCATAATATCCTTCAGGGAAGCATCCAGGTCGAGCCTCGGGTATTTGTCCCTGATAAGGTCGGAGGTTTTAAGTATGGTAAGCACAGCCTGGTCCGAATCGTGGGTCAGAAGGTCTCCGCTCTGGGCTATACGTTTGGTATAGATGGAGTACCTCTCCCAGATGCGGGTAACGCCGAAGGACACGGTGCAGGCCGCAATCAGAGGCAGGAAGAGGTCGTAGCCACCCGTCATCTCCGCGATAAGGAAGATGGAGGTCATAGGAGCCTGCATCACTCCTGCCATAAGGGCAGCCATACCCACCAGCACGAAATTTTGCTCCGGAAGGGTCCAGAAAAGTTCGCCCACAGAATTATTCAGGATGCGGGAGATGACAAAACCGGCTATGGCGCCTACGAAAAGGGTAGGTCCGAAAGTACCTCCCACTCCCCCGCCGGCATTGGTAAGGGTCATCGAGAGCACCTTCAGGAACATAATGGCCGCAAAAGCTACTACTATCCCCCATTGGGAATTGAAAAGGAAGGCCAATGGTGAATCCACCATGGTCCCCACTCCGTTCAGCAGATTCGAGATATCCCCATAGCCTTCACCGAAAAGCGGAGGAAAGAGGAAGACCAGCAGGCCCACACCCACGGAGCATAGCAACCACCTGAGGGCAGGCGAAGCCATCTTGGCAAATCTGTCCTCAAGTTTGAGGGTGGTCCTGGTAAAATACAGAGAAAGCAAGCCGCAGCCTACTCCCAGGACAAGGTAGAAAGGGATATTCTTGAGTACAAAAGGCTCCAAAGTGCAGCTGAATGCCGGCTCCATGCCAGTAAAAAGATAAGCTACCACCGTAGCTGACACCGTGGAGAGTAGCAAAGGGGTGAGACTGGCCAGGGAGACATTGAAGAAAAGTATCTCCATAGTGAAGAGCATACCTGCCAATGGGGCCTTGAATATACCCGCCACTGCACCGGCTGCTCCACAGCCCACCAGTACAGTCATGCTCCTGTAGGAGAGTTTCGCCACCCTGCCTATGTTAGAGCCTATGGCCGCACCAGTATAAACTATAGGGGCCTCGGCCCCGACGGAGCCGCCGAAACCTATGGTCAGCATAGATGTTACTACGGAGGACCAGATATTATGCGGCTTGATTCTGGACTCGTTACGGGATATGGCCTTGAGTACCTTGGTAACTCCGTGGCCTATGTTATCCTTTACTATATATCTGACTATAAGAAGAGAAAGTAACATACCTATGGAAGGAAGCACTATCCTCCACAGGGAGGAAGAATGTATAAGGGGCTCCAAAGTCTTCTGGAGTAAATGAATTCCCTCCTTTAGAATAACAGCCACTAAACCGATGCAGAGCCCCACGAGGAGGCTCAGCATCAATAATTTGTTACTTTCCTTAATTCTGTTCACTAAAAACAATATTAATCGTCGGAATCTGACGAGTCATCCCCAGTGCTGTACTGAGCGATATTGTCATCCGGCAGACTGTCTCCATCTCCTGGATCAGAAGGCGCACCGGTGATAGCTGCTGCAGAGCTGTCATCCTCCCCGTCCAGCCAGTTCTGGAGATCTTCGGTATCGTCTGTGTCCACCTTCAGTTTCACAAGATAGATACCATCCGGAATCTCGATGGTCACTGCATAAAAAAATGAACCGTCCGGCTTCGGGTACTTTACCAAATCCACCAGATAGTCATTAAACCCTCTCGGATATTTTTCCGCAAAAGCGGCCGCTACTTCATCCGACATATTCTCGTAGCTTACAACGTGTCTTTTTCTTCCGTCAGTTGCCATAGTGTAAATAGATCTTAAATCCGATACAATTATAAGGCATTATTTCATAAAGAAAAAATTTTTCTGTGCTTTTTTCGCTTCCGGTCTCTTTTCTACAAAAACGGGCTTCATGGTCCGAGGATCGAGACCTGTATAAAACATTACAGATGAGGTAGTCATAGGTGTAGGAGTAAAATCCTGAACCTGCTCCATCCAGATTCCCTTAAGACAAGGCTGCTGCGACAGACGCCTCATATCCTCCATAGTACAGCCCGGGTGGGCGGAGATAAAATAGGGCACGATTCCGCTGCGCCTGCCCTCCTGAGCCATTATCTTGTCGAACTCGACGCGAAGCCTCTCGAAGAGCTTAAAAGATGGTTTGCCCATATAGTAAAGCACCTTATCTTCAGTATGTTCAGGTGCCACCTTCAGCCGGCCGGAAATATGATGCAGAACCAGTTCTCTAAGATATGGTCTGGAAGTCTCATCCACGAAACCATCCTCGCTAAGGAAAAGGTCGTATCTTATGCCGCTGCCCACATAAGAGTGTCTTACTCCCTTCACCGCATCCACCTCCTTATATAACTTGAGCAGTTCCTCGTGCGAGCGGTTCAAATTCCTGCAAGGTACTGGGAAAAGACAGGAAGCCCTCTTGCAGAGGGAGCAGAGGCTCTTGTCCCTGCCTTCCATCTTGTACATATTCGCGGTAGGTGCACCCAGGTCGGAGATATTTCCCTTGAACTCTGGCATAGCTGCGAGTTTTTTCACCTCCGTAACTATGCTCTGGCGGCTTCTGGACTGGATAAACTTTCCCTGATGCGCGGCTATGGTACAGAAATTACAACCCCCGAAACAGCCCCTGTGAGTAATAATGCTGTCTTTTATCATATCATAGGCAGGAATTCTCTTGCCTTTATAACGGGGATGGGGCCGCTTGGTAAAAGGGAGGTCCCAGTAAGAGTCCATCTCTCTTTCCGTAGCTGGCGGATATGGCGGGTTTACCTGCACATAGCCGCCCTCGCAAGGCTCCACTATCACCTTGGACTGCAGCATATTTGCCTGAATCTCTATCTCGTGGAAATTCTGCGCGAAGGCTTTCTTGTCCCTTCGGCACTCCTCGAAACTGTGCAGGATCAGGGCATCCTGCTTTTTAGAACTGCCCTTTCTATAGAAGGCCAATTGTGGCAATTCCTCTATCTGCCTGACATTACGACCGGCTTCTATGGCTCTGGTGAGCTCCAGCATAGCCTTTTCTCCCATCCCGTAACAAAGCCAGTCAGCCCCGCTGCTTAAAAGGATGGATGGGTGCAACTTGTCTTCCCAGTAGTCGTAGTGGCAGAGCCTTCTCAGAGAGGCTTCCACTCCGCCTATAACTACAGGCACGTCGGGATACAATTCCTTAAGGATACGGCTGTAAACACTGACCGCACGGTCAGGGCGTTGCCCTGCACGCCCCTCGGGCGTGTAAGCGTCTTCGTGCCGAAGACGCTTCTGTGCGGTATAGTGATTCACCATAGAATCCATAGCCCCTGCATTCACCGCGAAATACAGGCGAGGTCTTCCCAGCTTCTTAAAATCCCTCAGGTCATCCCTCCAGTTAGGTTGGGGCACCACCGCCACCCTGTAACCGAATTTCTGAAGATAACGGCTGATACAGGCAGTACCGAAGCTGGGATGGTCCACGAAGGCATCTCCTGTAAAGAAAATGACATCGATATAGTCCCATCCCAGACTCTGCACTTCCTTGACGGAAGTCGGAAACATATAATCCTGCATAATTACATTCTGTCAGGAAGCTGTATGCCCAGCAGGCCCATAGCCATGCTCAGCACCTTCGCCACCTCGGAGATCAAGGCCAGACGCGCAGAAAGCAGGCTCTGATCACTCTCCTTCAAAATCGCAGTATCGTGATAGTATTGGTTGAACTCCTTGGCCAGTTCGTAAGCGAAATTAGCAATCAAAGCCGGAGAAAATGAATCCGCAGCCTCTTGAAGCTTGGCAGGATAAGAGCTTAGGAGTTTCACTATCCTCACCTCCTTCGCAGAGAGAACCACCTCCTCAGAAAGAGCCGGCTGCTTGTTCTCCAGCTCCGCCTTTCTCAAGATACTCTTGATACGGGCGTGAGTGTATTGAATGAAAGGACCGGTATTACCGTTAAAATCAATACTTTCCTTAGGATCGAAAAGCATGGTCTTCTTAGGATCAACCTTCAGGATGAAGTATTTCAAAGCCCCAAGACCTATCTTGTGATAAAGTTCATCCTTCTCCTGCTCACTCATATCGCTCAACTTACCGGAAGCCTGGGAAGTAGCCTTGGCCTCCTGATACATCTTCTCGATAAGGTCATCGGCATCCACTACGGTGCCCTCACGGCTCTTCATCTTGCCTTCAGGCAGTTCCACCATTCCATAACTCAGGTGGTAAATCCTGTCAGCCCACTCGAAGCCCAGCTTCTTAAGTATCAGCTTAAGTACCTGGAAATGATAGTCCTGCTCATTTCCCACCACATAGACATGAGAGTCCAGATGACTCTCCTCGAATCTCCTCTCGGCGGTTCCCAGGTCCTGGGTAATATAGACTGAAGTCCCGTCACTTCTAAGCAGAATCTTCCTGTCCAGACCGTCGGCAGTGAGGTCACACCAGACACTCCCGTCCGGATCCTTCACGAAGACTCCCATATCCAAACCCTTCTTAACCAGCTCCTTACCTAAAAGATAAGTCTGGGATTCGTAATATGTCTTGTCGAAATTGATACCCAAGGCCTTATAGGTCTGCTCGAAACCCTCGAAGACCCACTCGTTCATCATCTTCCAGAGCGCTCTCACCTGAGGATCACCATTCTCCCAGTCCACGAGCATCTTATGCACATCGTCCAAGACTGCAGGATTCTCCTTCTCCATCTTAGCATACTCCACATAGCAGTCCCCCACCAGATGGTCCCCCTTCTGATGACGGCTCTGAGGAGTAGCCCCGTCGAAACGCTTCTGCCAGGCATACATACTCTTGCAGATATGCACTCCTCGGTCATTCACCAGGGTAGCCTTAATCACTTCGTTTCCCGCAGCCTTCAGAATATCCGACACTGACGAACCCAGAAGATTATTCCTGACATGTCCCAGATGCAAAGGCTTATTCGTATTAGGAGAAGAAAACTCCACCATAATGGTCTTGCCCGTAGAAGGCAGATTTCCAAAATCCTTATCCTCGATAATACTTTCCAGTTCCTCGTTCCAATACTTTGAAGAAAGACAGCAGTTCAGAAAGCCTTTCACCACATTAAAGGAACCAAGCTCCGGATTATGCTCCGTAAGATACTGTCCTATAGCCTGTCCAGTAGCCTCTGGACTCTGACGGCTGATACGAAGAAGAGGGAAGACTACCAAAGTGTAGTCCCCCTCGAATTCTTTTCTGGTAATGGACACCTGAAGACTGTAGGCCTCGACCTTAGTCCCATAAAGAGCCTCCACTGCTTCTGAAGCCTTGGAAGCCAGCCATTTCTCCGCGTTCATCAGCCCAAGTAAGATTTGAGCAGCTTGCTGGCTGCAGGTTTTTTCAACTTGCGAATGGCCTTCTCCTTAATCTGGCGCACCCTCTCACGGGTAAGGTCCAGATTCTCACCGATTTCCTCCAGGGTCATCTCCTGACAACCGATTCCGAAAAAGCATTTGATAATCTCCCTTTCCCTCGGAGTAAGGATCTGCAGGGCCCTGTCTATCTCGGTGCTGAGTGACTCCTTGTTCAGCCCCCTGTCCGCCATAGGAGAATCGTCATTCGGCAGCACATCCAGCAGGGAATTGTCCTCCCCTTCCACGAAAGGAGCATCCATACTCACGTGACGTCCGGAAACCCTGAGCGTATCGTCGATCTTCTCCTTCGGAATATCTATCATCTCTGCCAATTCGGCTGTGCTCGGCTGTCTCTCATTTTCCTGCTCGAAGCGGCCAAGTGCCTTATTGATCTTATTCAGCGAGCCCACCTGGTTCAGCGGAAGCCGGACTATACGGCTCTGCTCCGCAAGGGCCTGGAGTATGCTCTGCCTGATCCACCACACGGCGTAAGAGATGAATTTGAATCCACGGGTTTCATCAAACTTCTCTGCAGCCTTGATAAGTCCCAGGTTTCCCTCATTTATCAAATCCGGAAGACTAAGTCCCTGATTCTGATACTGCTTGGCTACAGACACCACGAATCTAAGATTCGCCTTTGTGAGTTTTTCCAAAGCCGCCTGGTCTCCCTGGCGTATCCTCTGGGCCAATTCCACTTCCTCTTCCGGGGACACCAACTCCTCGCGGCCTATCTCCTGAAGATACTTGTCCAAAGATGCGCTCTCGCGGTTGGTGATACTTTTTGTAATCTTAAGTTGTCTCATTATCTATTAAAATGTCTATTCCTTAGGCACTGCGAAGAATGCGGAACGACCTGCCGGAGTGATGCACTCGAGAATGAATGCGCGCTTGGACTTGGCCGCAGCATCTATCACGTCTTGAGGTTTCGACACAGCCTGATTATCTACATATCTGATAATCATTCCATCGCATACGCCACTGGCTGCCAACTTTCCTCTACCGGCTGAAACCACTTCCACTCCGTGCTTGATCTTCAGATCGTTCAGGGTGGACTTGTCAGCAGCCTTGAGACTGGCTCCATAGAAGGAAACCGTACCATCTTCCATGGCATAGCCGGTCTGGGAATTGTCTCCCTGGAAAGTAACCTTTACAGTCATGGTATTCTTTCCTCTGGCGAGTTTCATATTAGCTACATCTCCAGGATGGAAACTATTCACGAGTTCCTGGAAGTTAGCAGTTCCAAGTACCTGTTTTCCATTGACTTCGAGAATGACGTCACCCTCTTTGATGCCGGCTTTCTCAGCAGCGCTTCCCTTTGAAACCTCAACTATATATACGCCGTTGAGCGAAGAAAGTTTCATCTCGTCTGCAACTTTTTCATCAACCGGTCTCATAACTACACCCAGAAGAGCTCTGCGCACTGAACCGAAGTCGATAAGGTCAGCTACGACCTTGCTGGCTATGTTAGAAGGAACGGCGAAGGAATATCCTGTATAAGAGCCGGTCTGAGAGATGATGGCGGTGTTGATGCCCACCAGTTCGCCTTTTTTGTTCACAAGGGCTCCTCCGGAGTTGCCAGGATTAACCGCAGCATCGGTCTGGATGAAGGACTCAACCTTGAATTCACCCTTGTAGTTCGGCATAGAGCGACCCTTGGCAGATACTATTCCGGCGGTGATGGTGGAACGCAGGTCGTATGGGGAGCCGATGGCCAGCACCCACTCTCCGATGCGCAGCTGGTCGGAATCGGCAAAGCTGAGGTATGGAAGAGAATTGGCCTCAATCTTTAGAAGGGCGATATCCGTGGCAGGGTCAGTGCCGATGATGGTGGCATCGTAGGACTTGTTGTTGTTCAAAGTAACGCGCACTGAAGTAGCGTCAGCGATTACGTGGTTGTTCGTTACGATATAGCCGTCTGGGCGGATGATCACTCCTGAACCGCTTCCCTTTCTCTCTTTAGGCTGAGGGGCGAAATCTTCCCCGAAGAAGAACTGGAAAAAAGGATCTGCAAGTTGGGAATTAGGCGTGCTCTTGATAGTGACCTCCACATAGACTACAGCTTCTACCGAGGACTCGGCTGCATAGGTAAAGTCAGGATAATCCTGAGGACGTGCTGACAAAGTGGCAGTAGATATGACAATCATGCCTGCCGTTAGAATCGATTTAATAGAATGTTTCATACTTTTTATCTTTTTAATTGTTATTTACGAACCGGTCTATAATAAAGTCAAATTATATGCCAATAGTTTTGAGTATTTTTCGTATATTTGTGTGATTAATGTTTTAACGAGACAAAATAATAATGCATATGGAATTCAATGTATCAAGTGCCGAGCTTCTTAAAGGCTTAATGGACGTTTCCAAGGCCATTCCTTCGAAAACCGCCCTTCCTATCTTAGACAACTTCCTCTTCCGTGTTTACGAAGGGATTCTCGAGATTACCGCCTCTGACATGGAGCTGACGCTTCGCACCGGCATTCCTGTGGATGTTCAGGAAGAAGGCTGCATCGCCGTACCTTCTCACCAGTTGATAGACCTGATAAAATCCCTTCCGGATCAGCCTATCAGCATCAAGACCTCATCCGAGAACTCTTTTGAATGTATCTGGAGTAACGGTAATTCCTCTCTTCCTTATTATCCTGCAGAGGATTATCCTGAGATTTCAGACAAATGTGCCGATGCCAGAAATATAGTATTTCCTGCCCAGGCCCTGGTGAACGGAATCACTTCCACTGTCTTCGCTACTGCTGACGACGAGATGCGTCCTACCATGAACGGTATTTTCTTCGACTTGGATGTGGAGAGCAGCACTCTGGTAGCTTCAGATTCACATAAACTTATCTGTTACACCGATGCCGAACTGAAGAGTCCTGAAAAGACCTCCTTCATTCTTCACAAGAAACCGGCTATGGTGCTCAAGAGTATCATAGGAAAAGATATCGAGACCGTAAGTCTCGACTTCGACGAGTCCTCCGCAGTATTCAAATTCGGAGCTACCACCCTTATCTGCCGCCTTATCATAGGCCGCTACCCTAAGTACAGGGACGTGATTCCTCAGAACAATTCGAACATCCTGAAGATAGACAGAGTACAACTTCTGAATACCGTCAAACGTGTCGCAGTATGTGCTAACAAGGCTTCGAACCACATCAAGTTCGAGCTTTCCGAAGGCCTTCTGGAATTGACGGCACAGGATCTTAGTTTCGCCATCGCAGCCTACGAGAAAGTGCCTTGCGAGTATAACGGAGATTCTCTCAGCATAGGATTCAAGAGCAGTTTCCTTATCGAGATACTCAGTAACATGAGCTGCGAGACCGTCATCATGAAATTTGCAGACGCCAGACGAGCAGCCCTCATAGTTCCTTCTGAAGAAGAGAGCGAAAGCGAAAAGATTTGTGGAATACTGATGCCTATAATGGTATCCTAAATTAAAGTGTACATAATAATATGGATCTAAACCTGAAGCGTCCCTTGCTTTTCTTCGATATCGAAAGCACGGGTCTGAATATTCCTTGTGACTCCATCATAGAGCTTAGCTTTGTGAAGGTTTTCCCTGATGGATCCGAGAAGATAAAGACCTGGAAGATCAAGCCTTGGGATTATGAAAAGCGCTGCCAGCGGCCGATTGACCCTGCAGCATCGAAAGTTAACGGAGTTACCGACGATATGCTCGTGGACTGCCCTACCTTCTTCGAGGTGGCAGACGAAGTGGCCGAGTGGCTCAAGGACAGCGATTTAGCTGGATTCAACTCTTCTAAATTCGACCTGCCTATGCTCGCCGAGGAATTCGAGCGGGTAGCCTTGG
>JBJEBS010000105.1:0-6413 GCA_051870275.1 Candidatus Cryptobacteroides sp.
ATGAAGGCACCCAGCAGTATGGCTATCACTGACGTCTCACCCACCGAACCAGGGATGCCTCCCCAGAACATGGTCCAGAAGTCCGGCGTGTACTGGATGTGTGCGTTAGTCAGGGCATCCATTCCGTTAGCAGCTAAGGCCAATGGTGTAGCACCGCTGTAGCAGTCCACTACTGCCTCGCTTCCACCTGCGATCCAGCAGCTCTCACCTGACATATGATTAGGATAAGAGAAGAAGAGGAATGCACGGGTGAGGATAGCTGGGTTGATGATGTTCATACCGGTTCCTCCGAAAACCTCTTTGCCGAAGATGACGGCGAAGGCCACTGCCACTGCCAGCATCCAGAGAGGCACGTCCACAGGGACGATGAGAGGGATGAAGAAACCTGAAACCAGATAACCTTCGTTAACTTCTTCGCCTCTGATCTGGGCAGAGGCGAATTCTATAGCCAGACCTACTATGTAGGATACCAGATAGAGAGGAAGGACTTTGAGGAAGCCGTACCAGAACTCCTGCAGAATGTTCCAGGAGATACCGGTGGCCAGAGAATACTGATAGCCTACGTTCCACATGCCGAAGAGGGCAGCTGGAGCTGCGGCTATCACTGCGATGATCATAATACGCTTGACATCCACGGCGTCACGGATGTGGGCTCCTTTGCGGGCAACTGTACCAGGGACGTGCAGGAATGTCTCAAAAGCGTCGATTGTAGAGTGCAACCAGTAAAGTTTGCCGCCTTTTTCAAAAATCTTATTCATACTCTTAAGCCATTTCTTTAAGCATCAGGTCTATGCCCTTTGCGATTATGTCTTGAATGTTGTTCTTGGAAGGGTCGGTGTATTCGCAGATGGCGAGATCCTCCGGAAGCACTTCGTAGATACCGAACTGCTCCATCTTCTCTATGTCTCCGGCCAGGCAGGCCTTGGTGAGGTAGAGAGGATAGATGTCCATAGGAAGGTGCTTGGCATAATAGGAATCTGACATTACGAATGCACGTGGACCGCCGTGAAGGTTAGTGTCCATGTCCAGTCTTCTCTTAGGGGTGAGCCAGCCCAGACACCAGTTGAAGTAGGTATGGTCTGCGCTGTACTGGTTAAACCTGAAAGGACGTGCCCAACCGAGCAGCTCCTTTTCAGTTCCTTCCTTGATGAGGGTGATGGTGTTGTCGAAGAAGCCGAGATAGCCTTCTTTGCCCACGTTCTTGCCGCTCATCACATCTCCGCTTACGAAGCGTACAGCCTCTTCGTTAGTGCTGTAGAAAGCCTGAAGAGTGTTCATAGGTGTTCCAGGAACGGCGCTGATGTAAGCCGGCTCTATGGCCATAGGTCCGCTGACTGCTACTCTTCTGCGAACATCGTAAACACCCTTGGTAAAGAGCTTGCCTATGGCTGCGCAGCCCTGGAGTGAGATAGTCCAGACGATATCTCCCTTACGTATAGGGCTGATATGGCTGATCTGAACTCCGACATTGCCTACAGGGTATTTACCTCTGAAGAGGTGCTCGTGAATGCCTTTCAGTCTGGCAAGTGGAGAGCTGGAGTAGCTTTTCTCGTCGAAACTGACGTGAACTCCTCCTTCGCTGAGCTTGGAAAGGGCAGTGATGCCGGCCTGGATAGCTGAGACCTCTGTCTCGAAGGCGTAGTCCGGATCTGCTGCATTCGGAGCCGAGCAGATGGCTGAGATGAAGATGGCTTTAGGTGTGACCTGTGGGTCTGCCATCACGCCGTATGGGCGCTGAATCAGGAAGGGCCAAAGTCCACTTTCCAGCAGTGCGGATTTCACTTCTTCAGCGCTGAGGCTCTCCGGCTGCCGAACTTCGAAATCAACGGATTTCTGCTCTTTTTCGGTTTGGATTAATACTGCGAGAAGTTTTCTCTTCTCTCCCCTGACTATCTCTTTGACTGTGCCGCTCAGTGGAGAGGCCACGATGATGTCAGGATTTTTTTTGTCTGAAAGCACTGGTGAACCTGCGAGGACACTGTCTCCTTCCTTGACTAGGAGTCGGGGAAGAAAACCTTTGAAATCGCTTGGCTGAATGGCGATAACCTCACTTGTCACTGTCTTGCTCAGGCGTTTCTCTGCCACTCCGGAAATCGGAATGTTGAGACCCTTTTTCAAAACGATGGTTTTGGACATGTTATTTAAGGTTTTATATTTGAATCTTCAAATCGCCTGCGAAGATAGTAAATTTTTGCTTAATTTCGTAGCCTTTACTGAAGAGATATGGAGAACAAGATACAAGCGATTTTGGAAGGCCTCAACGAAGAGCAGAGAAATGCGGTGGAGGCGACAGAAGGTCCTGTCCTCATAGTGGCGGGAGCAGGTTCTGGTAAAACCAGGGTTTTGACGAGCAGGGTGGCTTATATGCTCGCAGCGGGGGTGAATCCGAAAAGGATATTGGCCTTGACTTTTACGAAGAAGGCGGCGGATGAGATGAAGGAGCGTATCGCCCTGATGGTGGGGACACGTGACGCAGCGAAGGTGGTGATGGGCACTTTTCACGCAGTCTTCGTCAGATTCTTAAGGGAATATGCACAGGAGTTGGCTTATCCTTTTAATTTCAGCATCAGCGATACTTCGGATTCCATTTCGACTATCAAGGCCTGTATCAAAGAACTGCAGCTTGACGAGAAGAAGTATAAACCCAAGGATGTTCTTTCCAGAATCTCGAATGCTAAGAATAATCTGGTGACGGCGGACAGATACGCCCTCCGTCCTGAGCTGGTGGATACTGACATACAACAGGGGAAAGGGAGCATTAAAGACATCTACCTGAAGTATCAGGCGGAGTTGAAGAAGCAGAACAAGATGGACTTCGACGACATCCTTCTGAATATGAACATACTTTTCAGGGATTGTCCTCAGGCGCTGGAAGCCCTTCGAGACCGTTTTTCCTATATAATGGTGGACGAGTACCAGGATACGAACTTCGCCCAGTACTGTATTATCCTTAAACTCGCCCAACTTCACCATAACATATGTGTAGTAGGCGATGATTCTCAGTCTATCTATGCTTTCCGAGGAGCCAGGGTGCAGAACATTCTGAATTTCCAAAGAGACTTTCCGGAGAGCCGCATCATCCGCCTGGAGAGGAATTACCGCTCCACCCAGGTGATAGTGAACGCTGCTAACAGTCTAATCGAACATAACAGTTCCAGGATTCCGAAGAACTGTTACTCCTGTGCCGAGGCGGGGGAGAAGATCAGGCTTATCCGCTGTGATTCGGAAGCCGACGAGGCCGCCAGGATAGCCTCTGATATCTATGGCAGGGTCAGTCGCGCTCAGTCCCAGTATTCGGATTTCGCTGTTCTCTACAGGACAAACGCCCAGTCCAGGGCTATAGAGGAGGCTCTGAGGCGAAGAAACATTCCTTATAAGATATATTCCGGCAATTCTTTCTTCGAAAGAGCCGAGATTAAGGATATAATGGCCTATTTCAAATTGGCCTTGAATCCTAATGACGATGAGAGCTTCAAGAGGGTGGTGAACAAACCGGCAAGGGGCATAGGAGATACTACTATGACTGCGCTGGGGAATGCTGCCCAGGCACATAGTTGTACCCTTTTCAGGGCTGTGTATCTGGAAGACCTGCTGGATTATCAGATAAAGCCGGCAGCCCAGGAGAAACTCAGGCGCTTTGCGGACATGCTGAATGTATGGGCGACGAAGCTGGACAGTACTCAGGCTTATGAATTGGCAGTGGAGATAGCTGAAGATTCTGCTATGCTCAGTAACTTGAGGATGGATACTTCGCAGGAGGGAAAGGACAGGCTAGGGAATGTGGAGGAACTCTTGGATTCGGTGTCCACTTATGTGGAAGAAAGGAAGTTGGAGGCAGAGCAGAATGGAGAGGAAGAGCTGGAAGTCGGCGGAGGAGGAGAGTTGGGATTGGCCTATTATATGGAGAATGTGGCGCTGCTCTCGAATGTGGATACGCAGAATGAGGACTCGGAGAACACTGTCTCGCTTATGACCGTGCATACGGCCAAGGGCCTGGAGTATTCGAGGGTCTTCATCGCGGGTATGGAGAACAATCTCTTCCCTTCGCTTTCTATGATGGCCTCTTCAAATGACCTGGAGGAGGAAAGGCGGCTTTTCTATGTGGCTCTGACCAGGGCGAAGAGGGCAGTGAGCCTGAGTTATTGCGATTCCAGGATGCGGAACGGGAAGATAGAATCCAATGATTTGTCCCTATTTGTCAAGGAGATAGACCCACAATATATCCTGGATCCTCTGCCTCTTACTCCGCATTTCGGAAGCTATGGCAGGAGTTCGGAAGCCAGGCGCTTCCCGCAGGGCCAGCAGTTCGGAAGGCAGCCTGTCAGCTCTCAGTATGGAAGGCCGGTCAGCTCCAGAGCGGCTCAAAGCAGCTCCAAGTCTGTTCAGAGCAGCTCCAATCCTGTCCAAAGCAGTTCCAGACCGGCACAGAGCAGTTCCAAACCGTCTCTGCCCCCTATGGATCCGCCGAAGGACTTCGTGCCTCAGGACATGTCGCTGTTCAGAGAGGGCCAGAGGATAGAGCATAACCGCTTCGGCTTCGGCAGGATCATCTCCCTTAGCGGAGTGATTCCGGAGCTTCGCGCCGTGGTGGATTTTGAAGTTTACGGAACTAAAACTCTCCTTCTCAAATACGCTAAGATGCGGATCGCGAAGGAGAGTTAAGAGCTTATTTACACCATTTTTCTAGCCAATCGTAGAATTCTCTGTGCCATAGCAGGGAGTTCTGCGGCTGAAGTATCCAGTGGTTTTCTTCAGGGAAGATGAGCAGTTTGCTCGGCACTCCCATCATCTGCGCTGCGTTGAAGGCTGCCATGCCCTGCTCGTACGGGATGCGGAAGTCCATCATTCCGTGTATGCACAAGATAGGTGTTTGCCAATTTTTTACCATACTTTCAGGGGACTGCGCATAATGCCTTTGTGCTCTGGCGTTCTCTGAGTAAGGAGCGCCTGCCTGCTGCATGCCTCCGAAGGTGATTCCATCTCCCTTAGGGCCTATCTGGCCGCTCTGGTAGGCGTATTCTGTGAGACCGCCGTTGTCCCAATTGGCGAACCACATCTCCTCGGTGCTGTACCAGAGCTGTTTTTCGTTAAAGATGCCGGCGTGGGCTATGAAGCAGTCGTAAAGGTCGCCGTGCAGACCCTCCAGCATATAAGCAGAGTATCCGCCGTAGGATGCGCCCACGCAGGCCAGCTTGCTTACGTAAGGCTGACTCTTAATGTAGCGGCCAGCAGTCAGATAGTCCTGCATGTTGAGTCCAGGATAATCTCCGCTGATCTGCTCCTTCCACTCCTGTCCGAAGGCGGTGGTACCGCGCCTGTTAGGCATTATGACCACGTAACCCTGCTGAGCCATAAGGCGATAGCACCATCTGTAGCTCCAGTCCTGGGAGTTGGTTCCCTGAGGGCCTCCGAGTACTATCTCTATGGCAGGGTACTGCTTGGAAGGGTCGAACTCAGGAGGGTAAAGCACCCAGCACTGCATCTGCTTTCCATCCACTGTCTGCAGATGTATGCTCTCGCTTGAAGGCTCCTTCAGCTGACTTAAGAGATGCTCGTTCTCGTGGCTAATCTGACAGAAGGTCTTCTGCCCCTCGCCGTCCACGCTCACTTTCACCAGCTCCAGCGGGAAGTTCAGACAATAGTAGCTGGTATAGATATCCACTCCGCCGTCTTCCCTGTCCTTGATCGCCCACGGGGAGAAGAAGTCATAAGGCCAATCTTCCCCGCTCAACTGCGTGATCTGACCATTCAGCTCAGCCTTCAGGACTGCCTGAGTGGCGCTTGGCCTCATAGAACTGAAATAGAGCTCGTCGCCGTGCCATACCAGAGAGTTCGCGTCATTGTCGAAGTCAGCGCTCAACTCCACTATCTCGGAGAATTTCGGCTCAGCGCCTTCCATCCCCAGGAATTCGCAACACAGAATCCTCTGTCTGTCAGCCTCATAGCCATCCCTTGCCATGGATATCCAGGCCAAATGTCTTCCGTCTTCGCTCCATACCGGATCGGTATCGTAACCTCCGTCGGTCTTCAAATCGAAAGTCTTGCCGCTTTCAGTATCGTAGATATAAATGCCGCAGTTCGTGCTGAATGCGTATTCCTTACCGGTTTTTTTACGGCAGGAGTAGGCTATGAGTTTTCCGTCGGCAGACCAGTCCAGCTGCTCGATTCCCCCGAAAGGCTCGGTAGGCAGTTCGAAAGGCTCTTCTCCCAGCAGGTCTATGCTGTTCTCAGGATTGACCTTGTCTATAGGAGCGAGATAAGTGCGGGGAGTCTCTGTTACCCAGTGGTCCCAATGCCTGTACATCAGGTCTTCGGTGATATAGGCCTGGGCCTTGTCCAGGGCAGGGTCGGTGTCTTTCGCGGTTTTGACAGGTCCTGGTATGCTGCTGATATATAACACTTTGCTTCCGTCA
>JBJEBS010000106.1:0-25480 GCA_051870275.1 Candidatus Cryptobacteroides sp.
TCTTCTTCCTGGTCACCTCCACTCTGATAAACCCTAACGCCTTGAAACTCCTGCTGCCTAAGAGCACTGGACAAGTAAGCGCGAAAGCCACAGTATCGGTATCCATAAAAGACTGCGGCTCTGAGGTTTACACTTATCACATCAATGGAGACCGCAATCCGGTCCCTTTCGAGAATGTGGAGGATATGCTCATCGAGAAGTTATCTTCGGAGCAGGAACCGACCTTCGCCATATACGCCGACCAGGATGTTCCTATCAAGGAGGTGGTGGCGGTGATGAACATAGCGAAGAGAAACCACTACAAGGTAATATTGGCCACCTCGCCGGAATAGAAAGAATGGAGCAGGCATATTTGAAAAACAGGGAGAAATCCTCTAAAATCTCCAAGATCGTGGGCATAGGGCTCGCGGTTCTGGTACATTTATGTGCCCTGCTCATACTTGGTTTCAAAGGCTTGAGCTATATCTATCCCCCGCCGGAGGAAAGTTCTTTCCTGATAGACTTTACGGAGCAGGAAGAATTCAAACCGGATTTTTCCAAAGAACCCGTGGCAGAAGAAGTGGATATGGAAAAACCGGTGGAACTGGTACAGAAAAGCGAAAGCCCCATAGAAGAGGAAAGTCCTAACGAGACTCCTCAGACTGAAGCTGATAAATTCGGGGACGTGGCTATGCCTGAGCCTGAACAGGAAAAGCCCAAACTTGATCCGAGGGCAGCATTTCCGGGGACCCCCAAAAAACCTTCCGATGCAGGAACGGCCCATAGTTCCAAGAAAACAGAAGAGACTTTCCGAGCCGGGCAGCCGGAAGGGAACAGCGACAACACCCTCATTTCGGGACGCTCGAACGCCCACCTGCAAGGCAGAAATGTCGTAGGAGGATTGGCAGAACCGAATTATAACAAACAGGAAAGTGGAATAGTAGTGGTGAGCATATGGGTGGATGTATATGGAAATGTCAGGAATGCCATAGCAGGAGCACCTGGTACGACAATTGATGATAAGACTTTATGGAGTGAAGCGAGGAACGCAGCGATGAAGACCCACTTCACCAGATTAAATAATATTACAGAAAGCACTCCTGAACTTCAGGAGGGAAAAATTACGTACATTTTTAAATTAAAGTAATGGAACAGAACGTTAAAAACGGCCGAAAACTTAGACCCAGAAAAACAGCGGGAGCCGTAACAAGACCAGCCGAGGGTCCAGCTTACAGCACCTCGGAGAATTTCAAGCGCAAGAATTATGGTGAGCACAGAGCTTACGGAGAGCACAAGACTTACGGAGGAGAACGCAAGTCCTATGGCGAGCACAAATCTTACGGGGAGCACAAGAGCTACGGGGAGGCCAAGCCTTATGGAGAACGTAAATCTTTCAACGGAGAACACAAGAGCTACACGAAGCCTTATGGATCTGAACGTAAGAATTTCTCTGCCGGCAAGCCTAAGTTCCAAGGCGGAAAGCGCAAGAATGCGCCTAAGAAAAATTACGGCTTCGGAAAAGCGTCAGAGGAAGGCATTAACAGAATGATAAGCCGCAAACCTCTGCTTAGTAGTGTAGAGATGTCTGACAACGATTATGTCAAGGCACCTATTCAGGAGGAGATCCGCCTGAACAAGTATATCGCGAACTCCGGCGTTTGCTCAAGACGTGAGGCTGACACCTTTATTCAGGCTGGAGTAGTGACAGTAAACGGAGTAGTGGTTACCGAACTTGGCACCAAGATCAACATCTACAAGGATGAAGTTAAATTCAGCGGAGAAAGACTCAAGGGCGAAGAGAAAGTGTATATCGTGATGAACAAGCCTAAGGGATATGTCACCACAGCCAGCGACCCTCACGCTGAAAAGACGGTTATGGAATTGCTTAAGGGCTGCACTTACAGGGTGTTCCCTGTGGGCAGACTGGACAAGAACACCACCGGAGTACTGATGTTCACAAATGACGGAGAACTTGCAGAGAAACTCACCCACCCTTCCTACAACAAGAAGAAGATCTATCAGGTCAGCCTGAACAGAGCTTTGACTGAGGAAGACAGGGAGAAAATTCTCGCGGGAGTGGAACTCAGTGACGGCCTCATCGCAGCAGACGACCTCGAATTCATCGACCCTGCAGACCACAGGAAACTTGGCATAGAAATCCATTCCGGAAGGAACAGGATAGTGCGCAGGATTTTCGAATCCCTGAACTATGAAGTCAGGGCTCTGGACAGGGTTTACTTCGCCGGTCTTACCAAAAAGGGTCTCAAGAAGGGTGCCTGGAGAATGCTCGACGAGGGCGAGGTGAACATTCTTAAGATGGGAGCCTATGTTTAAGTCCGGATTTGTAAACATTATCGGTAATCCTAATGTCGGGAAGTCCACGCTTATGAATGCTATGGTGGGCGAAAAGCTCAGCATAGTCAGCGCCAAAGCTCAGACTACCCGACATAGAATAATGGGAATAGTGAATGGAGAAGACTATCAGATAGTCTATTCCGACACTCCCGGGATTCTGAAGCCTAACTACAGGCTGCAGCAGGATATGGCGAATTTCATAGACGGAGCCATAGGCGATGCCGATGTCATTCTCTATGTTACCGATACAGTGGAAAAATCCGACAAGAACAGCGAATATGTGGAGAAACTCTCCCGCCTGAGCTGTCCGGTAATAATAGTCATTAACAAGATAGACATCAGCCAGCAGGACAAGGTCCTGGAACTTATGTCCTGGTGGAAGGAGAAAGTACCTGCAGCCGAGATTATTCCGGCATCTGCCCAGGAAAGATTCGGACTGGAGAAGATTCTCTCCACCGTGGTCGAAAAACTTCCGGTCTGCCCGCCTTGGTACGACCAGGACGCATTTACCGACAAAAATCTGCGCTTTTTCGCGGCCGAGATAGTCAGAGAAAAGATTCTTCTGAACTACAAGGAAGAGATCCCTTACTGCTGCCAGGTAGAAGTGGAATCTTTCAAGGAAGGCGAAGAGCGCTACGACATAAGGGCCGTCATCTACGTGATGAGGGAATCCCAGAAAGGAATAGTGATAGGCAAGAAGGGCGCAGCCCTGAAGAAGGTGGGAACCGCCGCCAGACTTGACATGGAAGATTTCTTCCAGAAGAAAGTCTTTTTGGAATTGTATGTTAAAGTGGATCCGGACTGGAGGGAGAACAAGAAGGAACTCCGAAGGTTCGGCTATGAGGATTAACTTATGAGAGAAGAATACGAAGATACCGTCAACGAAGAAGAGATCGTCAAGGAAGATGAAGAGATAGACGAGATTATGGAGGAAGAGGGGGAAGGCAAATCGGAAGGCCGCTTCGACAAACTGCTGGAGAGCGATTCGAAGAAATTCAAACTCTCCGGAATGTTCAAGGAGTGGTTCCTGGACTATGCCTCCTATGTGATTCTGGACAGGGCCGTGCCTAATATAGTGGACGGACTCAAGCCCGTTCAGAGGCGAGTGCTGCACGCGATGTATAAGATTGACACCGGAGATCTCACGAAGGTGGCGAACATCGTGGGCCAGACGATGCAATACCACCCCCACGGAGACGCCTCCATCCTCGGAGCCCTCGTCCAGCTCGGGCAGAAGGGCTACTGCATAGACTGCCAGGGTAACTGGGGTAACATCCTTACCGGTGACAAGAATGCAGCCGCCCGTTATATCGAAGCCCGACTGAGCCGCTTCGCCAAGGACGTGATCTTCGACCCTAAAATTACGAGTTGGATGAACAGTTACGATGCCCGTAATCTGGAACCTATCGAACTGCCAGTCCGCTTCCCTCTGCTTCTGGCGCAGGGAACCGAAGGCATAGGCGTAGGTCTGTCTTCCCGTATTCTTCCCCACAACTTCAACGAGCTCATAGACGCCTCCATTAACATACTGAAAGGCAAGGACTTCGAGATCTATCCCGACTTTCCTACCGGCGGTTACGCAGACTGTTCCAAATACCTGCAGGGACGCAGGGGCGGAGTGGTCAAGGTCAGGGCCAAGATAGAGAAGATAGACAAAAGCACCATAGCCATCACCCAGCTCCCTTATACCAAGACTACGGAGATGATCAAGGATTCTCTGATGAAGGCTAGGGACAAGGGCAAGATCAAATTCAAAAAGATAGACGATATCACTACCGACAAGGTAGAGATCATCATACACCTGCCTGCAGACGTCTCTCCGGACAAGACCATAGATGCACTCTATGCCTTTACCGACTGCGAGACCACCCTCACGCCAAACGCCTGCGTCATCGTGGACAAACAGCCGGCCTTCCTCTCGGTTAACGAGATTCTGGAGTACAGCACCCAACACACGAAAGAACTGCTACTCGCACAGTTGAACATCCGGCTCTCGGAGTTGGAACAGGATTGGCATTATACTTCCCTGGAGCGGATCTTCTTCGAGGAGAAGGTCTATAAGATCCTGGAGGACAAGAGCTTTGAAAGCTGGGAAGAGCAGAAGAAGGCTATATTGGCCAAGATGCGAAGCTACGAAGAGCAGCTCCGCCGCGAAATCGTGATGGAGGACATAGACAAGCTGGTGGACAAGCCGGTGCGCAAGCTCTCCAAATTCGACACCAAGGTGCTGGACGAGAAGATCAAGGCCCTGGACAAGGAGATGGAGAAAGTAAAAGACGACATAGAGCATATCGTGGACTTCACCATCAAATGGTTCCGCAGGCTGAAGGAGAAATACGGAGATCTCTATCCGAGACGCACTGAACTGACCGGCTTCGAGACCATAGACGCTAACAAGGTGGTTAACAACAATGCCAAGCTATATGTGAACCTCGCAGAAGGGTTCGTGGGCACTGCTCTCAAAAAGGACGACGGAGTACAATTCATATGCGAGTGCTCCGACCTGTCCGAAGTACTGGTAATCAGCAAGAACGGCTCCTACCGAGTATCCAAAGTCAGCGACAAGGCCTTCTTCGAGAAAGACCTCATCTACGTGGGGCTTTTCAACAGAGGCGACAGCCGCACCACCTACAACGTGATCTACCGCCAGGGCAAGACCTCTATCTACTATGCCAAGCGTTTCACCATCACCTCAGTGACCAGGGACAAGACCTACGACATCACCACTGGTGAGGAAGGTTCCCAGATAGTGTGGTTCAGTGCTAACAGCAACGCAGAGGCCGAGACCGTGAAGATTCAGCTCAGGCCTAAGGGCAAGATCAAAAAGACTGCCCTCGAATACGACTTCAGCAAGCTCGCCATCAAGGGCAAGAGCAGCCGAGGCAACCTGGTGACCAAGAACCCTATACATAAGATCAATCTCAAGTCTGCCGGAATCTCCACCATCTCGGGAAAAGATATCTGGTACGATGCAGACATACAGAAGTTGAACGACGAGCAGAGAGGCCTCTATCTGGGAGCTTTCTCCACCGAGGACAAAGTGCTCGCCATTTTCAAAAACGGTACTTTCTACACCACTTCCTTCGATGTATCGAACCGCTACCAGGGGGATGTGTTGAAGATAGAGAAATTTGACCCGGCGAAGACCTACACCGTCCTTTACTACGACGGAGCATCCAAGTCCTACTATGTGAAGCGCTTCTCCTTCGTTCTAAGCGACAACACCCCTATGAGTTTCATCTCGGATCACAGCAAATCCAGACTCATAGACATCTGCGACGATCCTTTCCCTCAGTATCTTGTGACCTTCGGAGGCAAATCCGAACACCGTGAGCCTGAGGCTATCGACGCCGAACAGTGGATAGCGAAGAAAGGTATCAATGCGAAGGGTAAGAAGTGCCACGAGAGAGAGATAAAGAAGGTGGAATTCATAGAGCCTCTCCAGAAGGAGATTCCAAAGATAAGTCCGCTGGAAATCAGCGTAATGGATGAGCCGGAGGAGATAGAGACAGATACTGAATCTATAGAAGAACCGACTTTATTTTAATAATTTGTTACTTACGAAACTAAAATTGTGATAATAGGATTGACAGGTTTTATGGGCTCGGGAAAGAGCAGTGTGGGAGCAAGGCTTGCCGCAAGGCTGAACTTTGAGTTCATAGACCTGGACAGATACATAGAAGAAAAGATTGGCCTGAGCATTCCTGAGATTTTCGCATTGGAAGGAGAGAATTCCTTCAGAGCCATAGAGGCCGAAGCCCTTAGGGATGTGGTGGTGATGCACCAGCTGACACATAAGGATCTGGTGCTCTCCCTCGGAGGAGGTACCATCACCATAGCTGGAGTAAGACAGCTGATTCTGGAAGATATGCTCTGCATATACCTGAAAGCCGAAATCAGCACTTTGAAAAAACGGCTTGAGACTGAGATGGAATGCAGACCTCTTCTGAAAGAAGAAGTGGCTATGGAGAGACTACTTCAAGAAAGAAGCAAGTTATATGAAAGCGTCCCTTACAGCCTCTGTACCGACGGAAAGAGTCTGGAGGAAGTGGAAGAGGAACTTTATAAATTGATTAAAAAGGAAGTGTCGAGATGACAAAAGAAAGCAAATGGGTTTTGAAGGAGGCTTCGGACGAGCTGAAGGTGGACCAGCTTGCCACCGAGGTGGGAATAGACAAAGTGCTCGCTGATCTGCTGGTGAAAAGAGGAGTTTACAGCTTCGAGCAGGCCAGGGCTTTCTTCCGTCCTGACCTGAGCAAACTTCACGACCCTTTCCTTATGAAAGATATGGAACGTGCAGTGGAAAGACTGCACCAGGCCATAGTCTCTGGGGAAAAGATAATGGTCTATGGAGACTACGATGTGGATGGGACCACGGCGGTGGCCCTGCTGCATTCCTTTATAAGCCGATTCAGCGACAAGGTGGATTTCTACATCCCTGACCGCTACGACGAAGGTTACGGAGTATCCACCAAGGGAATAATGCAGGCTCATGCCCAAGGGGTGGGGCTGATTATTACGGTGGATTGCGGAATCAAGGCGGTGGAGAAGGCGGAATTGGCCAAGTCCTTCGGAATAGATATGATAATCTGCGACCACCATCTTCCGGATGAGCAGTTGCCGGACGTATACGCAGTGCTGGATCCGAAGAGGGAGGACTGCACTTACCCATTCGATGACCTCTCAGGCTGTGGGGTCGGATTCAAATTGGCCCAGGGATATAGCATAAAGTACGGGATTGAGTTCGAAAGCCTTACGGAACTGCTGGACCTGCTGGTGGTGAGTATCGCATCCGACCTGGTGAGCATGGTGGGGGAGAATAGAATATTGGCATACTATGGTCTGAAAAGGCTGAATGAGAATCCGCGGAAGGGCCTGGCGGCGATGGTGGAACTCTCGGGGCTGGAACCTGGGCATCTGTCCATAGACGACATAGTCTTCAAGATAGGGCCGCGCATCAACGCAGCCGGACGAATGGAGACCGGAAGACTCGCCGTACAACTGCTGACGGCTACGGATAGCGTGAGTGCGATGAAGATAGGCGAGCAGATTAACAACAATAACAACGAACGTAAGAACATAGACCGCGAAATCACGCAGGAGGCCATAGAGATGGTCAGAGGCGGAAAGGCATTGGCATTCAAGAATGCGACCATAGTCTATAACCCGAACTGGAACAAGGGCGTGGTGGGCATCGTGGCTTCGCGTCTGGTGGAGGCCTTCTACAAACCTACGGTGGTACTAACCAAATCGAACGGACTGGTGACTGGTTCCGCGCGAAGCATTCAGGGTTTTGACCTCTACTCGTCTATAGAGAGTTGCGCGGACCTGCTGGAGAATTTCGGCGGACACGTCTATGCGGCTGGACTTACCCTGAAGGAAGAAAATATACAGGAATTTGCCAGAAGGATGGACGCCTTTATGGAGGGGAAGATCAGCAAGAAGATGCAATCCCCTGTAATAGAGATAGATGCGAAGATAGATTTCAAGCAGATAACTCCGAAATTCTTCCGCATCCTGAAGCAGTTCCAGCCATTCGGACCTGGCAACGCCAATCCTATCTTCGTGACGGAAGCCGTCTGCGACGAAGGCAGCGGAAGAAAAGTGGGATCGGAAGGCAAACACCTGAAACTGGACCTGATTCAAGAGGATTACTCCCGCGCTATTCCTGCCATAGCCTTTAACAAGGACGAATATTTCGAATACATCCGGCACGGCAATCCTTTCGACGTATGTTACTCCATAGTGGAGAACTTCTACCGAGGGAACAGCAGCATACAGTTGAGAATCAAAGACATAAAAGAAAGAGAAGAAATAATATAATAGTATATAAGTTTCGCAAGTGCGAAACAACCTCTGTACGGAGATGCTATAACATCGACAAAGTCCTCTTCCTGAGGAAGAGGATTTAGGAGAAGGGTCAGATAAACAAAGAGAAATGTGCGTGGGAAAAAGTTTCGCAGGCGGCACAAATCTCTTAATATTAGATAATTAGTTACATGCGAAACTTGAGTAATAGTATATGATACAAGAATTCAGTGAACAAGAAATCATCCGACGCGAGTCGTTAGCAAAACTGCGCGAACTTGGGATAGAACCCTATCCGGCAGCCCTTTATCCAGTAAACACCACAGCCAAGCAGATTAGCGAGGAATTCGAGCCTGAGAAAGGGAATTTCCAGGAAGTCTGTCTGGCAGGACGAATCATGAGCCGACGCATCATGGGCGCCGCCTCCTTCGGAGAGATCCAGGATGAAAGCGGCAGGATTCAGATCTATGTAAAAAGGGATGAGATCTGCCCAGGTGAAGACAAGACCATGTATAATACAGTGTGGAAGAAACTCCTGGACATAGGAGACATCATAGGCATCAAGGGCTTCGCCTTCTACACCCAGACCGGACAACTCAGCGTGCACGTGAAGGAACTTACCCTGCTGAGCAAGTCCCTCAGAGTCCTCCCTATAGTAAAGGAGCTCGACGGTCAAGTCTTCGACGCTTTCACCGATCCTGAGATGAGATACAGGCAGAGATATGTGGACCTCATCGTGAACCCTCAGGTAAAGGAGGTCTTCGTAAAGAGAGCCCAGATCATCGCCACCATGAGAGAGTACTTTAACCAGGCCGGCTGCCTGGAGGTGGAAACACCTATCCTGCAGAGCATTCCAGGAGGAGCTACTGCCCGTCCTTTCATCACCCATCACAATGCCCTGGACATTCCTCTCTATCTTCGTATCGCTAACGAGCTCTACCTCAAGAGACTCATAGTCGGAGGCTTCAACGGAGTTTACGAATTCGCGAAGGACTTCCGTAACGAGGGAATGGACAAGACCCACAACCCTGAGTTCACCTGTATGGAGATCTATGTAGCCTACAAGGACTACATCTGGATGATGGGATTCATAGAGAAACTCCTAGGGATCATAGCCGAGAAAGTCAACGGCAGCAGCAAGGTCAAAATCGGAGAACACGAGGTGGACTTCGCCGGCCCTTACCGCAGACTCCCTATCCTCGAAGCCATCAAGGAATACGCCGGAGTGGATGTCAAGGGGATGGACGAAACCCAGCTCAGAGAGGTCTGCAAGCAACTGAACGTAGAAGTGGAGCCAAGTTACGGCAAGGGCAAGCTCATCGACGCCATCTTCGGAGAGTACTGCGAAGACAAACTCATCCAACCGACCTTCGTAACTGATTATCCTGTAGAGATGTCCCCACTCACCAAGAGACACAGGGAAGACAGCAGCCTGACCGAGAGGTTCGAACTCTTCGTATGCGGAAAGGAATTGGCCAATGCCTACTCCGAACTCAACGACCCTATCGACCAGCTCGAGCGCTTCGAGGAGCAGGCCGCCCTCAAGAGCAAGGGTGACGACGAGGCTATGTACATCGATATGGACTTCGTAAGGGCTCTGGAATACGGTATGCCACCGACCTCAGGACTCGGAATGGGAATAGACCGACTGACCATGTTCATGACCGGCCAGACCACTATTCAGGACGTTCTGTTCTTCCCTCAGATGAGGCCTGAAAAAATGAACTAAGAGCTTGTCTTTGAGCTTCTTTGATAGCTAAAGAGTTGCGTTCCTCTATCCGGAGCGCAACTTTTTCTTGTGCTCCCATGAAGCTGACATTCAAGGCCAATGCTCCTCCGAGCACTGCGCTCACATAGCAGGCGGCGTTCCATTCGAGCGCAATCCAGCCCACAGATGCGGCATTCAGAAGAGTATAAATAAGCGCGCCTGACAGGTCCTCCACATATACAAAACCGGCCGGCACCGCGAAAGTCAGCAGCATCCCCAGCCAATCCTTCTTCAGCTTCGGACTCTCCACCTGCGGCTCCATCCCCTGCTCTTTCAGGAAGTTCAGTGCGGACTCATAATCCCACTGCCTATAAGCGAGTTCCGCTTTTTTATATGCCAATTCCCTCCTCTCCTGCGGACTTAGAAGATAGGGCTGAATCCGGCACAGCGTAACGAGAGCGTCGGCACAATTCCCCGCCTTCTCATAAGCATCTGCCTTAGCCCAAAGCGCCTCGCAGGCCAGTCTCGGGTTCTCAGCCTCGAAGACCTGCCTTTCACAGAGAGCCGCCTGATACAGCAGAGCAGCCCCACTTTCCGACTGCGCACTCAGCTTATTTGAAAAGAGTACGGATAGGAAGATGAATGTTAAATACGATAGTACTGTTCTGCGCATCTTTCAGATAATCATAATAAATGCCTACGGAGATATATGAGCCGTAGATATTACCCAGATACAAGAGGCTGGCGACCGTACTGAAGACTATGGTCCGCCAATCCCCCGCCCCATTCTTTATGCCATTGTCTATGGCAAGGGCGGTAGAGCAGCCCCAAAGCAAGAAAGAAGAAATCCCCTCCCCGTAAGCTCCAGCGTATAATTTCCCAAGTCCAGGAAGCAGGGCCGAAAGGCCGGCTGCCAGATAAGGACTCTTGCGCTTTTCCTCAAAGCGACTATGATAGATATCCTCGAAAACTTTCTCCCCATCACTCAAGACATAATTCGAATAAGTGAAATCCTGAGCAAAGGTCTTATATCCATCAGCATCGTCCATCAATAGACTCAAGGCGGCAAGTTCATAGGATTTCAGCTCCTGCTGGCTACCCTCATAAGAGTTCATCCTATTCGAAGCTGAACTATAATCCTGAAGGTAAATATCACAGACAAGTCCATAGAAAAGGGACTTCTCATAGAATCCGGAAGACTTGGAGACTTTAGAAAACTCATCTGCTGCCATATCCAAGGCTCCGGCAGCATAAAGGGCATAGCCGCGATAATAATCCAGACTGTCGGATGAAGCCATATTAGTTCCATAAAGGTAATAGACCGCATCCGAGGAGTAATTATTCCCTATAAGATAATTAATAAACTCTTCATCTTCAGACATATACCTATACTCCCCTGAAGGACTGAGACCTTCCAGGTCAAAGTGTCTGATAGGCTGGACCAGAGGAATAAGTCCGTAAATATCCTCGTGGACTTTTCCGTCCTGTCGTAGATAATGACTGCTGGCAAGGCCTATCCTGTTATCTCTTTGAAGCCTGTCAGAAGTAGCCAAAATGGCGGTAACAGGCCCCTTTTCCTTCCATGCCTGCTTGAAAAACTCTCCATACGAAGGAGTAAATCTACTCGGAGAAAGCTGGGCATAAGAGGGCCAGGCACTTGAGAGCAGAAGAGCAAGACTTAAAAGAAAAAAACGAAGGGAGCGGCTCATTTTTTCAGAAGTTCAGACATATCCACAGGCTGAGCATCCTGAGGAACAGTGAAGTCGAACATAGGGTCGCTGCCATCGAGCTGGACATTAGAATAGATGCTGCGAACTATGGTAGAATCCTTCGGCGAATTAAAGATAATCTGGGTAGAACGGTGAGGAAAAGGCAGATAACCCAGATTCTCATACTTGGAATAATAGACTTTCACCATAGGATGGCCGTCTTCCGTAAGAGAGGCACTGTATATAGGCAGATAGTCTTTATATACTATCTCACAGACAGGTGGCAGCTCGGGTCTTAGCCCCACAAAAGTCTTTTTCATCATCCCCTCCTCCAAAATCTCAGTACTTTTCAGCTTATACCCCGAAAGGGATAGGCCCAGATCGTCCAATCTACCATTCAGAAATATCAGCAGCAGCTCATCCACAGAGGAAAAAGCTCCGGAACTGTCCACGAAGACCCCGTTCGAAGCAGGAAAATACAACTTGCTTTCTCCCAATATATTGGTATCGAGAATATACTCCAGAGGAGTATGAAAAAAAGCCACCAAGCGTCCATTGTTAGAACAATAGACGCTTTTGGTGACTGTAGTCACATTGTTTCCTGACACTGTCTTAATCTCTACATCCGCTGAGGCTCGGCGCTGACCGAAACACAAAATGGGAAGAAAAAGCAGGAGAAAACTATGTAATTTTTTAAGATTCAAGATTAAATGATGTTAGCCCACATCCACCAACGACCGTTGTTAACATAGTCTTTGATGTTATTGTTAAGAACACCCATAAGGAGTACTACCCAGTCAACTACATATACGATACCGAAACCGCCACCAGTTACGATGTTAAGGATTACTGCCAGAGGTGATGTGCCCAGATACATACGGTGAACTGCCAGCCAGCCTGTTACAGGAATAACTGAAAGCACGAAAGCTACGATAGGCTGAGGAGCTGAACCGAATTTGAGAGTAACATCCTGAATAGCTGCGGCACTTGCCTCTGCTGCCATAGGAGAAACCTCAACTGCATTTTCGATCATGGCGTCGATAGCAGACTCATCGATAGTGTAATTGTTAGCAGAAGCTGCAATGCCCAAGCCGAGAATGGCCACCAGGCTGATGATTAATTTCTTCATAATACTTGTTGGTTTATTTGTTAATAAAAGTTTTAGTCACGATTCAGTATTTATATTTGGACAAATATAAGTATTTTTGTCTAAAAGAAAACACAGATGACAGAATTTATTTCAAGCCCGCAGAACCCTAAAATCAAATTACTACTCTCTCTTCAGCAGAAATCTTCTGCAAGAAAGGAATTTGGTCTATTCGTAGTGGAAGGAAAAAGAGAGATAGAACATTGCCTGGAAGGAGGATTCATAATCGACTCAGTTTTTTACTGTCCCGCCATTATGGGATTAGGAGAGCCCTGCGA
This sequence comes from Candidatus Cryptobacteroides sp., assembly GCA_051870275.1. Taxonomy (GTDB): domain Bacteria; phylum Bacteroidota; class Bacteroidia; order Bacteroidales; family UBA932; genus Cryptobacteroides. Next base: position 12,985 of record JBJEBS010000106.1, read on the forward strand.
CATACTTCAAAGAATCGCTACAAGCGTAAAGTGTTTCGAACTCAGCCCCGAACTATATAACAAGATAGCCTATAGGGGGAGCACAGAAGGGATCATAGCCGAAGTCAAGACTCCATCCAGAGACTTGGCAAGTTTGAAACTTGGCGAGAATCCCCTGATAATCGTTCTGGAAAGCGTGGAAAAGCCCGGGAACATAGGGGCAGTGCTCAGAAGCGCCGATGCGGCAGGAACAGACGCCTTGATCATCTGCGACCCTCTTACGGACCTCTATAACCCTAACCTTATCCGCGCCAGCATAGGAGCCGTATTTACAGTGCCCTGCGTCTGCTGCAGTTCTGCGGAATGTATAGAGTATTTGAAGGCCAATGATATCAAGATCCTTACAGCACAGCTTCAAGACTCGGAGCTATACTACGACAGCGATATGACCGGAGCCACAGCCATAGTGATGGGAACCGAAGCCACAGGGCTTAAAAGCGAGTTCCGTCAAGCGGCAGACAGGCATATCCGCATCCCTATGCTGGGAAGGCTTGACTCCCTGAATGTCTCAGTCAGCGCCGCCATCCTGCTATTCGAAGCCCTCAGGCAGCGTCGGAAGTAATCGAAAAAGGGATGGTCCTCACGGGCCATCCCTGTGGTATCAAGAATAATTAAAATTACTTCAATTCATACAAAGATACATATGGATATCCGTTTGGATTACCAGATATAGTACTTGTCTTATAGAAGCGAACCATATTAGCAGATTTATTATAAACAAGATTAGTTGTAGCATCTGAAATGGCTATCTTAACTGTTCCATCTTCATTAATTTCTATACTTAACTGAACAGGAGTGTCTGATCCAAGCAGAGTATTTGTATTTGCTTGTCCAGAAAGATACTTACCAGAAGCCGCTTTAATAGCATATCCACCTTCTACAGCCTCAATGGTAAAAGAACTGCCTTCTGAAACACTTGTAAGAGATATCGAATTCCCATCTATAGTAACATCCTTGATTCCATCAGTATTACCAAGCTCTCCTGTATTTTTACCTACTGTGAGAGAACCATCCAGATACTTCGAAGCACTATCTATAACGATAATGTATTGACCTGCCCAATTCTCCTTAGCTGCAGTAACCTTAACCCAATTTTTCTCCACGGTTCCGCTGGCATTCACGGTGATGGTGACTTCCGCAGAAGCGGCAGAGTAAAGACCTTCAGCTGGCACGCTTACGGTGATGATGGTAGTACCTTCCTTGACACCGCTAACCACACCTTCAGCACTTACTGTAGCGATGCTTTCATCTGCTGATACGTAGCTGAGAGTAGCTGGAGAATTAGTGCTTGCTCCAAGCTCTACAGTCTCGCCTACGTTAACGGATGCGTTGGCTGCTACCTTAATGCTGCTGGTATAACTCTTCTGCTCGAGAGAAGTAACAAGAACTGTTACGTTACTATATTTGGCATTAAATCCAAGAGTAAAGCCTGTAATCTCCACTTCACCTGCCTGAGGAGTAAGCCCGGTAGGGTTCTGAAGATAAATTTCAGTATCGCCCACCCAAAGTTTAGCCCCGTCATGAACAGCTGTGAACTTAACATATTCCACTACAGGATAAGTAACATATTGAGCGAAATCCTCAGACCCGTAAGCCTTTACTTCAGGATAAGTCACGCTAGCACCCTTACCAGTAACAGTTACTTCAGCATTAGACCACTCGAGAACGCCGTCATACTCTATGATATCTCCTGATACGGTCAGAACGTCACCCACCTCGAAGGTAGTGCTGTTAAATAGGAACATGAAAGCAGTATTATCGGCAATAATAGTCCTCTTGCTACAGCTGGCCAGAACGACTACGTCCTTAACCTGATAACCTTCACCCACTCCGAAAGCAGCTACCTCAGCGAGAGTATAGTATTCATCCTCTCCACCTCCGAACGGATCGTTAATCTCCGGAGTACCCACTGTAGCATCAGCACTCTGGAGACCAAGAGGAGAGAACACGTCTGCAAGCTCGAAATGAGCAGTGGTCTCAGTAAGATCAGAATAAGAGATCTCTCCTGAAAGGAGATCCTCTTCATCAAATAAATTTGCAAGGTCAAGTCTAACCTTAGCATTCTCCTCATCTATGACATAAGAGCCTATATACAGAGGATAAATTCCAGAATAAGCTTCCGGATTAAGCACAGTCCAGTCATATGCGAAAGTAAATTGGCCCTCAGAGAAGACACCGAAGTCAAGCACTGCAGTAGTGGTGGTCTCCTCATTCATCTGCCACTCGAAAACCCACTGCTTGCCGTCAACTGAAAGTGATGGTTCAGGAGTCTCTCCTGCTTCGTGAGAGATATACACACCTCCGTAAGCTTCAATCAGACCATTATAAGTGGACTTATAAGCGATAATGGTGATAGTGTCTCCCTCTTTCACACCGAGAGTACCGAACTGTCCCTTAGCAGCGCCCCAAGCAGGAACGACGCCATAGACATATACATTACCGGTCTCATCCTCAAGAGCGAAGTTGCCGTAAGTCTCAAGATCGAACTTTGTACCATCTTCAGTACTCTTGGTGACCTTACCTGTAAGACGATACCATACTTCCTTGTTATCCTCGGCAGCGCGGAAGTCAGAAACCTTGGTATCCTTGATGGAGTAATGTTTCTCCACATCCACGTTCTTCATCTGAGGATTCTCTTTGTATGTGGACTTGGAACCAACCACGGTGATTACATCTCCCTCAGCAATTCCAAGTTCACCGAAGTTGTTAGTTCCATATACATAGACCTCTCCAGTGTAATCCTTAATGTAGAGATTACCGTACTGGGTGTTAGCGATAGAAGAAACGATACCCGTTACACGGAATACCATCCCATCTTCAGCCTCATTGACCTCTTTAGCGGTAGCATCCTGGATGTTGGTCCTGGTAACTGCGCAAGTCACAGACTCCAGCCCCTCAGCTGAAAGGGTGATGGTAGCAGTATCGCCCTCACCTGCATCGCTTACGCTGACTTTAACTGTCGTGCTCTCTGAACCAGTAGCTGGTTCGAAGCTGAGCCACTCGACATCGGAAGTAAGAGTCCAGGTAACGAGGTTGCTGACTACAGGGAGTTCGAAGCTCTGTCCAACCACGGCCACTATCTCGCTGAGACCGAGTTTAATGCTTGGCTTCTCGCTCTTCTTATGAGAGATATAATATGAATTCATACCCTCCTGGGTAGTACCATAAGCTCCGCGAGTAGATGCGATGGTGATAAGATCGCCTTCCTGAATACCGTACTCCTGGAATACATACTGCTTCTTAAGATCTTCCTTGACACCCAGGCCGTAGATATAAATCTCTTCGCGGGTCTGAGGATCTATAATATTGAAGTTACCATATTTATCATTAGAAATAGTACCAACTTCACCGGTAAGGAGATAATAGATGGAAGCGTCCACAGGTTTTTTGATAAAATCAGAGACAGTACACTCGAGAAGTCTCTCTCCAAGTTCACCCTTCTGAATGAAAGATACGGCAGCAGAATACGTGCTTCCGATAAAAGACACCTTGACTGACCTGTCGTTGTCTTTATTAGCAGGAACTTTGACCACTACTTCCACTATGGAAGAAGAAGCATCTCCGGTAGTAGGTTCAAGAGTAATGTCGTCAACATTGTCCAGAGAAGTACCCGGATCTATGGTAGCAGACCAAGCCTGACTGGCAAGCAGTTCTATAACGACTTCGCCACCTTCTACAGCCACGGTATCGTGACGGATTCCGTCTTCAGATGCCTTAATCTGTGCAGCAAATTTAGGCGCGTTGATGTCGGCTTCCTTCACGCAGGAGCTGAACAAAGCTGCGACAGATGCAAGACCTAAAAGAAAAATTGATTTGACTTTCATACTATGTGTTAATTTTAGAAGATGTAACGAAGACTAAAAATCATACTCCAAGTAGAAGATGTGCTGTTATACCTTGAATATACCTCAGTCAATCTGTCACTTCCATTCTTCTGATACTGGAATACAGGCTTGGCACCTGTGGTGTAAACAACCTTGGCATTAGTAAGGCTGACAGGGTTCGCATTGCCATAACCGTCATTGGCATTCACGGACCAGGAATTACCCCAGAACGGATTCAGAAGGTTACCGAAATTCTGGATATCCAGACCGAGCTGTACGGTATGTCTGTGCTTGTCAGCTCCAGTATAGAAATAGAAGTTCTGATTAATTTTAAGATCGAAGGTGCTGACCCAAGGAGCTACCACGCCATAGCGCTGAGCAATCTTTCCGGTATGATTCTTAAGGTATGGGTTACTCTGGATATAATTCCAGAAGTCCTCGCACTGTTCTGCAGCAGAATAAGTTACGACGGTATTACCCTCAGAGTCCTTTCCTGTGTAATCCATGAACTGCCAGTTACCGGTTCCCCAACCGCCTTCTCCGTACAGATCTGCGTATTCAGGGATATCGATAAGACTGTAGTTATAGGCACCGTCACCATATACATTTTCGACATAATCGACATTGGTGCGGCCAGCAGCGCTGCCGTAGTAGCTGAGGCTTACCTGAGTACCGAAATACTTGGCATAGTCTTTAGCGTAAGAAACACTGGCCAAGATACGGTGAGGCATCACATAGCTGGTATAACCGAGTTCGCGGTTGTTGGTGCCATACTGGCTGACAAGTCCTGACCAAGCGGAACCTGGCTGATCGCCGATACCGTCGATAATAGCCTGTGCGTCAGAATAGGTATAAGAGATGTTAGCTGAAAGACCCCAGTTGAAAGTCTTGGAAAGTTTTGCGGTGACTGAGTAGTAGTAACCGTTATCCTTAAGACCGCTTACGTTGTTGATGAGGTAAGCATTGGTGATCTGGCCGTCGTAATTGCCATTGCTATAGTATGGACGAGCCTCGATATCAGGAACTGAGATAAGTGTGGTAGGAGACTTAAGTCCGATATTGGTGATGGTTACACTGTGGATATCCTTCTTATAGATACCTTCGACTGAAGCGTGGATATCTCCAGGAAGAACTGCATCCACTGCCAGGGATGACTTCCACGAAGTAGGATTCTTGAGCTTCGGATCCATCAGAGTAATGCTGGTGATATTCTGACCTGCAGTTATAGCAGAGAAACCTTCAGGATAGATCTGACCGAGAATCTCGTTACGGTCATTGCTGATAGTAGGAGACTCTGCTCCAGTTCTGGTAACTGTAGTCTGAAGTACACCTGCATCACCTGCCTGACCTACGATCCATACGAATGGAATACGGCCCACGAACACACCTGTACCTCCACGAACTACGAGGCTGCGGTTACCGAGCACATCCCAGTTAAATCCGATACGAGGAGATACTGAAAGACGGGTGGCTGGAAGATCCACAGTATTATATTTTCCACTTGGATTATTAACTGTAGGAGCGAAAGTAGCTTCTTCCACGCGGGTGTTGCGATTGAACTCAAGAGAAGGATAGAATGGAACCTCGAAGCGAACACCGGCGGTGAGTTTGAAGTTGTCACTCAGGTTGATGTTATCCTGAAGATAGAAGGAGAACTGATCGAAAGTGAAGTTAGGGTACTCCTGTGTAAAGGTAGAATTGTTACCATGAGTGATGGCGAACTGTCCAGGATTATCGAAGAGAGTGCCATTCACTGCTGCATCATAAAGAGCCTGCTCATTGGCAAAATGGAAGGTGTAAGCACCTGCACCCATTCTCTGGAAGCCGTTACGGGTATTGTCATACTCGAACTGAAGGCCTGCGAGCAGATTGTGAATACCTATGCTGTAAGTGAGTTCATCGGTGGCGATGATAGTTCTAACATCACGAAGGTTGCCATAGGAGAAGAGCTCATTACCTAAAGAAGTATAAATGTGGCTCTTATTATCTCCATTGATATCATCCACTACCAGATCCACAAATGGGAAATAACCGCCGTCACAGGAGCGAGGCTCATACTGGTGAGAGTAGGATACGCGAAGGGTGTTATTCAAAGCTCCATCCAGGAAACGGCTGTTAAGCTCGGCTGCGATAGATGAGAAGTTCTTCTCCTCGTAGTATCTTGAATTCTGGAAATAAAGAGCCTGCATAGCAGTACGCTTCGTGGTGGAATAGCTGGAATTCGCAAATCCGGTGCTGGAACCTGAAGGAGCAACAACATCCTTGCTGTTAACCATATTATAACGGATGTTGAACTTATGGTTTTGATTGATATTCCAGTCCACGCGGGCCAGAACCTTCAATGAAGGAGTCTCTGAATTATATCCGGTATATTCACCTGGGTCATAGCCGTAATTTTCCTTTACGAAGTTTCTGACTGCATCGAGCACTACAGCTGAAGGATAGCAGTAACCGTCGTTACCGTTAGTGTAAACATGCTCACCGTCAACCAGCTGGCCATTCTCATCCACAGTACGTTCACTGAGCTTGCGGGTAGGACCAGGAGCTATGCTCTTGTCGGCCTCGATATTGAGGAAGAGGAAGAGCTTGTCTTTGATGATAGGACCGCCCACAGAAGCACCATACATCAGATAACGGCTGTCTGTCTTGGTAATAGGTTCATAATCAGCTACCTGATAACCCTTCATATCTTGGTTACGGAAGTATCCGTAAACAGTTCCTTTAATCTCGTTAGTACCTGATTTTGTAGTGGCGTTGATTCCACCCCCGGTGAATCCTGACTGACGCACGTCGAAAGGAGTAATGGAAATAGCTACCTGATCGAGGGCATCCAGAGAGATAGGAGAACCGTTGGCTGGAAGGTTTGATCCGATACCGAAAGCATTGTTCATCGCAGCACCGTCCACAGTCACATAAGAATCGCGGTAAGAACCTCCTCCGATGAAGGTCTTGGTACCGCTTACATAAGCCTGAGGAGTCTGCTTGAGCAAATCGTTCATGCTGCGGCTGATGGTAGGAACACTCATTATCTGCTTGGAATCCAAGGATGTGAGAGCACCTGCACGGTCTGAACGCATGCTGGAAGTCTTGCTTTCAGCGGATACGGTTACGGCGTCAAGAGAAAGGGATGCTTCCTCGAGGCGAACGTCGATAACGGCATTATCCGAAAGAGCCACACTCACGTCCGTGAAGACAGCGTCAGTATAACCCATACAAGTTACAGTCACCTCGTAAGGACCACCAGGGGTGATACTGTTGATACGATAGTATCCCTTCGTATCAGTGACTGCATAATAATGTGATCCCGTAGGCTGATGAACAGCTACGACGTAAGCTCCAGGAAGGGCCCCGTTAGCATCGGTGACCTTTCCGCTGATACTTGACGTTGTGACCTGCGCAAAGGCAACTACTCCGAGAAGTGTTGCTGCCAAAGCAGATACAAATCTTTTAAAATTTTGATTCATAAATAAAAATAAAGTTAAAATTTTCGCACGCAAATATAGTGATATTTATAATACCAACCTATCAATTTTTTTTATGTAAAACCGATTATTTGCCGTATCTTTGTAACCCTTTAACTCTACGAGGACAGATTTGTATGCTTGCAACCTCGTACAAAAAATGCTAAAAATGATGAACTACCTTTTCACATCGGAGTCCGTCTCCGAAGGGCACCCAGACAAGGTTGCCGATCAGATTTCAGACGCTATACTGGACGAATTCCTGCGTCAAGATCCTGAAGCGAAGGTCGCTTGCGAGACCTTCTGTACCTCCGGTCTTGTCGTAGTAGGTGGCGAGGTCCGCTCGGACCACGCCTATGTAGATATCCAGGAGACAGTCAGAAGAGTAATCCGCAAGATAGGCTACACCCGTTCCGAATACAAATTCGATGCGGATTCCTGCGGAATAATCTCCACCATACACGAACAGAGCGCAGACATTAACAGAGGAGTGGTCCGCGAAAGCCCCGAAGACCAGGGCGCCGGCGACCAGGGCATGATGTTCGGCTATGCCTGCAAGGACACCGAGGAGTATATGCCCCTCGCCCTGTCCCTTTCCCACGCTCTCCTGCGCATTCTTTCCGACATCCGTAAGGAAGAGAACAGCCCTATGCCTTACCTCAGGCCGGATGCCAAAAGCCAATTCACCATCCAGTTCTCTGCCAAGCATCGCCCACTGCGGGTCCACACCATAGTGCTCTCCACCCAGCACGACGAGTTCGACAGCGATGAGGCTATGCACAGCCGCATCGAGAAGGATGTGCGCGAAATAGTGCTTCCTAGACTAATCAAGAGCCTTCCGGAGCAGACCGCAGCCCTCTTTGACGGCAGCTACAGGCTGCTGATAAACCCTACAGGCAAATTCGTAATCGGAGGTCCTGCCGGAGATACCGGACTTACGGGACGCAAGATCATAGTGGACACCTACGGCGGAAGAGGAGCCCACGGCGGCGGAGCATTTTCAGGAAAAGACCCTTCAAAAGTGGATCGCAGCGCAGCCTATGCCGCCAGGCACATCGCAAAGAACCTGGTCGCAGCGGGAGTCGCAGATGAGGTACTGGTTCAATTGGCCTATGCCATAGGCGTGAGCGAGCCGGTGAGCGTGTTCATAGAAAGCTACGGCAGTGCGCACGTGGGGGATGGTCCTGGGGAGAAGACAGACGCCTTCATCGCCGAGAAGGTCAGGGAGCTATTCGACCTCAGACCTGCGGCCATAGTGGAAAGATTCCAGTTGAAAGCCCCGATTTACGAGCCGACAGCCGCCTACGGGCATTTCGGAAGAAAACCTTATGTCCAGGACGGGCTTCAGTTCTTCGGCTGGGAGAAACTGGATATGGTGGACAAGATTAAAGACGCCTTCGGACTGTAAAGGAACTCTAATACTATAAATATATGAAAGTCATCAACCTCGGAGAAACAAGCTCAATCCTCAATTCCTATGTCGCCCAGCTCAGGGACAAGGATTTTCAGAAAGACAGTCACAGATTCAGAACGAATCTCCAAAGACTGGGACAGATTTTCGCTTATGAAATAAGCAAGACTCTCCAAGGGGAAAGCCGCTCAGTTACCACACCACTGGGCATCGCGACCCTTCAAGTACCTGACGAGAAAGTAGTTGTAGCCACTATTCTGCGTGCAGGACTGCCTCTTCACGATGGTATTCTGAACTGTTTTGATTCGGCTGAGAATGCCTTTGTGGCAGCTTACCGAAAGTACGACAGCGAAGGTGAATTCCACATCCACACCGAGTATTGCACCTGTCCTGAACTCGAAGGCAAGACCATCATTCTCGCTGACACCATGCTCGCCACAGGCTCCTCAGTCCAGGTAGCCTACGAAGTGCTCTGCAATGAAGGCGGAACTCCAGGGAAATTGCATCTGGTATGTCCTTTCGCAAGTGTGCAGGCGGTAGAAAACCTGAAGAAAAGTATGCCTGAAGACTGTACCCTGTGGGTGGCAGCCATAGATCCGGAGCTCACGAACCACTCCTACATCGTTCCGGGACTCGGAGATGCAGGTGATTTGTGCTATGGACCGAAACTTTAGAGTTCCCTACGCAGACGGGCGAGAGGAATTCCGAGCTGATCGCGATACTTCGCTATAGTTCTGCGAGCTACATTATATCCCTTGGCGGACAATTCTGACACAAGCTGTTCATCCGTGAGCGGCTTGTGTTTGTCTTCTGCATCCACTATCTGTCTCAAGATAGTTTTAACCTCGCGGGTGGAGATCTCCTCGCCGGCCTTGTTCACCAGACTTTCAGAGAAGAAATACTTCAGGGGATATATTTTGTACGGAGTCTCTATATACTTGCTGTTCACCACTCTGGAGATGGTGGAAATATCAAATCCGGTATCTTTGGCTATATCCTCGAGGATCATAGGCTTGAGCTTGGCCTCGTCTCCGCTCGCGAAGAAAGGATACTGGAAATTGATAATGGACTGCATGGTCTTGTTCAAGGTATTCTGCCTCTGCTTCAAGGCCTCGATAAACCACTTGGCGCTGTCCAGTTTCTCCTTCACGAAGCTCGCAGCCTCCTTCTGTTCCTTCTCACTGCCACCCTTGGCCTGCTCAAGCATAGCGGCATACTTCTTATTAATCCGGATCTCAGGGATATTGAAACGGGGCATCGTGAAAGTAATCTGTCCGTCCTCTTCCTGAAGGATAAAATCCGGTACGATCTGGTCCGCCACATCCTGATAAGAATCCGAAATTACTCCTCCAGGAGCAGGATTAAGTCTCAAAATCAGCTTCAGGACCTTCTTCATCCTCGCCTGATCTATCCCTCGGCTCTGCATTATCTTGTCGTAGTGCTTCCCCGCGAAATTGTCGAAGTCCTTCTCCAATATAATGTATGCCAATCTCGAATCCTCATTCGGGCTCGCCGCCTTCAACTGCAGCAGCAGGCATTCCCGCAAGTCCCTGGCCCCGACTCCAGCAGGATCCAGCGACTGAACCACCTTCAAAAGCCTTTCCACATCCTCCCTCTCACACTCTATCCCAGCCCTGAAAGCCAAATCATCCACCAGCGAATCCAGATCTCTTCTGAGATATCCGTCCTGATCCAGAGATCCCACTATGAAAGCCGCGATATTTCTATCTTGCTCAGAAAGATTCCTGAATGCCAACTGGTCATAGAGATTCTGAAAGAAGCTCTCCTTCACTGAGAAGGTATTGTACTCCGGCCTGGCATCCTTACCCCAGTTTGACACTTTGGTCTTATAATCAGGGATATAGTCGTCCTGCTTCTGGAGTTCGTCCAAGGACACTTCCTGAGAGTCTTCCCCAGAAGAGGAAGAGCTTTCATCCAGAACCGGATTCTCCTCCAGCTCCCTTCTCACCCTCTGCTCCAGATCCTGAATCGGAAGTTCAATGAGCTTGATGGTCTGAATCTGTAGAGGTGACAGTTTCTGGGTCTGAACCTGAGTAATTCCTAATCCTTGCTTAGCCATTTGTCGTCAAATTCTTCTGTATCATTAACAGGTACCAAAAAAGAGATGGTATCCACCCTATAAAGCTCAGTCAAAGATATCTGAGGAAACTTCATCCTCTCCTTAACGATGAAAGCGCTCGGAAAATAGCGGGAAATCTCCTTCAAAGCTATCTGGGCATCAGTCTTGCTGCGAAAATCCCCTACCGTTACCTTGAAATTAGGATAAATATAGCTGCGATAGGTCTGATAACCCGGGAAAAGCTTCTCGAAACGCTTCTGGGCCCTCTCCGAAGCCTCCCTGGCATCCTGCCTGTTATCAAAATAAATCCTTATCCTGTAGCCTTCGCTCTCCAAAGTATTCTGCTCATTTTCAGCTATATACCTTCTCGATGCGGCATAGAGTTCAGGGCTCTGGTTCAGCCTCACCCCATAAGGCATGATATGGAAGATATTCCTTCCGGCCAAACTTTCCGTGTACCTGCTGGCAGGCACATAGACCAGCGAATCCACCATCTTGAAGCCCTCCGGAATAATCAGGCTGTCCACAGGAAGCAGGCTATCTTCCAAATCCTGCTGCACATCCTGCACATCCACGACCTCCTGCGCCTTCACACTTATACTAAAGGCCAATGTCCATGTCACTGCTGTTATTATAACTGCTGCCGCTGCTCTTCGCTTTCCCATAACTTAATATCAGTTCTTTTTTTAGTGTGCTTAAAACCAAGGGGATCCTTGGCCGTGACCACGAGGTCGAGCGTAAGGTTTTTCAAATCCTGTGCCTGAATGAATCTCAAAATATTAGAAAGTCCAAACCCAGGCTCTAAAGTCCCGCTCAGATCCAAGTGATATGACTGGGTGCAATGCCCTTCCACGTAGAAAGGTTCGCAAGTTATGTTCAGAACCTTGTCTCCCGAGAGTTTCAAGACGCCCTGACAATCCAGGACATCAAATCCAAAGATAGGATTCTCTATCTCCACAGCCACAGTAGCTCCGAGAGGAGCCCCTAAGACCGAGATTTTCTCGAGCTGGAAAGAATTTATTTTAATGTCCTTGTAAGAGGAGCAGGCACTAAGACACAGCACTGCCGCCATTATCGCTAAAAACTTTTTCATCCCCCAAAGATACGAAAATTTTATTATCTTTGGGGGCGAAATGAAAAAGGTATATATAGAAACATATGGTTGCCAGATGAATGTGGCTGATACCGAACTGGTTTTCTCCATTTTGGAGAAAAAAGGCTATCAGCGCTGCGAAGATATGAGGGAGGCCGATGTCATCATGGCGAACACCTGTTCGATAAGGGATAACGCTGAGCAGAGGATAATTGGCCGAATAGACCAGTTCGTGCTGCAAAGGCAGAAAAGAGAGGTGATTATAGGGATACTGGGCTGTATGGCCGAGAGAATGAAGGAGAACCTTCTCAGCAGCGGGAAGGTGGACATCGTGGCAGGACCAGATTCTTACAGAAGGCTGCCGGACTTACTGGAAGCGGCTGGCGAAGGGCATCCTCAGATAGATGTAATTCTCTCCAGAGAAGAGACTTACGCCGACATATCTCCAGTCAGGACAGACAAGAACGGAGTCAGCGCCTTTATCTCCATAATGAGGGGATGTAACAATGTATGTTCTTACTGTGTAGTGCCTTACACCAGAGGAGTGGAGCGGAGCAGAGATGCTTCCAGCATAGTAAGGGAGGCCTG
>JBJEBS010000107.1:0-6380 GCA_051870275.1 Candidatus Cryptobacteroides sp.
CTAAGAAATCACACTTTCACGCAGAAACTATTAGAAGTTTGCGGAATTGAGGTTAATAAATAACCAATTAAAAAGTATTGATTTTATGAAAAAGTTTTTTTCCGTTTTGATGGCAGCTTGCTGCTCATTCGCCCTTTTCTCATGTCAGAAAGAGAACAATCCTGCAGATGATTCTCTTAAGGATGACGATAACAACAATCAGGAGGAAGTTGTCTCTTCCCTCGCTGGTTCAGAGTATGTGGTACTCACTCTGGATGAATTCACCGCTGCAAAGCTTGGAAGCAAGATCAAGGCTAACTATGGTCCTGACGATGTGACCCGTTTCTTGTATGTCTGGAAAGAGACTTATGTAGGTGGTACATGCTCCGGATTGAATTGCTATGGCCAAGCTGCGGAGTGGACATCTCTCGTAGTTACCAATGTAGGCTGGTCAGGTGCCGGTTGGTATAATGCTGAAGATACTCCGGCATTTGTAGCCAGCTCTTCAGATCTTGCAGACTGGAAATTCCACATCGCTTACAAGGGTCCTGTAGGAAGTGCTCATATCATTATCCTTACCTGGAATGGCAACACTTACAAGTTCGCTATCGGTAGCGGTCAGCTTGCTGATAATGGCGTGACTTATACTGCTATCGCTCCTGTAAGCGGCGCTTTCGAGGCCAATGTATGGAACGAGTATGAGGTCAGCCTTTCTGAGGTTGGTCTTGATTACACCGTGGCTGGAAAGTCTGATAACATCGTTTCAGTTCTTAGCGGCGGCGAAAGCGGAACTACCCTCGATGTAGATGCCATCTTCTTCTACAAGAAGTAGTTAATCTGAATACTACAGGCTATGTACAAAAAAGTATTTGCGGCAATAGCTGTAGCATTGATGGTCAATGCCTGTGAATCCTTCGGCCCCATTCATATAGACTTGAATGGGTCCGAGGATTCCTCGCAAGATCAGAATCAGGACCAGAAACCCGATGATTCCGCAGACAAGGCTCCATCTCAAGAGGGTTCAGCAGCCGTCGCCGACGGCTACAAACTTCTCTGGGAGGATCTTTTCGACGGCACTGCTCTGGACACTTCCGTATGGAATGTGGAGGTGAATGGAGATGGCGGCGGCAACGCCGAGCTCCAGTTCTACAGAGCTGAGAATGTGACTGTGGGGAAAGATCAGGAGAGTGGTCGCAACTGCCTGATTCTGACGGCCAGAAGGGAGACCTATGGAAACAAGGCCTTCACTTCCGGAAGGATTAACAGCAAGTCCAAGAAGGCTTTTACCTATGGAAAGGTGGAGGCTCTTATCAAGCTGCCTAAGACGGCTAACGGACTCTGGCCTGCTTTCTGGATGATGGGCAATGACTATGACCAGGTGGGCTGGCCACGTTGTGGAGAGATAGATATTCTCGAGATGGGTAACTCTGGCGGAATTTCCGCCGGTACGCAGGACAGGTACTTTAATGGTGCCTGCCATTGGGGATATTATAAGGATGTGGGTAACGGAAACTGGGCATATCCTAATTATGCCCGCAGCAGTACCTGCTCTTATTCTCTGCAAGATGGAGAGTATCATCTGTTTACTCTTATCTGGGATGCTTCTGCATTGAAGATGTATGTGGATTATGACAAGAACCCTGGGGCTTCACCATATTTCGAGATGGGAATTACCTCTAAGGATGACGACTGGGGGACTGGATATTATTTCCACCACGATTTCTTCCTTCTTTTCAACCTCGCAGTGGGTGGTCATTTTACTGGAATTCTCAATTCCTCTGTTATTACCGCCCTTCCTGCTGCAGGCAGCGAGGCATCCATGTATGTCGATTACGTAAAAGTTTATACGAAATAAGTTTATGAAATTTCCTTCCTTAGTAGCCTTGTTTTTATCTGTCAGTGCCTTGTCCGCTTGCGTAAAGGATGACGGAGTTTCCGGAGCAGCACTTGACTATCAGAGCCTTCAGGCTAAAAGCCATAAGCGCGGGGTGAGCTTTAGTTTCTCTCAATTGCCTGAAAATGATGTCACCCTGCTCGGCCCGGGGATCTGCTGGTCCTATAACTGGGGTGCCAGCAGCTCTGCAGATTCTTTCCGCTATTTCGGGCAGTACGGCATGGATTACTGCCCTATGGCTTGGAATGCCAATTGGCAGGAAAGCACTTTCCGCAATTTCAAGAAGGCACATCCGGAGTGTGAGTACATATTGGCCTATAATGAACCGAACCTGACGGACCAGGCGAATATGACTCCGACTAAGGCTGCGGAGGATTGGCCTCGACTGGTGGCTATAGCCAAGGAGCTGAATATGAAGATAATAGCTCCGGCTATGAACTATGGTACCTTAGAGGGCTATAACGACCCTTGGAAGTGGCTGGATGAATTTTTCGCCCTCGATGTCGTCAATCCGGACGATGTGGCCGGCATAGCCATTCACTGTTATATGGGCTCTGCCACTGCCATGAAGAACTACTTGGATAAGTTTAAGAAGTACGGCAAGCCTATCTGGCTTACAGAGTTCTGCAACTGGGCGAGCAACAATATCTCAGCCGAGTCTCAGACTTCTTATATGGTAGAGGCGGTGAACCTTCTGGAGGCTGATCCCGATGTGTTCCGTTATGCCTGGTTCATTCCACGTGGTAACGGAGAGGCTCAGTGCCATAACTCCCTGCTTCAATCTGTAAGTCCTTTCGGCTTGACTGATTTGGGAAAGGTCTATATCAACCTCTCTACCCAGGACCCTGATCTGTATTATACTGTAGGCCAAGTTATTCCTGCGGAGCATTATCGCAGCTCTACTGGAGCGCTCAGCGCCGCTGTCTGCAGTGACGAGAAGGGTATTCTGGAGATAGCTAATCTCAAGAAGGACATCGTGGTGGATTACCAGATCGAACTGCCTTCGGATGGGACCTATACTCTGGAACTCAGGTATAATTCCTATTACGAGAGTCCTCTCAGAGTGTCTCTGGACGGGAAGTCTCTGGGAATTTTGGAACTCGAGAATACCAATTACAGCTGGGCTAACAAGACTGTGAAGATTCCGCTTGAGAAAGGAAAACATAAACTCTCATTGACCGGCACTACTGCTTTTCCGGTCAAGTTGAATTGGTTAAGAATAACTAATAACTGATTAATATGAATTTGAAGAAAATCAAAGGGGGGGGTACGTCGCTCCTGAGATGGAGATAATAGACCTTCATCTCGAATCCGTACTATGCTCATCTCCAGGCACGCCGTGGTATCAGCAAGGCGGAGAGGGAGATTTTGATTATACAGTAACAGATGAGATAAGTTGGCAATAAACAGTGTAGTCTTATGAAAAAGAATTATATATTTTATGCTGCTGCACTGTCGATAGCAGTGCTTGCAAGCTCTTGTCAGAAGGAGGATGAACTTGCTCCATCTGAGAATAATGGAAAGGTAAGTGTTATCGTAAGCCTGGGCGATGAGACTAAGGGTTTCACCGATGCAGAGGGAGTTACCTGGGAAGTCGGGGATCAGATCAAGTATGCAGGAGGCGTGGAACTTGCTTCAAAGGCCTTGACTGCTGAGCAGATTTCAGCAGACGGTCACACAGCCACCTTTACTTTTGATGCTGAATTGATAGAGGCTGACAGGACTGGCTGGTTTGTTTCGACTAAGTGTCACCCTTCCAATTATACTGAGGTAGAATATACGCTTGGTACAGATAACGGAAATCTTATTACCCAGGATGTGGCCGGAGAGATGAACAAGAGATATCTCTTCCTTCATAGCGGTACGACAACTATCAATATCACTAAGGATGTTGTACCTACAATCAAGATGGAAATTGCTGGCTCGATTTTCCGTGTAATCCCTTATACCACAACATACAACGATGAGAGTGTGCTGTCAGTTAAATTGATGTCATCCACCAAACTCGTCGGAACTGTTGCATATGATCGTGGCGCCGGTACATACAAGGGAGTGAATGATATCAATTGGAAAACATATGACAATGTGAAGGTCTCCCTCGGAACTGCTTTCTCCCTGGAAGGTGTTGTGGATGCTGAGCATTCTAAGGGTATTTACCTTCCGGTGGCAGCAACTACTGAATCAACTCCACTTAACGGATATACCTATGTGGTTGAAACTGACAAGGCTTTCTATACATTCAGTGCATCAGACAAGACTCTTGCAGTAGAGAATAATGTTGTGAAGAATGTACTCCTTAACCTTGATAATGGAGTCAGAGCTACGGAATCTGGCTTGCTGAAATATGAAGGAGCATTGACCCTTGCTTCTATTCCTGCTGCAGGATGTACCGACCAGGATGCAGGATATTGGCAGGCATTGACTTCTGTTGATGAAGGGGCTAATTGGACAGTTAAAATCAATTCTGAGAATTCTGCATTCTATTCTAATGTTCAATTTACTTATGCCGATGCTACTACAGGAGAGCCTGTGGACTGGATTAGTGTAAGCTATGGCGGAGGCGACCTTTGTCACTGGAGAGTAACTGCACAAGAGAATACTGGTGCAGAGCGTAGTGTAAAGGTTACCGCTACATATCCTGATGTGAAGGGTTATGTGGTAATTGAGTCCTCTAAGACCAAGGAACTGACCATTACTCAGGCTGCTGCCGGTTCGAACAAAGTTCTTACATTCTTCGGTGGTATTGGGGATGCAACGATTGAGGCAACTGATGTTGTAAACAAGAGCCTTGGTTATTGCGTGATTGTTGTTGATGGCGTTTACGCAGAAGACTGGAGTGGGGATTCCCATAACGAGGACCTTCTCTATGGCAATGTTACCATCACTCCATATGTGCTTGGAACCGGAGTCGGTGCTGGTGCTACTGTAGCTGACTGGCTTACAGTTGGTTATGGAAAAGACTCTGAAGGCAATTTCAACTCCACCCATATCCTTGTCACTGCTCAGGACAACACTGGAGACGAGAGAAAAGCACTGGTATATTGCGAGTATAAAGCTCCGGAAGGATATGAATACAGTGGTGAGTCTACAGTTTACAGGCAGTTCATCGTTACTCAGAAAGCTGGTCTGACAGTAGAGGCTACATTGACTAATGTATATGCAGAGACAGTTGCTGCTGCGGGTGCTACTATCACAGCCGCTACCCTCGCTCTTACAGTTAATGGAACAGCTCAGGAAGATGTGGCTGCTGCTCTTACTACCTACGGAATCACCGTATCTGCCGACAAGGGAGCCACCGCAAGCGTAGCTGCTGACGGTACTGTAAGCCTCATCGTTCCAGAGAACAAATACAAGAACGGCGGCATTACCTACACCCTCACCGTCAAGACCAGCGACGCTACCATCGCCTCCACCACCATCAACCAGGCCGAAGGCACCGAGGAGGCCACAGGAAATGTATATTCATATACTATTACTCTTGCTTCACATGCTGATGGTGGAGTAATAGGTTTCCCGGTATCATTTGATGATAAGGGCGTTTATTTCAGATTTAATGATGTGAAAGTCAATGGAGAAACTGTAGAGTTGACGGATGAAATCGTGAATGGTCTTATCGCTTATGCTTTTGTCCCAAGCGACGACAGGCCAGCAGATGGTTATAATTCATACACTTATGCAAATGCTGGACAAATTTACATTAAGCCTACAGTAGAAAATAATAATCAGATAGCTTTTGCACCTTGCACTACAGCTGATTCAAAGGGATATTGCTGCACAATTAATCTGATGAACAGTGATGGAACAAAAGATAGATCAATTTTCTATTTCGTTCCATAACAAACTTCTCATTAATGATATACAGATAATACTATTAAGAGGATGGCCTTTTGGTCATCCTCTTTTTACTAATCACCATCCCGAACTCCCAACCGTGCAAGAACCAGTAGAAGAGAAAATCCCTTTCACTGCTATCGGATATGTTACAATCCCATAATAGCCGTCTCATCGAGACCAGAGTACTTGACTATAGTCTCCACGGGAATGCCATCTTCTTTCATCTTTCTCGCCATCTCAAGCGCTTTGTTGTTAGCCCCTTCAGAGATACCTTCGGTGAAGCCATCCTGGTGGCCACTGGCGTAACCTTCGGCGAGGTTCAGCCGCTTCTGCTCCATCTCGTAGTTGAGTTGATCAAGTTCTGTCATAATCTCCGTGTCGTAAATCAGTTTTTTTTCTGGACTAAACGCTGCTATCTCCGAAGCCCTAACTAACTCCCTCATCCTCGGAAAACTCTCGAACTCCCTCGGGGTAGCATCCTTTCCGAACTCCCAACCATGCAAGAACCAGTAGAAGAGAAAATCCCTTTCACTGCTGCACTCCTCAAGGCTCTTCGTGAAGCGTTTTGTTTCAGCGAAGTTAATGAAAAATTTCTTAGTTCCAATTTCTCCTGTTCTGATTTCTTTAAGACAGTACCTGGAGATGAAGTGATCACTGTCCCAAAGACTCTCAT
>JBJEBS010000108.1:0-1688 GCA_051870275.1 Candidatus Cryptobacteroides sp.
CGCACAAGCGGTGGAGCATGTGGTTTAATTCGATGCAACGCGAAGAACCTTACCAACTCTTGACATCCTTATCGGGGAGATTAGAGATAATTTCTTTCAGTTAGGCTGGATAAGTGACAGATGCTGCATGGCTGTCGTCAGCTCGTGTCGTGAGATGTTGGGTTAAGTCCCGCAACGAGCGCAACCCCTGCTTTCAGTTGCTAGCGTGTAAAGGCGAGCACTCTGAAAGGACTGCCGGTGACAAGCCGGAGGAAGGTGGGGATGACGTCAAGTCATCATGGCTCTTACGAGTTGGGCTACACACGTGCTACAATGGCGCTTACAGAGGGGAGCGAGATCGCGAGGTCGAGCCAATCTTAAAAAAGCGTCTCAGTTCAGATTGTACTCTGCAACTCGAGTACATGAAGTTGGAATCGCTAGTAATCGCGGATCAGCATGCCGCGGTGAATACGTTCCCGGGTCTTGTACACACCGCCCGTCACGCCATGGGAGTTGGTTCTGCCTGACGGCGTTGAGGTAACCTCGCAAGAGGAGCCTGGCGACCACGGTAGGGTCAGCGACTGGGGCGAAGTCGTAACAAGGTAGCCGTAGGGGAACCTGCGGCTGGATCACCTCCTTTCAAAGAGCGAAGCGCGGTATAGAGTACCGTCTACGTATCCTTTTTTTTAGACTGGTGAGAGATCCTTAAGGGATTAAGGGTTTGTAGCTCAGGTGGTTAGAGCGCACGCCTGATAAGCGTGAGGTCGGAAGTTCAAGTCTTCCCAGACCCACCACTAAGAAGGCGGCTCGGCCGGAAGGCTGGGACCTCTCTGAAGAGGGGGTATAGCTCAGCTGGGAGAGCACCTGCTTTGCAAGCAGGGGGTCAGGAGTTCGAACCTCCTTACCTCCACCAGATATTCAAAAGAAAGAATAGTTATAAGACATTGTAGATAAGAGAGAAACGAATTAGAGTAAGATCTAATGGAGAAAAGTAGAAATATACACCTTTTAATATGAAGATATTAAAAGCGGGTAGATTTTGACTGAGAAAAGAAAAAAAAGTTGCAGTATAAGTAAGCTCCGGTTAGAGATTTTTCCTTAGTATTAATAAGGAAAAAGGAGGAGATTATTTATACGATAAGAATCAAGCGATAGGTAAGGGCATTTGGTGAATGCCTTGGCACTCAGAGGCGAAGAAGGACGTAGTACACTGCGAAAAGATACGGGGAGTTGTGAACAAGCATTGATCCGTAGATATCCGAATGGGGGAACCCCCGGAGCAATCTGGATTGCAACAGGAATAGATACTGTTGCAAGGCGAACGCAGGGAACTGAAACATCTAAGTACCTGTAGGAAAGGAAATCAACCGAGACTCCGAAAGTAGTGGCGAGCGAAATCGGACCAGCCCATTAAAACATATAGCGCAAGAAGAACATTCTGGGAAGGAAGACCGTAGAAGGTGATAGTCCTGTATTTATAAGCAATATATGTAAAATTGAGTAGGGCGGAGCACGAGAAATTCTGTCTGAAGATGGGTAGACCACTATCCAAGGCTAAGTACTACTGATTGACCGATAGTGAACAAGTACCGTGAGGGAAAGGTGAAAAGCACCCCGATAAGGGGAGTGAAATAGAACCTGAAACCGGATGCCTACAAGCAGTCGGAGGAGCATTAAGCTCTGACGGCGTACCTTTTGTATAATGGGTC
>JBJEBS010000109.1:0-6334 GCA_051870275.1 Candidatus Cryptobacteroides sp.
GTAGAAGATGGAGATGTGGAGGAAGGTGTAGATGGGGAGGGAGATGAACAGAGAGGAAGAAGAAGGAGTAGAAGATGGAGAAGAAGATGGAGTAGAAGATGGAGAAGGAAATGGAGAAATAGCTCTTGAGGATGATGAAGAAGAGGGAGATGGACAAAGATGGAGATAGAGATTATGATGAATATGAATATGGTGAATGGCAAGGTGGAGGCTGTCGGCTATTAGGGACGTGCCGCCCACGGCTCGGTAGTGTGTGCCGAGATCCTCGGCTGGCGAATGCCAGGCGTGATCGGGGCGGGGTTCGTGAGTGCGCGGCAGTCCTCTTCGGAACACGCGCCACCCTCGGCATTGTAAGAGGGGGAACCGCTTGCGGTGGGGTCGAACGAAGTGAGACGGCTGACGAAGAGGAGCTGCCGGCGCTGATAGCATCAGAACTCCCGAAGAGCCGAGCAGCCTCTGCCAAAACCTTTCCACTAGCACTGCAGCCGGAATGTACGGACTCCGGCTGCTGCGGGGGCAAATCAAAATGGGCGCGGGGGGCACGCGAGCGCGGGTTTTCCACAACCACTTTCCGTAAATAATTGCGCAATTCCGAAATGATTTGTCTATCTTTGTTCATGCTATGGGTATGTTAACGTTTGGCAACACTAATATAGTGAAAATCAACGACATAAACAAATATTTCACGGATTTTAGCTCTAGCTTTTTAAGTTAATATTTACTTGCGAAACTTAAATTAAATAAGCAAATAACATGGATAATTACATTGTAGGACTGGGAGAGATACTATTTGACTGCCTTCCAGAAGGAAAGAAACTCGGCGGTGCGCCTGCAAATTTCGCATACCACGTAAGCCGCTTCAATCTGGACAGCATTGCCATCTCAGCCATAGGCAAGGACCAGGACGGAGCTCTCGTCAAAGAAGAATTGCAGTCACGGGGGCTGAAATACCTTCTTGCAGAACTGGACTACCCTACCGGCACCATAAATGTTACCCTCTCCGGCAATGGCATACCGCAGTATGACATCTGCCAGGAAGTAGCCTACGACAACATTCCTTGGACTGAGGAACTTGAAACAATCGCCAAGAATGCCAGAGGGGTGTGCTTCGGCTCCCTTGCCCAGCGCAATGCCGTGACACGGGCCACTGTACAAAACTTCCTTGATGCCATGTCACCTATCGGAACCTTGAAGGTCTTTGACATTAATCTCCGCCAGCACTGGTATTCCAGAGAAATTGTAGAGGAGTCGCTGATCAGGTGCAATGTTTTGAAGCTCAATGATGACGAGATTGTCACAATCTCCAAGCTCCTTGAGCTCAAGGATGTTCGCAAACCTTCCGACGAGCGTCCTCTTCAGATGGTGGATTTCGAGGACCAGTGCCACGCCATTATGCAGCGATATGAGCTGCAGATGCTGATACTGACTTGCGGGACGCACGGTTCATATGTGTTCTGCGCAGACGGCATAGTATCTTACCAGGCAACACCAAAGGTAAAGGTTGCTGACACCGTCGGTGCCGGAGATTCATTTACAGCCGCTTTTGTAGCATCCCTATTCAAAGGAAAGAGTATGGAGGAGGCACACAAGAGAGCCGTAGAGGTCAGTGCTTACGTTTGTACCCAGAACGGTGCAATGCCTCAAATCCCGCAAGATTTGGTTAGTTTCTAGGCCGCATTCCCCTAATAGGGGATGCCGCCTTTAGGCCCTCCGGCAACACTTTTCTTATAATTTTCACTATGAAAATATACACTTTTTCAAATTTTGCTTTATCCGCTTTAATCCGATATCTTTGTATGATTAATCTTCACGGAACACGGAGATAGTTATGCAACAGAAAAGAATTCTTTTTATTTGTCACGGAAATATCTGCCGTTCTCCTATGGCGGAGTTTATAATGAAAGCCCTGGTAAAAGCTCAGGGCCTGGAAGGGGAGTTTTTCATAGAGAGCGCCGCGGTTTCGACAGAGGAGATCGGCAACGGCATCTATCCGCCTGCCAGACGCTGCCTCAGTCAGCACGGCGTGGCTTTCGATCCCCTTAAGACTTCTCGCCAGGTAAAGCCCTCTGACTATCATAATTTTGACAGGCTCATCTGTATGGACGCCTCGAACCTGAGACTTCTCAAACTCATCATCCCGGACGATCCGCAGCACAAGGTTCATCTGATGATGTCTTATGCCGGCAGCGGCAGGGATGTCGTAGACCCTTGGTATACAGGGGATTTCGAGACCACGTTCCAGGATCTTCTCCAAGCCTGCAGCGCCCTTTTGAATCAAATGACCTTATAAAATACTACATAATGAACACCCACCGTCCACTTGTGCTAAGCATAGCTCTGCTCCTCGCCCTTAATTTATGCCAAGCCTCATTTCCAGCATCTGAAGCCCAGCCTTCATCTGCTAACCAAGCAGCAGCCACCCACCAGCCATCTACCACCTACTACCTAACTGCTGAAGCCCAGTCCTCATCTGCCACCCCGCCTCTCGACGCTTACACTATCCTTCCACGCGACGCCTGGACCGACGAAGTCTATGAGGCCCTGGTAAAAACCATCAGCGAAGCTCCCGAGGATTCTTATGCAGTCTTCGATTTCGATAACACCACTATCATCAATGACATCTCCATGACCCTGATGAGCTATATGGTAGAAAACCTGAAATTCGTCTTCCCTAAGGAAGCCGCCTTCGACTACTTCACAGCCTTCCTGCCAGACATAGACTGCAGTCTCGAAGGGGTAGGGAAGAGCGCGAGGGAATTGGCCCAGACGATGAGCAAGGACTATCAGTACCTGCAGAAAGCTCTGGAAAAGGGGCACAAGCTCGAAAAGCTCCAAAATAGCAAGCAGTGGAAACGCCTGAAAGCCAATCTCTTCCTTCTGAACGATGGCATAGAGAACACTTTCGATTACGACACCTGGTGCCTATGGATGCCAGCACTTTTCAGCGGAATGACTTACGGACAGCTCGCCGAACTCACCAGAGAAAGTGTAGATTACTGGATGAGCCGCTCGGAACTTATCCTGCCACAGGAAAGCCTGCACCTGATTCAAGCCCTAAGGCGCAGAGGGATAGACGTTTACATCTGCTCCGCTTCCCTTGAGGCCATAGTCGAGGCCATGGCTTGCGAGCCTAAGTACGGGCTAAACTTCCCGGAGGATAAAGTCTATGGTATAAGACTAAAAGATAAGGAGATAGTAGGCGGAGCTTTCGAAGAGGACTATCAGCAGACCTTCCTCGAAGGTAAAGTCGCCTGCATCAAACGATTCATGAGCCCCCAGCACGGAGGAAAGGACCCTATCCTGGTAGCCGGTGACAGTAACGGAGATATGGCTATGCTGACAACTTTCCCTGGAGCCTTGTCACTGGTATATGATTGTAACAGAGGGGGTTCTATCGGAGAGTATATAAAAAATAAACCGCAGAACGCGGTCGTACAGCCCCGAAAGCAATTCACTCATTGTTCTCCAGCAGGCTTTTAGCATTGGCCAAAGCCTCTGCGCTGATCTGCTCGGAACTAAGCAGGCGGGCTATCTCTTCCACCCTTCCCTGCTGAGTCAATCGGTTTAAAGTGGAGACGCTTCGGCCCTCCACTTCTTCTTTTTTTACCACATAGTGAGCCTGACCCTTAGCTGCCACCTGAGGCAGATGGGTGATGGCGAAAACCTGCATATGAGCCCCCATCTTAGTGATGAGCTGGCCCATCTTATGCGCCGCACTACCGGAAACTCCCGTATCGATCTCGTCGAATATCATAGTCGGCATGCCGACATAACGCGACATCATCTCCTTGATACAAAGCATAATACGAGAGAGTTCACCGCCCGAAGCACACTTGCTCAGGTCACTCGGTTTCCTCCCGTTCGAATCGAACTTGAAGCAGCATTCGTCCACTCCGCTGCCCGAAGGTTTCGCCGCTCCCAGCTCCACTTCGAATACCGCTTTCTCCAGCTCCAGCTCCCGTATCGAATTCTGTAATTCCAAGGCCAATTCTCCTGCGGCCTTGCTGCGTCTTTCGTGCAACTCTGCTGCGATACGCTCATATTCGCTCTGCGCCTTCCGGAACTGCTCTTCCACCTCCAAAAACTTTTCTTCCAAGTCTTCGCTTCCGGCCAAACTCCCTTTCAGTGAGTCTCTTAGCTCTATCAGCTCTTCAACCGAACTCTTCGAGTGCTTCCTCATCAGCTGGTGTAACAGCGCGATTCTGTCATCCACCTGCTCCAGCCTCTCCTGAGAAAACTGCAAGCCCTCACCGCGATTCTGCACTTCGTAATATATGTCCTCCAGCTCTATCCTCGAACTCTCTATTCTGGATGCCAATTCTCCTGCTCCCTCCCAGTACTTTTCCACTTTCTCCAGAGCTTTCTGCGCCCCCTTAAGCTGAGCACTCAAATCGCAGCCTTCGGCTGCCTCGCCCAGCAGGGCTTTTATCTCCTCGGCGTGCGAGAGTTCCTTCTGCTCTGCTTCCAGTTCTTCAAATTCCCCTTCGCGAAGTTTGGCATTTTCGAGCTGCTCCCACTGGGCTTTTTTATATTCGGCTCCGTCGCTATTTTCTTTTATCCTGTTTTTCAGGGCAGCAAGTTCCTTGTCAAGAGAGCAGAGTCTAGCCCAGGCCCCTCCACACTTTTCCCGAAGAGCAGATGTGTCGGCGAAATGATCCAGCAGATTCAGCTGGAAAGAACTCTTGCTCAGCAGCAGATTCTGATGCTGAGAGTGAATGTCGATGAGATAGGAGGCCAATTCTCCCAGCACTCCCGCGCTGCAAGGACAGTCATTTACGAAGGCTCTCGACCTGCCGGAACGGTGTACCACCCTTCTTATCAGCAAGTTCTCGTCTTCGTATTCGATTCCGGCATCTTCGAGCAAGATTCTTATCGCCAGATTATCCTTCACTTGGAATTCCGCTTCTACTATCAGCGAATCCGATCCGTCGCTTATCAGGGAAGCATCGGCCTTGGCGCCCGTAAGCAGTGACAGGGCCCCGAGCAGAATGGATTTACCCGCTCCGGTACGTCCCGTAATGATGATAAGACCATCTGGAAATTCTACATCCAGATAGTCTATCAATACGTAATTCTCTATGTGAAGGCTGCGAAGCATCAGTGAATGTCGTCGTCGGTATGAGCCTTACGGAAAACCAATTCTCCGTTCTCATACTCAGAGATGGCGATGAGGTCAGGTTTAGGCTGACGCTCGTAGTATTTCGAGATCTCTATCTGTTCCTTGTTCTCGAATACTTCGTCCATATTGTCGCGCTCGTTCTTGAATTCTTCGAGTCTGCGGGAAATCTCTTTCTTCTCGGCCAGGGAGATCTGGTTAGCTCTCTTTGAGAGTATGACTACAGTCTCGTACAGGTTGCCGGTTTCTTTAACCAGGTCACGTGTGTCACGTGTGATGGTGTTTACAGGTACTTTCTTGATATCCATAATACAATAATCTTCTATAGTATTTACTGAGTCAGTTTCCCTTAAAGTTTCAAATTTTTTTACTTCTTTCTCACCTTTTCATAAAGGGAGTCCAACTCCTTGCGGTGCTTGCTCTCCGGATACTCTTCCACGAAGTTCAGATAGTCGTCCACGAAGACCATATATCTTTCCTTCTGCTTGGCCGGCACGCTCAGGTAGGCGTACTTGTAGGAAGACATAGTGGTATAGTAGAGTATCTCCTCGCGGTAGATGTTCTCTGCATCGTCTTTCAGCACATTCTTCAAAGCCACGCGGGCCGCCTTGTAGTCCTCCATCGTATAGTAGAGCTTAGCATTCTCGAAGGCTTTGCGGTCCAGTCTTTCTTCCAGGTCCTCAAGCATTCTGTTGCAGACGGCCACGTTAGGGGACTTGATATGGGCTGCCTTGTATTCATTTATAGCCGTGATGGCCTTGTAGGTAGGGGTCTGGTCCAATTCATATCTCAGTGTCCCCCTGTACAGGCAGTCTATTCTCAGGAACTGGGCACTCTCGGCGAAAGGACTGGCAGGGTAGTTATCCAGGAAGTGCTCCAGGTTCGATTCTGCGGTGTAGAAGTCCTTCTGGTTATAGTTGCTTAAAGCCCAATAGAAATTCACCGTGTCATCCTGAGGCGTTCCCTGCGAGATCATAGCCAGGGACTCGAAAAGCTGGGCGGATTTGTTATATTTGCCTTTGTTGAAGTAGTCGAAAGCCGCCTTGTATTTGGCATCCAGGTCATAGCTGTTCAAAAGCTCCTCGTACTGGGACTTGCAGGCACTCGCCACGAAGATGCAGACAGATGCCGCGATAAGTAATTTTTTATAATTCATTTTTAATATATGCCGAATTCAATTTGACAGTGCAACAGCACCATCAGGTGTAAAGTTAAACA
>JBJEBS010000110.1:0-24901 GCA_051870275.1 Candidatus Cryptobacteroides sp.
AGACTAATCTATTTCTTTTTTACCTCGTTATCTCTCTCAATAATTCAAAGAACTTTGTTTTCCAATCGCTCTACCGCGAAAGGGATTGCAAAGATAAGCATTATTTTTTTCTCTGCAAATTTTTCTGCAAAATTTTTTAAAAAATCTCGCAGTTTGTGACTTCCTATATCTCAGGCATCTCGATAATCTCGTCACCAGGGATTATGTCTTCGAGAGAGCCGTCGGCACCGGAAGCGATAATCTCCGTAAGGATAATTTTGAATTGGCATTCATTATAAAGGCCTATATACCAGCCCTCGACATAGACGCGGGCACCCTCAAAGCCGCTGAGGTCCTGCACTGGGGCTTCGATCTCCACATAGCGGGAATCTACGCCGTCGATGAGCAGCTTCCAAGAAGAGGCTTCGTGCACCAAAGTGCCGACGATCTTGATGTAGTCGTATCTGTCCGGAGTGGTGGTGGCGAAGGCATCTGAAGTAATGAAATTATAGTAAGCCCCATAGCCGTAATCTACCTCTTCGTCGTAAACGAGTTTGTACTGCTGAATGTCCACGAGTTTAGGAAGCCCGTTGACCGTAGTTTTCTTCGCGATGATGTCCAGACCGTTACCAAGCACTGGAGTGTAGTCAGAATTAGCAGGCGAGATGAGCACGCAGTTACGATGCTGATTGCTGATATTGAAGATGAAGTCGTTCTGATTGATTCCCAGTACGAAGCCCTTTACTCTTACCAGAGTGCCGTCAGTCTGCCCTGCGAGCTGTTCATAGTTCTCACAAGAGATTACCCTGCTCACCTGAGTAATCTTGGCTACATATCTCTCCGGATAAAGGACGATATCATAAGTGCCTTCCTCTGAGAGCCTTATGTTCCAACCGCCATTTCTAAGTGCCACCTCAGTGTTAGGAGCTGAGACCACATCGAGATCAGAACCGAAGTTGAGATCCCAATTTCCATTGGCCCTGAACTTGAACTGGTCGCTGGTCCTGATGGCAAGCCCGCTGATGCCGTATCCGCCATCTCCGCAAGGCTCGAGGATATAATCCTCCTCCCAATTCGTCATCGTACCTATTATAGACCAGACATTAGGAGTCTTGCCGGTGAAACTGATATTGGAGATACTGCGAAGCTGAGACCTCTCGAAAGTAACATCCTGAGTAAATACCTTGGTCTGAGAGCCTTCATTCCCGTTAAAAGTAAGGGTGAAACCGTCGGTGTAAGTCTGGGCTGGCAGCACGATATAGCAGTTCTGCACCTCATCCTCTACCAGTTCCTTCCTTATATAATAGGTAATACTGTGAGAAGCAGTACTGTCAGGACGTATGCTCAGAGAAGGATTTCCAGTTCCGTCCAGAGAAAGATCAGCAAATCCGGCTGCATAAATCTCCGGATTATTAGGAGTAAACACTACATTGTCCAGATAAGTGTTACCGCTGATCTCCAACTTTAACACAGAGCACAAATTCTTGAAAGTCAGGTTAGTGTCATCTCCACTTGCATACATCGGATAAAAATAATCCTGATAAGATTCCCCGTTTTCCCTAAGGCTCTGAAAATCCTGAATCTTGAAAGTGACGGCATCCCCTTCGTTAGAGGCATAGCCATAATAGGCTATGTACTTGTCTGCCTGAATGGCAGCCGAAAATTTGGCCTTGTTAGTGTTTTCACCTGAAAGCAGATAGGCAATCTGGCGGCTGATCATATTATTATCCTCGTCCAGACCGACTATGGTGATGTTGTCCGATGCAGACCAGAAGTTCTTATACACCTTGGCCTCAGCATCATAGTCCATATAAGTCTTGGTCTCCGTAGCGAGATAAGCCGTAAAGACAGTACTTTCGAGCTCTTCTTCCACCTGAACCGGAGCCTGCTCCAAAGCCTGACAGGCAGAAAGCAAGCCTGCACAAAGCACAGCTGTTCCTAATAAAAATTTTTTCATATCTATTTTTGTTTATTGATTATCATTATTAATAGGTAGGCCAATTACTATGTCCTCTGTCTCTCCAGTGTCCTTCTCCGGCTTGTCCGGCTCATCCGGTCTGTCCGGCTTATCCGGGCTATCCGTAAGGCCTTTCTGCGTAATTTTTATGTCCACCTGATTGTATTCAAAACTAATCTTCACGAAGATATCCCTGTCGTAAGGGCTCTTGTTCTCCTCCACCACGATTCCCAGCTTCAGCTCCTCCTTCGATGCCGGCCCTGCCGAAGGCTCGAAATTCACGAATTCCGAGCGGCTCGATACCGACCAGGCTGTAAGAGGAACGAAGCTGACTTCCACCCTTCCTCCCTTCTGGGCCAATGTATATTCTTTCTGTGCTATATCCACGAGCGGCTGCGGATCCTTCGGCCGCTTGCAGGAAACCGCAGCGACAGCAAGACCGATGCACAACAAGGCCAATCGCCAGCTATGTCCGCTTTTATGAAACATCATGAAAAGTTACAGTTCTTCGTGTTAATTCGTGGTAAGGGGCAAATATATACAAATACTTGCATAATAAAAACAGGCCGGCAGAAAAGCCCGCCGACCTGTCTTTAATTATAGATGAGTTTATTATCTCAACTTCTTGTAACCATACTGAGCGGTGTCACCAAGCTCGAGTTCGATCTTCATCAAGCGATTGTACTTGCAGATACGGTCTGTACGGCTGAGTGAACCGGTCTTGATCTGACCACTGTTAGTGGCGACAGCGATGTCGGAGATAGTGGTGTCCTCGGTCTCACCTGAACGATGTGAGGTAACGGTGGTGTAACCGTGACGGTGAGCCATCTCGATAGCGTCGAGAGTCTCGGTAAGAGAACCGATCTGGTTAACCTTGATAAGGATAGAGTTACCAGCACCCATCTCGATACCCTTCTGGAGGTACTTCACATTGGTAACGAAAAGGTCATCACCTACGAGCTGGCAACGGCCACCAATAGCCTTGGTAAGTTTAACCCAACCTTCCCAGTCTTCCTCAGAAAGACCATCCTCGATAGAGTCGATAGGATAGGTATTGATGAGTTTCTCGAGGTATTTGATCTGCTGATCTGTAGAGAGTTTCTTTCCTCTTGGATCTTTCTTCTTACCATCCTTAAGCTGCTTGTAGTCATAATAGAACTTGCCGTCCTCACCCTTGAAGCAGAACTCGGAAGCAGCGCAGTCCATAGCGATGGTGATATCCTTGCCTGGCTCGAGACCAGCAGCCTTGATAGCAGCGATGATGCAGTCGAGAGCGTCGTCGATACCCTTAAGAGCAGGAGCGAAACCACCTTCATCACCTACTGCGGTAGAGCATCCGCGATCCTTGAGCACCTTCTTGAGAGCGTGGAAAACCTCAGCACCCATACGTACGGCCTCAGCCTCGTTCTGGGCACCTACAGGACGGATCATAAACTCCTGGAAAGCGATAGGAGCATCTGAGTGTGCGCCACCGTTGATGATGTTCATCATAGGAACCGGAAGCACGTAGGTATTAGTTCCGCCGATATAACGGTAGAGTGGCAGGTCGAGGTAGTTGGCAGCTGCGTGAGCTACTGCGAGGGATACACCGAGGATAGCGTTAGCGCCAAGATTACTCTTGGTAGGAGTGCCGTCAAGTTCGATCATAGTCTTGTCGATAGCTCTCTGCTCCAGAGCAGACATACCGATAAGTGCAGGAGCGATGACATCGTTTACATTAGCCACTGCCTTAAGTACACCTTTTCCGAGATAACGGCCCTTGTCACCGTCACGAAGCTCGAGAGCCTCATTCTCACCAGTAGATGCTCCTGAAGGAACAGCTGCTACACCTTTAATACCTGATTCGAGGGTAACCTCTACTTCGACTGTAGGATTTCCTCTGGAATCGAGGATCTCTCTACCTGAAATCTGAATAATTCTCATTTTATAAAAAATTTGTTGTGTAATTCATTTCAAAGTTCCGTAAGTCAGAACTTATTCCAATAAAATCGCCGCGAATTTAACAATTTTTACGATAATATACAATCACTTCAGCCTATTCATCATTCACTCCACTCATTTCTCCCCCTCAGGTTCTTCCTCTCCATAGCACCTCGGCCATACACTGAAGTCCTCAGTGCCGACAACATTGTGAAGTTACAATAAAAAACACAAAATAATCAAATCCGCCATCTCCATCTTCTACCCCACCTTTGCTGCAGCTATTTCCTTCGTGAAATTCACCTGGCATATCATCAAATCGTATCTTATTGATTATTAAGAAAGTACCGAAGTACGATTGGCAAGTGGCATCAATTTGTTGCCACCGGCACACTCCTAAAAGTTAAACTGTTGATTATTAGAAAATTAAGTAATTACCCTATGGCAGGTGAATTGCACGAAGCGACTCTCGGTGAGCAGAATCAACGAATTACACACCGAACATGCTGTTCAGCAATGGCCACAGCGAGGAGAGCCATTCATAGCTCCCCGCAACTGCATGCCGTTGCACACCGGAGACCGTTCATTCCGGCTGCGATGCTGGTGACCCCTTGTTACCCTTTCATTTTAGCGAAATAACAGGGTATTTTCGCTATCCGGGAAGTCTACAATTAATTTTACATAATTTCTTCGTATATTCGTGGATTATTGACTTTAGGTGAGAATGAATAAAAAACAATTTGGATTATGGAACAAACTGGCGGCGGGGATAGTCTTTCTGATTTCCGCTGTCTGCTACCTTCTTACGATAGAGCCGACAGCATCCTTCTGGGATTGCGGAGAATTTATCGCCTCATCATATAAACTGGAAGTGGGACACCCGCCAGGAAACCCTGTCTTCCAGCTCTTTGCCAGAATCTTCACTCTCTTCGGAGATGCCGAACATGCGGCAGCCCTGGTGAATGCTTCAAGTGCCATCTATTCAGCCCTGACCGTGCTGCTTTTATACCTGACACTGGTATGGTTCATCAAAAGGCTGATCAAAACCAGAGAAGACGGCACTTACAGCAAGGCTTCGGCCATAACTATCTATATAAGTTCAGCAGTAGGAGCACTGGCATATTGTTTTTCTGACACTTTCTGGTTCTCTGCCGTGGAGGGCGAAGTATATGCGATGTCCAGCCTTTTTACTGCCCTGGTATTCTGGCTGATGACAGTCTGGTACGACAGGGCCGAGGAGCCTCACGCCCTGAGATGGATAGTGCTGATAGCCTTCCTGATGGGTTTGAGCATAGGCATTCACCTGCTGAACTTGTTGACCATTCCGGCCCTGGTGTTTATGTACTTCTACCGCTTCAAGAACAAGTACAAGCCTATCGACTACCTGAAAATCTTCCTTATAGGAGTGCTGATTCTGGCAGTGATTCTCTTCGGAATCATTCCATTCCTTCCGAAAATCGCCGCCTACTGCGACCTCTTCTTCGTGAACGTCTTAGGGCTGCCTTATAATAGCGGCGCTGCCTTCTTCATGATAGCTTTGCTGGCACTCTGCTTCGTGGGCATATTCCTGACCATGAAGAAGAACAAAGTCTTCTGGAATACGGTACTGCTGAGTTTCACCATGATTACCATAGGCTTCTCACTGTTCAGCATAGATATCATCCGCTCCAGTGCGAAGACCCCTACAAATGAATATCAACCTGACAATCCTTTCACTCTGGTGAGATATCTCTCCCGTGAACAGTACGGCAAGACCCCTCTCATCTATGGCCAATACTACGATGCCGATTACACCATCAAGACCGGCAGCTACTGGGCTCCGGTAGATGGCAAGTACAAGAAAGTGGAGTCCCCTGCCGATGCCGACTATCTGAAGAAAGACAAGATGCTCTTCCCTCGTATGTGGACAGATTCTCCAGACGGCTCTTACGCTGACTTCTATCAGTATTATACCAAGGGCAAGAAGGGCAAGCCTTCTATGGGGGCCAATCTGAAGTATTTCTTTGACTACCAGTGCAACTGGATGTATTGGAGATACTTCATGTGGAATTTTGCCGGAAGGCAGAACGACGTGCACTCCCCTGTCCCCGGAGACATCTTCCACGGGAATTGGGAGAGCGGCATTCCTTTCATAGACAAGGCCAGACTCGGAGACCAGAGCGAGGCTCCCGATGTGCTCGCCCATAACAAGGCTAAGAACCATTACTATTTCCTGCCTCTGATTCTGGGTATCATAGGTCTGTGCTTCCAATTCCGAAAGGACAAGAGAGGGGCGTTCCTGAATTTCCTGATGTTCTTTATGACTGGACTTGCGATAGTCATCTATCTGAACCAGCCGCCTTATCAGGTAAGGGAAAGGGACTACGCCTACGCCGGCTCCTTCTACTTCTTCAGCGCCTGGATAGGCATAGGAGCAGCTGCCATATACAATTGGATAGCATCCCTGAAGGGAGGCAAGCTGAAGGCAGTGGGTGTGGCAGCATGTGCATTGACATTGGCAGTGCCTACTCTGATGGCACAGCAGAACTGGGACGACCACGACAGGTCGAACCGCAGGACGGCCGTGGAGATCGCCACGAATTATCTGAATTCAGTGGGAGAGAACGGCATCCTGATTACGCACGGAGATAATGACACCTTCCCGCTTTGGTACGCGCAGGAGGTGGAGGGCATACGCACGGATGTCAGGATAGTGAACACCAGCTTGCTGGGGACGGATTGGCATATAGACCAGATGAAATACGCCGTGAACGAATCGGCCCCTCTCGACCTGCAAGTTCCTTATAGCCAATACCTTTATGGGACTAACGAGTATATCCCTATAGTGGACAGCCGCGGAGGAGAGATGCATATCGACGACGTGATGGCGGTGTTCAAGCATCCGAAGGCGAAGGTGAGCATGTCGAGCGGCAAGAAGGTGGATTACATTCCTTCCCGCAAGATAGTGATCCCTGTGAATAAGGAGAATGCACTCAAGAGCGGAATCGTAAGCGAAAGTATGGCTCATCTGATGCAGGACAGCATAGTTCTGCAGATTCCTAAGGGAAAGGACTACCTGACCAAACCGGAGCTCTTCGTGCTGGATTTTCTCTCAACTTACGACTGGAGCAGGCCTCTGAATATGTTGAATATGGGAGGAGACCTGAATATAGGCCTGAAGGACTATCTGGTTTACGAAGGCTATTCCACGAAACTGGTTCCTTTCAAGAATAAGCCGGGGGCTTTGGATCCTGGGAAAGTGGACTGCGATGAACTGTATCGGAAGATGACTCAGGTCTATAAGTTCGATGCGCTCTCGAGAAATGATTATTTCATTGATTATCAGAATTATTACACTCACCTGGGAGTGATGAGCATAAGGCAGTTGTTCGTAAACTGTGCGAGAGCCTTCCTGAAAGCTGGACAGAATGACAGGGCTCTGCAGATGCTGGACATGATGCGGGAGGTGATGGCTCCATACCCTCTGGACGGCATTCCGCTGGGCTTCTCGAACAACGACTATATGGTCTGCGAAGCCGTGGGGATGTATCTGGATATGGGAGAGAAGGACAAGGGCCTCGCCCTCGCAGAGGAGTTCTCGGAGCAGTTGATGAAGGGCGCCGAATTCTACCTGAGCTACTACGATTATGCCCAGAACGAATGTGAGTCCTACGCCCAGTACATCTTCCTCCTGAGTGACAAACTCAGCAAGGGTGGATATACAGAACTTGCCTCCCAACTGGAAGGCAAGCTGAAAGAATTGCTAAGTTACTGATTATAATTCCAATCGCACTACTATAGAAAGCGGGAGATTCTTGCCGAAGCGGTCACGCAGAGCGAGTTCCCCGCTTTCAAGTTTATAGTCTCCCTTCAGGGCGAAGGCCTCCTTCACCACGGTCTCGCCCAGCAGGGCGCTGTAACCGTTAGAGTACAGGTTCAATACCATAAAACTGTCTTTCGGGGCCAATATCTTCCTGACTTCCTTCAGCATATCGAAAAGACAGTCGTCGAGCTTCCACCTCTCCCCGTCAGGACCATGTCCATAGGCAGGAGGGTCGAGGATAATCCCGTCATAGATGTGTCCCCTTTTGGCCTCTCTGCGGGCGAATTTCATAGCGTCCTCCACCACCCAGCGGATTCTGTCCATGCCGCTTTTCTCCATATTCCCCTTAGCCCAGCTAACTACCTGTCTCACAGAGTCCAGATGAGTCACATCGGCTCCGGCGGCCTTGGCCGCCAGGCTGGCACCACCAGTGTAGGCGAACAGGTTAAGCACCTTCATCCCTGGCCTGCAATGCGCATAGATATACTCCCAGTTCGGAGCCTGCTCG
The DNA here is from genome assembly GCA_051870275.1 of Candidatus Cryptobacteroides sp. Classification (GTDB taxonomy): domain Bacteria; phylum Bacteroidota; class Bacteroidia; order Bacteroidales; family UBA932; genus Cryptobacteroides. The sequence goes on from JBJEBS010000110.1 coordinate 8,167, forward strand.
GGGAAGACGCCTACGTGTTTGAAAGAGGTCAGCCCCAGCCTGAGAGAAAAGTTCATGCCTTTCTGACTGCCTGGGTAGCGGATGTACCACTGCTCTTCCATCTCTTTCATTTTATGCCAAGTTCCACTATCCTCCTTCCCAGCTTTCCCAAAGCCCGCCCCAGGGGTAAAACGGGTATAGCAGAGCCTGTCCCATTCCTGCTGGCTCAAGGTCTTGTTCCACAAAGCCTTAGGCTCGGGACGTGCCATCACGACACGTCCGAATCTCTCCAACTTTTCGCCTTGCCCGCTATCCAGGAGCTCGTAATCGCTCCACTTTTCTGAAGGAAATTCTACCATTTTCGAGTCAGAACCTCCAAAGCTTTTTGAACTATATTATCAGCATTCAGACCGTATGCCTTCATCAGTTCTGCAGGAGTACCACTCTGTCCGAAACGATCTTCTCCGCATACGAACTCCAGAGGACAAGGATTGTTTCTGGCTGCCCAACTGGATACAGCCTCACAAAGACCGCCTGCCAGATTATGCTCCTCAGCCACCACTGCGCAGCCTGTCCTGGCCAGACTTTCGGCCAATGTGTCTTCATCCAAAGGCTTGATAGTGGCCACATTGAGCACATCCACACTAGCCTCATACTTGCTTTCAAGTATCTTCGCAGCCTCGATGGCCTCCCATACCAGATGTCCACAGGCTATAAGAGTAATGTCGCTGCCTTCGTTCAATCTGTAGATCTTTCCTATCTCGAAAGGCTCATCTTCCAGAGTAAAATTAGGAACTGAAGGCCTTCCAAATCTAAGATAAACCGGCCCGTCATACTTGGCAGCGGCTATGGTGGCATTCTTAGTCTGATTATAGTCGCAAGGGACTATGACTGTCATCCCGGGAAGGGCTCGCATCAGTGCTATGTCTTCCATAGTCTGGTGTGTAGCTCCATCTTCTCCGAGAGTGATTCCGGCGTGTGAAGAAGCTATCTTGACATTTGTATGTCCATAGGCCACTTCCTGACGGAGCTGGTCATAAACCCTGCCGGTAACGAATTCGGCGAATGACCCGGCGAAAGGAATCTTGCCGGTAATGGCAAGTCCTGCTGCCACGCCTATCATATTAGACTCGGCGATTCCGCACTGTACGAAGCGTTCAGGAAATTCTGCCGCAAATGCGTCCATCTTCACCGAGCCTTTGAGGTCTGCGGTCAGGGCCACTACCCTTTCATCCTGCCTTCCGGCTTCGAGCAATCCGGCTCCGAAGCCGCTTCTGGTATCCTTGTTTCCTGTGTTAATATACTCTTTCATCGTTAAAAATCTCCTAAAGTTTCTTCTAATTGTGCCAATGCCATCTCACATTCCTGCTGACTCGGAGCCTTGCCGTGCCATTTGTGCGTACCTGCCATAAAGTCCACTCCGTGACCCATCTCTGTCTTGAAGAGTATCATCTTAGGCTTGCCGTTCTGGGCGTGGGCCAGAGTGAATGCCTGGAGGATAGACTCGAAATCGTGGCCATCAGCTTCGATCACATCCCAGCCGAAAGAGGCCCATTTATCTGAGAGATTGTCTATTCCGGTAATACTGGTGGTAGGGCCGTCTATCTGCTGGCCATTCCAGTCGGTGAAAGCTACCAAATTATCTACCTTGTGATGAGGGGCCCACATCGCGGCCTCCCATATCTGACCTTCTTCACTCTCTCCATCACCACAGAGTACATATACCCTGCCCTGATCTCCGGAGAGTTTCTTTCCGAGAGCCATTCCGGCAGCTACGGACAGGCCTTGGCCTAAAGAACCGGATGGTTTGAAGACCCCTGGGAGGTGGTCAGTGACGCAAGGGTGGCCCTGAAGTCTGGAACCGAACTTGCGCAGGGTGGCCAGTTCACTTACTGGAAAATAGCCGCTTCTGGCGAGCACGCTGTAATAGACCGGAGCCAAGTGACCGGCAGAGAGGATGAATGCGTCTTGGCCTACAGCCTGACGGGTCCAGGTCTTGGGATCATGCTGCATCTCGTGAAAGTATAGGACGGTCATTACGTCCGTAATGCCTAAAGATCCCCCCGGGTGTCCGGATTTGGCGATGCACACCATCCTGACGATATCTCTCCTGACCTGAGAGGCTATCTTTTGAAGATTTTGAATATCTGACATATGCTTATTGATAATTTATTCGGTATGGGCACAAAAATACAAAAACTTTCTATTTAAAACGATTAGTTAACACCTATACAAAACTTTAAACATTTAAAAGAAAAGGCTCCACCAGTTCTCTATATTCGGGGGTGAATTCTCCATCTCGGCTCATATTCAAATACCTCTGCTTAACCTGTGGCATTACTCTGCAGAATTCCACCACGATGCGCTTCGGGACTTTCCTTTCCACAGTCCTTATCCTAAGAATACTCTTCGGGTAAAGGTGGTAACTAACTGCTGTCCTTATCAGGGTCTTTTCTTCTTCCGAGGGAAGTATCAGAGCGAGCCGCCCATATGCACTGAGGGTCGTCCTGGCATATTTGAGTATGTCTAAATAAGATAAAGTGCAGGTATGTCGGGCCTCTCTTTTTCTGGAATCGGGATTCAGCAAGGAGTTGTCGAAAAATGGCGGATTGCTGACTATGAGGTCGTACTCTTTCCGAGGATAAGATTGAAGGGCTGAGTGATAGACTTTGAGTCTGTCGACCCAAGGCGATGCCTGGAAATTCTCCCGAGCCTCTTCTACAGATGGCAGGTCTATGTCTATGGCATCGATTATCGGCCGCAGGGGGCTGCCTGCGGTCCGCTGAGCTATCATCAGCGCCACGACTCCCGTACCGGTACCTATATCCAGCACACTATCTACACCTTCGACATCTACACTGGCTCCGAGAAGGACTGAATCCGTTCCCAACTTCATCGCCGCCCTCTCATTACTGAGCTCAAATTCTTTAAACTTGAATACAGACATGTCTAAGATACAAAAGAGCCGTCCTTCATCTCCATACTTCTGTCACAGAGCTGGGCCAATTCCTTATCGTGAGTCACTATCACTATAGTCTGGCCAAGAGTATCCCTCAGACGGAACAATAATTTATGTATTTCGTTTTTTGTATTAAAATCCAAATTACCGGTGGGTTCATCGGCGAGCAGAACATCAGGAGAGTTAATCAAGGCTCTGGCTATCGCCACTCTCTGCTGTTCGCCTCCAGAAAGCTGGGAAGGCTTATGCTCGGCCCTGTCGGCCAATCCTACCTCTTTCAGCAACTCTGCAGCTTTCTTCTTAGCCTCCTTTTCGGATACTCCGACTATCATGGCTGGGATACAGACATTTTCAAGGGCTGTAAACTCTGGCAGGAGATGATGGGATTGGAAGACAAAGCCAAGATGCCTGTTTCTAAACTCTGCAAGTTCCCTGTCAGAGCCGCCTGCTTTAAGTCCAGCTATCTCCAAAGTTCCTGAATCAGGGCTGAGAAGGGTGCCGAGAATCTGAAGAAAAGTGGTCTTACCGGCACCTGAGGCTCCTACTATAGAGACTATCTCTCCCTTTTGAACCTCGAAATCCACATCTTTGAGAACGTGCAGTTCTCCGAAACTTTTATTGATGCCTTGAGCTTTAATAATCATAGCCCTATAAAATATAAGTGATTATCACAGACATTTCTTTTACAAATGTATGCGAACTGAATCCTGTTGTAAAATTCAACTGTCAAATACTGGGGAAAGATACGAAATAAAAGTCGAATAACAGAAAAGATGGGAGAAAATCTTAAAAAAATTTGGCGAATTGAGAAAAGACTTGTATATTTGCAGTCCCTTTCGAGGGAAACGGGGTGTGGCGCAGTTGGCTAGCGCATCTGGTTTGGGACCAGAGGGTCCTGTGTTCGAGTCACAGTACCCCGACGAATACCGGCATTGCTGCCGGTATTTTTGTTTTATACCATTATATGGCCATTCTTAGTCATGTTGACAATATGGAATATTTTATGTACTTTTACATTCATATAGGATATCGGAGTATACATGAACCTTTCATATCTCATAAAACAGTATTTCACGTCAAATAGAGAAGATATAACCATCGATGTATTTGATAAAAGAAATATTTATAACGTGTATCAACACGTTGTAAATATTTTAACCCATCATATTGATATTGACACATCGATACTTCAAGCAATGAGCTATTGTTTTTATGAAATTCTGGACAATGTATTGACACATTCAGGAAAAGAAATTGGAACCGTTATTACTCATTACGACCAATCAAAACATATTTTGAATTTTTTAGTGGCAGATGACGGTATCGGTGTAAGAAAATCGCTTACGGAGAATAGTCAATACTCCGGATTATCCGAAACTGAGGCATTGAGAATTTGCATTCAGGATACTATCACAGATGGAAAAGGTATGGGATTTGGGCTATATTCCACTTTCCTGCTTGCACGTGATGCTGGATTAAAATTTGAAGTAAGATCAGGGGAACACACATTATTAGTGCAAGATGGCAAAGAAAAAACCATTGAGACCCCTATGTGGGAAGGAACAATTGTATATTTACAACTCCATACCAATTTGGAAATTAATCCTGCGGAAATAGTTGCAAACCGAACAAATATCGCCGCACAATACAATGAAACATTCTTAAATGATAAAGAATTGGAGGAATTATGGTAACTTTTATATTTAAAGTATTTGGAGAGAACTTGGGAACTCGCCCATTAGGTCAATCTGTTCGTGAACAGTTACTTCCTTTAATTCAGCAGAACGACTGTGTCGTGCTAGATTTTACCGGTGTAAATGTAGTAAGCAACTCTTTTGCTGATGAATGTATTGCCAAACTCCTATTATTTATGCCGCTCGATGAATTAAAGCGCCGAACGACCTTCAAAGGACTTAATCCTATTGCTTCTGAGAGTGTTCTTACTGCACTTCGTCGCAGACATCTTTCTATGAATTAACATCCTTTATACTTATCTTTTCTTCAGGAGTACTCTCCAATCGCAAAGTAAGTAAACCTTATACAACAACATAAAACTGGGGCTGGCCTGATGGTCAGCCCCAGTGGGTATAAAGTAGTTGTTAGACTTTAAATTATGGCCTGAAGACTACGACACCGATTTCGCCATTGCGAAGACCGTAACCGATCTGACATACGCCACCGTTAACGGTCGCACCTACACTTGCAAAACCATTTCCTGCGGTCTTGCCTTCATCATTGACAACTGCCAACTGATATACGTCTTCGATAGAGTAGTTGGTCAGGCTTTCAAGAAGATCTGCTCCCTTAAGTGGAAGAACACAAACCTTACCGCCATTACAGTTGCTAGAAGCATACTCACCCTCGAAGAATACCATATACTCAGTCTCACCGATAGTAATGAACTGAGGTGTACGGATAGTTCTGGTGGCACCTGCAGTCACAAGCGCGAACTTACTTAAATCCATCTGTCCAAGTAATGAGAAACCACTTTCTGTTCTTTTAACGACAGCTGGAGCAGCACCCTCAGAAGTAATCACATATACATCATCCTTATAATGATAGATACCGGCAGTACCGTTCTTTACCGCCTGAACATCAGCTCCGATAGGAATCTTGACAGGCTCCTTGGCCACTACACCATCCTTAACAGGGAAGGAGTAAACATACTTACCTGTGGCATTGGCAGCGCAGATAAGGATCTCTCCATCCTGCCAGGTGCCTCTGAATGAGAGGTAATCACCTGCTCTTTCGAGATTAGGGTCATCAGCATTCTCTGCCATCTGCCAATTTACCACCTGCTCAACTTCGGTAGGGCTGGTATAATGATAAACCTGAATCACAAGACTGGTAGGAGCCCATTGGTTGCCCAAAGCAGCTACATTTCCTGCAAGTACTTCCTGTTTACCATTATTATTGATGGTAGTGACTCCGGTAATCTTTCCTGTAAAACCAACTGCCTCTGCAAAGTCGAAAGCATAGGTGTCAGTGATAGCACCATCCTTAACAGCTACCATAGGGGTAACAGTTACACCGCAGATTACGGTATTACCGATAGAAGTAAAGCAGCGGGAATCTCCGATACCGAGGCCATTAATAGATGCTGACCAAGCCTTAACGAATGGCTCAGATGTAGTCTTCTCATTAAACATCATATCTGCAGGGAAGAACTGTGCGCCAAGAGCTATTTGAGCATCCTTATCTCCATTGACAGCCCTTTCAATCTCTGAACCGTAGTTGTTATCATCAACTACACCATTTCCAAGAATAAGTGTACCCTTGAAAGTATTCAATACATCTACACCATAAGTGGTATGGAAGGTGTTATTCCGAACGGTAGCGGTAGTAGTAGCAGCTACACGGATACCCCAGCCCTTCTTGCCTCCACCGATGAACTCATTGCCTTCGAAAACGACATTCTGACCTTCATAAGTCTGATTAGGGCAGTAAGCGCCGTCAGCTGTAGTGGTAATCTTACAGTTGCGGACTGTCACGTCCTCAGCCTGAGAAATCCATATAGTAGAAACAGAATTCTTAAAGTCATCAGCTGCAGTAGCATCGTCAGCCACGAGGTTTACATCCTCTATGAGAACCCCCTTGGCACCATACTCGATACGGCAGAGGAACTTGTGTCCCCAATTGTAAATACCACTTGCATCGATAGCAACATTGTTATCAGTAACGCCAGACTTCTCCTTGATAGTGAGATTCTTAATGGTAACACCTGAAGCGATCTCGATATTACCGGCGATTACTGAAGTCTCGCGGTTCTTACCTACGATAGTCACATTCTTGTTAACCTTCACATTCTCAGCATACTCCTGCTCTCCAAGAGTGATTACAGAACCATCCTGAGCAAGATCGAGAGCGGACTGCACGGTAGTAAAGAGAACCCCGTCCATATCAACGGTAGCTTCCTGAGCGGCACCTACATTAACCACAACTCCCTCAGCAGCTGGAAGCCCTTTAACCTTAGTGGTAACATTTGCAGAATAATGGTTATTATCCACGGTTCCATCACCCACAGTAATGGTAGAAGGAGCTTTACAAGAACTATGAACATCTACAAATACCGGTGAATCTACAAGGTTATTAGTAAGAATGATATTATTACCACTGTTACCAACTCTTACTGCATAGCTTGAATAACTGTCAATGATAGAGCAAGAATTAAATGTAACATTTCCTCCATAAATCTGAGAGATACGGGAACCGCGACCATTCAACTGGCAAGCATCCAAGGTAACAAGACCGGTAGAAGGGCATACATAAAGCAGGGTTGCATCAACGTAAGCCACCAACTCGTCAGTCACATTGAATATAACGTTCTTAAGAGTAACAGGTTTAGCAGATTCTGTTTCTACACATACGCCATAAGGATGAGGGAAATAACCTACACCATATGTTTCTCCATCCTTTGCAAGAGGACGAACACCCTTAGTAATAGCCTCAGCAGGCTCGATCGTTACATCGTGAACCTCAAGCTCGGTGTTACGTACATCGATACCACGAATTACGCAATTCTCAGCCTTACCGCCACCGATAGAACGAACTCGGATAACCCACTTAAGGTCACTGCTTTCAGGAATAGCGATAAGTTCCTCGATAGGAGCCGCAGTCTCAGAAATGGCGATATCTACAACACCTGAATTCTTTACATCCTCCAAATCAGGGGCACCTGCGATAGCTTCTGCGAGAGAATTGTAACTCTTATTGCCAACCATACAGAGAGCAGTACCTGCCTGAGTAACGGTAATAGTCTGAACGGTTACACCAAATTCATCCTTAACTACGACTTCGCCAGTACGAGGATATGAACGAGGTGTTGGAGTGTATGAGAGATTTGCTGTCTTGGTCGTAGCAGCCTTAACCTCAACCACTTTAATCCAATCAGCCTTAGACTCAACTGTAACACCTACATTGGTAGTGATAGGGAAGGAAAGTGATCCACCCCAGAAATAAGCAGCCAAGTCAGTAGTAGTAACTTCACAGATGTACTTGTCAAGATTCAAAGACCTTACGGAAGTCTTGCCGTGTCCATTGTCTGCAAATACAAGAATAGAGTTCTCAACGATAGTCTCAGGAGTGTTGATTACTACTGCATCTCCATCAAGAGAAGCGGTATAAGTACCACCTGCGAGAACATAAACTTCTGTCTCTGGAGTTCTACCAGTAATGGTGAAAGGAACCTTTACTGTGGTATTAGGCTCAACGATAAGGTCTCTTTTCTCGAATACGATAGCAAAATCGACAGCATAAGGCACCTCGAATTTGTCACCGTTAACGAGAGTGAAGACTACAACATCTTCCTTAACTTCAACTGAAGCGAAGAATGCATCTCCGTCCTGACCATCTTTACCTGGAGTTCCGGCAGCACCGTCTTTACCATTGTAAAGGGTGATGACATCACCATTGCTCAGAGTGATGGACCAACCGGCTTCGGTCTGCTGAACATCAGTAATGAATTCAGCAGCCTGCAGAGCTTCGATGGCTTTCTTGTTAGCCTCGACCTGCTGTTGGAGTTGCTCCAACTGATTTTTAAGATCATTCACTTCTGGAGTGAGATCTTTAGCGCAGCCAGCAAAAAGAACTGCTGCACCGAGAATCATAATTAGACTCTTTTTCATAGAAATAATGTTATTAATACTGGAAAAAATTATTGGATTTCAAACAATGAAAGACCTGTACCTGTCACAAAGGCGGCATAATACCACTTGTCCCCTATCTGACGGAGATAGCCCTCACCGGAGGCATTGGCATTCTTATTATAAATTCCGTCCTCAGTGGCATTAGGATCTCCCAGATAGAAAGCATAAGATTTACTAATCGCGTTGATACTCTCCTCGAGAGTCTCTCCGCTGAGAGGAGAGATACGGAACTGACCGTCCTGATAAGCATTTCTGAGAACTACATAAGCCATATACTGCTCTCCGTTACACTCGAAGAAACGAATTCCAAGAGTAGGAGCAGCTATGATAGCTGTATCGAAAGTAAACTGTTTGGTAGCTAAAGTCCCATCCAGAGTAAAGAGATGAGTTCCTGTACCGGCACCACCTATGTACTGATTATCCTTATAAGGATAGAAGGCGGCATAATTACCTAACTTGATGTCAAGATCTATAATCTGAGGATTTTTATTAACAAGATTGCTTCTTACTGAGAAACTCAGGACTTTATTACCTGAAGTGCTGTCATAAACGAAGATTCTTCCCTTCTCCCAATTCCCCTCGGCAGTAATTCTGTCTCCCAGACGCATAGCTTCAGGAAGAGTATATTCTATCAGGCAACGAGGCGCAGCGGTGATATCATCATAAGCATAGATTCTGAACACAGATCCGGCTGCCGCACTGAAAGTGGATACGAGAACCGTATTCTCCAAAGCCGTGATACCGAATACTCTGGTACCTTCAGCGAAAGACTCCTGAGAAAGCAGTTTTACATCGTCAGGATCAGAAATCCTTATGGCATATACCCCACCAAGAGCATTCTCCGAATCCTTATCCTTAGACAGGAAGACATATTCGTCAGTCATAGCCACTGTGCGAAGTACATTAGCTTCGCCAGTAACTTTAGTTCCGAACCAGGTGGCATCTTCTCCCTCGGAGAATGGCTTGTAATACCTTCCCCAAACTCTTTTCACTGAATTGATGCCGGTAGTTACGACCTTGACATTCAGGCTCTGTTCAGAAGCGCCACATCTGGCTACGAAAGTAACTCCATTAAGTTTGTCGGAAAAATCAATAAGATCTCCACTGCTTATTTCAGTACCCCCCCCCACAAATACTTTACTTCCCTCAGGACTCACTTCAAATTCCACCTGAAGTGCAGTCAGATCAACTGCAGAAGACATTTTAACTTCCCCGCCGAGAGCCGACTGACCAGCTACTGTAAGGGAAATAAACTTCACACTAGGCTCACCCACCTCGACTGAAACCACATAAGAGAATTCAGTCTCCTCTTTCACGAAAACCACTGTCTGAGGACCCTGGGCATAATTATAGACCTGCTCATACTGGACCTCAACCCCTTCTTCCAGATTCACGAAATCCAGCTGAAGAGCCTTGATATTATCCTTATCTGCATAATCTACATAGATATCGACAGTCTGGGCATTATTATCCACGGAGACGAGACTTGGCTGTTCCAGACCACTGAGCTCAATATTATTCTCAGAGAGAGAAAAAGACACTGGAGCACCATTCTGCGGGTCATCCTCTGGCTGACAAGCTGCTGCAGCTACAGCCAATGCAAAGAGCGGAAATAATTTAAAAATTTTCATAATGCAATCGCAAATATAATAATTTGTTTTAATTCGCGCAACGACAAACCATTTTAAATTTTCTTACATCGCCGTTGTCTGCTACTATATTAAAATACAAGCTAGTATTAAATAAATTATGCCAAGCTCCTATCCCACAATTCTTTTCCACTCCATTTTCATCTGTCATACGCAGTACGGCAGTGGACGGAATGCTCGCTTCAAGCCGACAACGACTTAAAGAAAAAGAATTGAATTTCTCCTCATCCGAAGGAAAAGTATAGCTCGCAAGCCCCTTATCCTCTAGATAAACCCCGCTCAGGAGATCAACTTCTTCATACAGATTCAAATTCTGCTGATCATAATAGACATAGGCCTTCAGGGAACGAAGTTCATTAGCCGAATCCCTTTCCCTCTCGTCCGGTTTCACGCAGGAAATCAAAGCCACCAGAGACATTATATATAAAAGTACCTTTTTCATCACCAATCACTGTTTTGTCTTGCCAAAGTATTATTCCTCGTCTCGCTCTGCGGGATAGGAAAACGGTCAAATCTCTCAGGATATTTGTGCGCGGACATATCGGCCGACACTGCTTCAGGAGTAAAATTTCCCGCCTCATCTTTATGCCAAAGCACCCCGCTGTACTTCTTCCCATTCAAGACCGAAGCTGCTCTGCCACAGCGTCTTAGATCCCAAAAGCGATGCCCTTCGTAGCAGAGTTCTATCATCCTTTCATGCAGAATAAGATCCAGTGCGCTATCCCAGGAATCCACTGCCGGAGTATAGACTTCATCTATGCCAAAGCGCATCTGCCTTAGCACGTGCACGACTTCGCGTGCCTGGCCGTACTGCTCCTTTGCAGCAAGGCATTCCGCCTTTATCAGCTCCACTTCGGCGTATCTGAATTCAGGCCAACTCTGACTTGAGCCGTTGAGCACATAGTCCCTGTTCGACTCGTCCAGAAGTTTTCTCATGTAATAGCCTGTCACTGTGTTCCCAGGGGTGGAAGTGCTGCCATAAGGCATATATTTCTGATCCTCCCCTCCTTCATAACATTGCAAAGCCCTGTCTTTCCAGACGGCCCCGTTATAGAGCACGCAGCTGCGAAGGCGAGGATCTCGGCTGGAGACATTGGCATTCGTAATATACCTCCTGCTTATATCTGAAGGGTCGAAAGGGCTGCCGTCGGAATTGTCGAAGGCATCTACAAACTCCTGGGTAGGACCGGCATAGCCACCGCCCTTGCTGCCGCTAAAGCAGTAATCCCCAGGCATGGAATACTTATGGTCAAAGGAATGAGTGTACTCGCCGCTGGCATAAGCTATTCCCCAGATGACTTCAGAATTATCCAGACTTTGGAAAATCTCATCGTAAGAAGAGATATAATGAAAAAGCTGGCAGTCTTCTATCGCCTTCACAGCCGAGAGGGCCTCGTCGTAGCGACGGGCATAAAGCATAGCGCGGGCTTTGAGTGCACAGGCCGCATACCTGTGCACCCGCCCGCGAGCCTCCGAAGGCTCCGGCAGATTCTCACAGGCATAATTCAAATCCTCCAGAATCGCATCCCAGGACTCGGAGACACTCTTTCGGGCAGTATTCTTATTCGCCACGGACATCTCGGAGAGAGTCTTATAGACTATGATACCGAGATCGTCCTTTTCCGATGCGTGGCATCGCATGATATTGAATTGCACATGGGAACGGAAGAAGAGCAGTTCCGCACGGATACGGGAGGACTGGGAAGAGGTAAAATTGGCATTATAGATATCCAAAGCCTGGAGGGCCTCGTTAATGCGGCGGATGAGGCCATAGCCGGTGGTCCAGCTGTCGAAGTAGTTCTGGTCCACGCGCTGCTGCCCGTCCACGGTCATTATGAGGTTGCAGTCCCCCGCGCCGGCAGCGATGGAGCCGTACTTGAGGATGTCGGTGAGGCCGTCGGAGAGATTGGCATTAGCCCCGCCGAGGGCACAGGAACCGAAACTGCCCCACTGCGCAGCGATGGAGTAGAAAGAGTTCAGGTAGAGGTCAGCATTGGTCTCATTCTTCATCGCATAAGAGATGTCGTACATATTAGTAGGGTCGAGATCTACTGAACTGCAAGCACTTATACTTAAGAGCACCGATAGGGTGCAGATTATTCCATTCTTTGCTTTCATACTCTAAAATGTTAAGCTGGCGCCGAAATTGACTACCCTCTGCTGCGGGTAATAGCCGTTGTTTACACTTGGAGCTTCCGGATCTATCCCAATTCGCGAGAGAGCCGAGATGGTGAAGAGGTTGGAGGCGCTGAGGTAAAGCCGCAGAGAATCGACATAGAATTTGCGAGTGAGAGTCTTAGGGAAAGTGTAACCTATCTGGGCGTTCTTAAGCCTGAGATAAGAAGCGTCCCGTGCCCAGAAGTCACTTGGAAGAGAGTTGTTAGAGCTGGACTGAAGGCTGAGTCTAGGATAGGAGGCATCCTGATGGTCTGGAGTCCAACTTCCCTCGACCAGGTACTTAGGTGGATTGCTACCCCACTTGAAAGTCTGGGTATAATAGGTACCGTCGGAGTAACCCAGGGCGCTGTAGGTGCCGCAAAGCATTATCTCTGTGGATGCTGCGCCTTGAAAGAAAAGGACGGCGTCCAGACCCTTCCATCTGAAGTTAAGCTCGAAGCCGTACATTATCTCCGGAATGGAGGAGCCTGCTATCCAGGTCCTGTCCTCAGCACTGATGCGACCGTCGCCATTGAGGTCTTTGTACTTGATATCCCCCACCCTCACGGCATTACTGGTCTTAGGAGAGGAGGCCAAGTCTTCCTCGTCCCTGTATAGGCCGTCAGAGACATAGCCGAGGACAGAACCGAGGCTCTGCCCGAGCTTGCTCTGGTAAGAAGGAATGTTATCGGAGTCGTTAATGGAAATATAGCGGTTACGGGCAAAGGAGCCGTTAGCCCCTATGCTGTAATGGAAGTCTCCCAGAGAGTTCTCATGCTTTAGGGAGAGTTCGAAGCCACGGACATCGACCTTGCCGCTGTTCACTATGGCGGCGAAATTGGAACCTATGGACGGAGGGTTTTCTCCCGCCTGGCTCTGGAGGATATTGGTAGTGAGCTTATAGAAGGCATCAGCTTCAGCGCTAAGTAGTCCATCCCAAAGCCTGAGGTCTGCACCTATGTTATAAGTAGTAGTGGTCTCCCATGTGATATCCTTGTTAGGAACGGAAGTCGTGTAAAGGCTCTGGAGAGGCTTGCCGTTGATGACCACATTAGGCTTGGAGGAAAGGGCCACTCCTTGAACATAGAGGAAATCCCCTATGCTGTCATTCCCAAGTACGCCCCAGGAAGCCCTGAATTTAAGGGCTTCGTTCATCCTGTAGGCAAAGGAGAACGCAGGGAAGACACCGAGACGGCGATTTGAGGCGAACTTGGCAGACCAGTCATTGCGAAGGGACGCCGAGACTATATACCTGCCGTCATAGACATAATTGGCCCGAAGAAGAAGGCCCTGGCGGCCGGTGTTAGCGTGGTAGCCGAGCACGGAATTCGGAATGACCTCAGTAGAGAAACTCAGGTCCGGAATCTCTGTGATGGCGAAATTCTGCTTGCCGGCGGTAAAATATCTGGATGAAGTACCACTCTGCTCCCACACTATGTCGGCCCCGAGCTCGTGCAGTCCGAAAGTGTTCTGATAGTTGAGCTGGGCGGTGAAAGTGTAGCGGCTGAAGAGCTGATGGGACTCAGTGAGCTGGTTAACTCCAGAGGCCAGATGAGGGCTGTTCCCAGGGGTGAGGGTCAGAGTCTGATCTGCACTGGAATACATAGGAGTCACCTGGGAGCAAGGCAGAAGCAAGGTCTTGTTCAAAGTGTTCTGAAAGTCGTAACTCGCCATAGCCTTGGCAGTCAAGCCCTTGATGAAAGGCACATTATACTGGAGGCTGAGGCCGGTCTGAACGAAGGAGCGGTTCTTCTGCTGGAAACCGGACTCGTCCCTGGCTATGAGCGGATTCTGATAGCCTATATAAGTGCCGTCGGCGAGCTGTGGACGGGTGGTAGGCCTGGCGGAGATGGCGTAGAAGACTATGTTCTTGTAGCCATACTCGGCCCCGCCGTTATCCAGAGAGGCCGTAGGGTCGCTGGATCCGGCGCTGATTCCGTTCTGATGCCTGTCTTCGATACGGCCTGAGATGTCGAGCTTGAGAGTGAGGTCGTCGCTGAGGTTGATGTCTATGTTAGAGCGGAGGTTATATCGCTTGAACCAGACATTGTCTATGATGCCGTCCTGGTCGAGGAAACTGCCTCCGACATAGTAACGGGCGTTTTTCGAGCCGCCGCTGATGCTGAGGTTATGATTCTGCCCCACAGCCACTTTCTTAAAGATAAGGTCGAGGTAGTCGGTGTTCCCGAAGATACCCTGCGGGTCGTTCCCGTTCTTAATATACTCTATCTGCTGAGCGGAATACTGACGGGCTACCCCATCCAGATCGCTCGCCAGATTATGCCAGTAAGCATACTCCACTCCGTCCAGCAACTCTATCATATCGGCATTGCTGCTAAGCGATACTGCACCGTTATAGCTTACTGTAGGACTGGAGACATCGCCTCTTCGGGTAGTAACCAGAATGACTCCGTTAGCACCTTTCACTCCATAGACTGCAGCAGAGGCGGCATCTTTGAGGATAGTAATGTCGGCAATTTCGCTCGGATCGAGATTCGAGAAATCCCTTTCCACCCCATCCACCAGGATAAGAGGAGTAGAGGAGCCGGTGGTGCTTATGCCTCGGATATAAATCTGGGCATCATTCTCTCCAGGGACTCCTGAGGTCTGTCGGCTGACCAGACCAGGGAGTTTACCTCCGAGCATGCTACTCATATTATCGGTAGGGGCGGCGCTGAGTTTCTCCCTGTTTATAGAAGCGATGGAACTGGTCAGGTTCCCTTTCTTCTGCACCCCGTAACCCACTACCACGGCTTCGTCCAGAAAGGTAGTGTCGTCTTTCAGGGTTACATTAAAAACTCTCTTGGCCCCCACAGGTTCGAAGAGCTCCTGATAACCTATCAGGCTGAACTGAAGGATGGCATCGGAAGAACTTAGGGTAAAAGTGAAATTACCGTTCTCGTCTGTCATAGTTCCCATGGAGCCGGAGTCCTTCTGCAATACCACCACTCCAGGAAGAGGCTCTCCGGAAGTGTCCACCACGCGGCCCTTGACATTGACCTGAGCATGAAGGGTGAACAGAGACAGTCCTGCGGAAAGTATTGTCAACAAGACTTTTTTCATAACAATTCATATTCTAGCAGACCCCCTTCCATCAACTCCTCGTGAGTAATGTAAGGACGGTCCAGGATTTTTCCGTTGAAACGCACAGAGCCCAGTCGAGTAACAGAGCCCGAAGCGCAATTGGAGCGGATCTCCAGGCAGCGGCCATTAAGAAGATGGAGTTTGGCCTTACGACATAAAGGCAGGCCGAAGACATAACGCCCGTCACACGGGAAAACCGGGTAGAAACCCAGGGCTGAGAAGACATACCAGGCAGACATCTGTCCACAGTCTTCGTTACCGATAAGTCCGTCATCAGCAGTGCTGTAGAAGTCATCGTACACCTTTCGCAGGTACTTTCCGGCACGCTCGTAATCGCCGAGCAGGCTGTAGAGATAGATGATGTGGTGGGAAGGCTCGTTGCCGTGGGCGTATTGGCCTATCAGACCGGTGATGTCGGCGGAAGCCCCCTCGTTCAAGGCGGAATCCGCAGTAAAGAGGGCGTCAAGTTGAGCCTTCAAGCCTTCTGCTCCCCCATAAAGCGAGGCCAAGCCTTCCACGTCCTGAGGCACGAGAAAACTGTACTGCCAGGCATTGCCTTCCACATAATCGGCCTCCTCATGAAGGGAAAAGGCCGGATCGAAAGGCTCGGTAAACTGACCCTTCGAATCCACTCCGCGCATAAAGCCGCTCTGCGCATCGAAATGCCGGCGGTAGCGCTGCGCCCTCTGATGGAATTCGTATGCCAATTCCTTCTCTCCCAGCTTTTCCGCAAGGAGTGCTATACATTCTGCGCTGATGCAGTATTCCAGTTCCACTGACACGGACCAATTCACATTGTCAGCAGGCAGATAGCCATACTCGTCCCAGAGTTCCATCCCATAAGTCGGCTGCGAAAGCATAGTCGAACAAGCCTTCAAGACCCTCTGTGGATCCACTCCCTTGACAGCTTTAAGAGCTGCTTCGCAGAGCACGGAGATACTGTGAATGCCCACCATACAGTCAGTCTCCCTGTCGCCAAGCAGCCATACCGGCAGGCGGGAAGTCCTGTCGAAATGCTCCAGCAGAGAATTACAATACTCCGCCGCCCTCGGGTCTATCAAATTATAAAGCGGATGAACTGCCCTGTAAGTATCCCATAGAGAAAAAATACTGTAAGTCTTGGGCTCTCCCCTGTCGCTGAAAAGCTGGGGCGAGGTAGCCGTATGATAAAGCGCCGTATAAAAAATGCTATCTACCACGGGATCGAAAGCCTCGAACTCTATTCTGGAGAGTTCCTTGTCCCAAGCCTTCTGCGCTTTCTT
>JBJEBS010000111.1:0-24861 GCA_051870275.1 Candidatus Cryptobacteroides sp.
ATGCAATTCACCTGGCAAGGGATAAAATCATAACAAATTAATACTCAGGTATTTAGCATTTTAGATTATGGCAGATGAGCTCAAATTGATTCCACTTGCCATATCGTACTTCGGTACTTTCCTAATAATCAATAAGATACGATTTGACGATATGCCAGGTGAATTTCATGAAGGGAATAGCTGCAGCAAAAGGGGGTAGAAGATGGAGATGTGGAGGTGGAGGTGGAGGTGGAGGTGGAGGTGGAGGTAGAGGTAGAGGTAGAGGTAGAGAAAGATGGACAGAGAGGAAGAGGAAGAAGAAGATGGAGAAGGAAATGGAGAAGGAAATGGAGAAGGAAATGGAAAAATAGATATTGAGGATGATGTAGAAGAGGGAGATGGGAGAGTTGGAGAAAAAGTTGGAGAAGGAAATTGAGAAATAGATCTTGAGGATGATGAAGAAAGTGGAGAGGGAGATTATTTTGAATATGGATATGGTGAATGGCAAGATGGAGGCTGTCGGCCCTGAGGAACGTGCCGCCCACGGCTCGGTAGTGGGTGCCGTGATCCGCGGCTGGCGAATGCCAAGCATGCCACGATCCGCGGCTGGCCTGGGCCAGGCGTGATCGCGGCGGAGTTCGTGAGTGCGCGGAAGTCCTCTTCGGAACACACGCCACCCTCGGAACTGCCGGCGCTATGACTTCAGGGACTATTGAGCCAGAAGGGATTTGGCGGCGTGTTCGCCGGCGAGGCGACCAGTGGCGAAGGCCAGCTGGAGATTATAGCCCCCAGTGTCGGCATCTATATCCATCACTTCCCCGCACATATACAGGCCACTGACCAGTCTGGATTCCATAGTCTTAGGAAAGAACTCATCGGTACTAACTCCTCCTGCAGTCACCACAGCCCTTTCATAGCCTACATAGCCAATGATATCAAATCTCCACGCCTTCAAAGCCTTGGCTATGGTCGGCAGATTAATCCACACCTTAGTCTGAGTCCTAGACTTCCTCTCCAGAGTAATGATTCCAGGATTACAAGCCACAAAAGCCGAAATCAAATCCCAAGGCATAAGTTTACCCAGCAAGATTCTGCACTTCTCTTTCTCCCGAAGATTACGGCTACGAGGGTCATTATCCACCTCAGTCCACAACTCCTTAACCCTGCCAGTCAGTTCAGTAAGATCCACCCCAGGCTTCATATCCAGAACCAGGGCCACTTTCGAGCCATTAATCAGGGACTTCACCGCCTTGCGACTAACAAGGTATCCTATAGGCCCTTCGATTCCACCATCAGTAAAATCCATATCCCCAAATTCATCCTGAACCAGATCCGAGTTCACGTAGAGCTGAACCCCCACATTCTTCAGTTGGATACCACAGAGTTTATCTCCAGTCTCAGAGAGAGGAGTCTGCCTATGGATATGAAGATCCTTAGACTCCACAAGTTTATAATTAGACGGAACCAAGGCAGTAAGCGAAGGGAAAAGACTCACTACACTATGTCCCAAACTCTCAGCCCAGACATAACCATCACCCGTACATCCAGTCCCAGGATAACTCAAGCCACCGGTAGATACTATCAATTTAGCACAAGAATAGCTGCTTTCATCAGCCAATCCCAAGTCAAAGCCCCCTTTCTCCGTTTTCTGGACAGTCTTAACCTCCGCCTCACAGACTATCTTCACCCCATAAGAATTACAGGCATTCACCAGACAATCCACTACATCAGAAGCATGAGACGAAGCCGGATAAGCCCTGTCACCCCTCTCCACCACTGCAGGAACGCCGTGACTTTCAAAAAACTCAAACACCTTCTCGGAAGTAAAATTGTAATAGGCAGGCTTAACGAAATTAGTCTTGCTCTTGATGTGCAGGCTAAACTCGTTCCAATCTTTCATATTCGTAAAATTACACCTACCCCTTCCGGTAATCATAATCTTACGCGCGGGACGAGGCATTTTCTCCAAAAGAGTCACCTGAGCACTGCTTCCGGCTTCAACCAAAGTCTTAGCCGCAAAATATGCCGCCATAAGACCTGCAGCACCGGCTCCTATTACTATGATGTCTGATTTCATAACACAAAAAAAGGGAAAGCTTAGCACATCGCACCGCTACAACCTCCTGCCCTTGCTACCTTCCGGTCCTGGGGGAGTTCAGAGGGAGCTGGTCGTGTACGACTTTCCCGATGCAAATATAGTCAAAAAGAATTGATTCGCAAAAGCAAGTCCTCACTAAATGTCATCACTGTACACCGCTCCAGGCAGATCGTGCTGATTATAATTGGAAGCCATAGACATACCATAGGCTCCGGCAGATTTAATGGTCAGCAGATCTCCCCTGACAGTCTTAGGCAGAGTAAGACTCTCGTTAAAGATATCGGTGGACTCACATGCAGTTCCCACCACAGCATATTTCTCATGCTTCTCCTCCTGGGAAGTCAGATTCTCTATATCGTGATAAGAGCCGTATAGCATAGGACGAATCAGTTCCGTCATAGACGAATCCACTATCACAAGACGTCTTCCCGTAGCCGTGTCCTTACGATACAAAACCTTGGTAATCAACTCTCCACACTCCCCCACTATAGATCTTCCGAATTCGAAATGAATCTCCCTGTTCCCCACTTTCAGATTACCGTTGATAATGGCGAAAACCGAGGCGAAATTCGGGACAGGCTCATTCTCCGGCATATCGTAATTAATGCCAAGTCCTCCTCCCACATCCACGAAGTCCAGGCTAAAACCCTTACGCACCAGATTCTCCGTAATCACATTCACCTTGTCACAAAGGTACTGGAACACATGCAATTCCCTAATCTGCGAGCCTATGTGCAAGTGCATGCCTTTGATATTGATGTTCGGCAGCGACTGAATCCATTCAGCCTGCTCCAGAACTTTCTCATATGATATGCCAAACTTCGAGTCCGCCTGTCCGGTATCGATGCAGTGGTTAGTCTTAGGGTCGATATCCGGATTCACACGCAGTGCGCAATCCACCACCTTCCCCATAGTTCCAGCTATCTCATTGACAACCTCCAACTCCTGCAGAGACTCACAGTTGATAGCAAAAATCCCCTGCTCTATGGCATAACGAATCTCCTTGTCCCTCTTTCCAACTCCGGCGAAAACTATGCTCTTCGGGTCGAAGCCGGCCTCTATGGCACATCTGACCTCATTTCCGCTGGCACAATCTATCCCCAGCCCATACTCCCTGATGACCTCAAGTATCCTGGGATCATAATTGGCCTTTATGGCATAATGAATCTTAAAATTATACTTGGCTGCCGCCCAGACCACTGAATCCAGAGTCTGACGCAGCAGATCCATATCATAGAAGTAAAAAGGAGTTTCAAAGTTCTTCAGTTTTTCGACACAGTGTCTGCTTAACATAAATGATAGTATTATGATTTATAATTAACCCAAGTTTCGCAAGTAACTAATTAATTGTAATTTAGAGATTTGTACTGCTTGCGAAACTTTTCCCACCCACATTTCTCTGTTTATCTGACCCTTCTCCTAAATCCTCTTCCTCAGGACGAGGACTTTGTCGATGCTATAGCATCTCCGTACATAGGTGGTTTCGCACTTGCGAAACTTAAATAATTAACCCAAGAAAGAGATCAGAACACCGGCAGCCACAGCTGAGCCTATAACTCCAGCGATGTTCGATGCCATGCAATAGTTCAAGACATAATTCTTAGGGTCGTATTTAGTACTGATACCGTTACATACACGGCTTGCCATAGGTACGGCTGAAAGACCGGTAGCACCGATAAGAGGATTGATCTTCTTCTTCGCAAAAAGGTTCCATATCTTAACCATGAAGATACCGCTGGCTATACTTAGAGCGAAAGCACAGAAACCGCCCACGATAATACCTATAGTCTGAAAATTCAGGAAGGCTTCTGCTGTCATGGTAGCACCTACGCATAAGCCCAGGAAGATGGTAGCGGCATTCATAAGTCCGTTGCTGGCCACATTGAAAAGACGGGAAGTGTCAGCGCCTATCTCCTTGATAAGATTACCGAACATAAGCATACCCACCAGCGGCACGGCTGTAGGCACGAAAATAGCCACTATGGTAGTCACTGCGATAGGGAAGATAATCTTCACTGCACGCATATTCTTGATCTGCCCCTTAGGAGGATAGAGCCTATCCTGCTCTTTCATATTAATCTTCAACTCCTTCTCGGTACAGGTCAACTTAACCACCAGAGGAATGATTACAGGCACCAGTGCCATGTAGCTGTAAGCCGCGATAGCTATAGGACCCAGCAGGTGCGGAGCCAGCTTGATGGTGGTAAAGATGGCTGTAGGGCCGTCGGCTCCGCCTATGATTCCCAGCGAAGCTGCCTCCTGAGGAGTGAAACCCAGAAGGAGAGCCACCAGAAGGACTGCGAAGATACCGAACTGGGCGGCAGCACCGAAGATGGCGAGCTTGAGATTGCGAAGCATTGGCCCGAAATCAGTAAGGGCACCCACTCCCATAAAGATGATAGGAGGCAGGAGGCCTGTCTTGATCAGACCATAGTACAGATAGTTCATTATTCCGAACTCATGGGCTATCTCGTGCAAAGGCATTTCCCAGATGGAACGCACTGAGCCATCGCTCAAAGTCACCATACCTGCAGCGTCGGTCTGGATGACCCCCATATCCCCGCCAGGGAAATTGGCAATCAATATTCCGAAAGCTATAGGGATGAGCAGCAGCGGCTCGTATTTTTTCACGATTCCCAGATACAGCAGGCCGAAGGCGATCAGATACATCAGCAGGAAGGCAGGATTATCCACGATGTTGCTGATGGCAGTCATCTGGTAGAGTTTATCTAAAATATCTCCCATAACTATTTGTCTCTGGTCATTTTAACTATTACATCGTCCTCTTCCACAGTGTCTCCGTTAGAGGCGAGAATCTCGGTGATGACTCCGTCGAAATCTGCGCAGATGGCGTTATTGATCTTCATGGCCTCTATATAACAGAGCACATCTCCGCGTTTAACATGATCCCCGACCTTGCGAGGAGTCTCGGAGTTATCCTTGGTCAGCAGGAATTTACCGGAGATAGGGGCCGGAACCGGCTCTGCAGGGCCTGCGGCAGGAGCAGCAGCGTCAGATTTGGCAGCGACAGGAACAGTTCCGTCGTAAGAAATGTCAAGTTTATAAAGCTGGCCGTTCAGATTAACCGTAACGGATGAAGGTAAAGCGGCTGCCGGAGTGGCGTTCTTCTCAACCTTTCTCTTAGCGAGGTCAGCCTCGAAGTCAGCCTTAGCCTTTCCACTCTTATATGCCTCATACTGAACAGGATGCATAGCGTATTCAAAGAGTTCTTCATCGTCAGGGCCAAGTTCCCAGCCATTCTGGGCCATCTTAGCACGGAACTCTTCCAGACAGTCAGGATAGTTCTCCTGAGGGTCAGTGGTAACGAATTCACGGCCCTGACTGGCAGCCAAAGCCTTAATCTCCTCATCCACCTCTCCAGGGAGTTTGCCGGCCTTGCCCAATACCATATCCCAGATAGTGTCAGGGAACATCTCCCACCTGTTCTTACCTTTCTCCATAAGGGTGACATTCATAAGGGAGAGATTCTTTACATACTGGGAGAAAGGAGTCACAAGCGGAGGGAAACCGACCTTAGGCCAAACATAAGCCACCTCGTCGAAGAGTTTCACCAGAAGCTGGTCAGTAGTCAGAGGCTCCTGTCCATTCTTCACTTTCCATTTGTTCAGGGAAGACAGGTTCTCTTCTAGATCGGTCATAAGCGAACCCATCATACCGCCAGGCAAGCCAGGCTTGATAAGTAAGGAATTATCCAGACGGTTCTGGGCAGGACAATAGTAGCCCAGGAAGTCATCCAACATCTCCTGAATGCAGGTTCTCGCCTGCATATAGGCCTCCATATTAATATCCTTAACCTGGAAACCGGCATCCTTAAGCATCTCCTGAACGGCGATTACATCGGCGTGACCAGTACCCCAAGAAAGCGGAGACATGGCCACATCCACATAGTCACAGCCATTCTGGCAGACTTCCAAGATGGAAGCCATGGAAAATCCAGGACCGGAATGAGAGTGATACTGAATAGGGATATCCTTTATCTGCTTAATTCCCTTAACTATCTTTCCAAGAGAAACAGGACGACCGATTCCAGCCATATCCTTAAGACAGATCTCGTCAGCACCAGCATCTATGAACTGCTTGGCCAGGTCTATGTAATACTCCACAGTATGCACCGGAGAATAGGTAATACAGAGAGCAGCCTGGGCTATCATCCCCGCCTGATGGGCATATCCTATGGAAGGGATAACGTTACGAGGGTCGTTAAGTCCACAGAAGATACGGGTGATATCAGTCCCCTGAGCCTTCTTCACCTTGTAGAAAAGCTGGCGCAGGTCCTTGGCACACGGACTCATTCTCAGACCGTTAAGGGCTCTGTCCAGCATATGGGTCTGGATACCGGCCTCGTGAAAAGGCTTGGTCCACTGACGCACTGCGACATTAGGATTCTCTCCATAGAGGAGGTTAACCTGTTCAAAACCACCGCCATTAGTCTCGACACGGTCGAAACAACCCATCTTGACGATAAGCGGAGCTATCTTCATCAATTGATCCACGCGCGGCTGATACTTGCCGGCACTCTGCCACATGTCCCTGAAGACAAGGCTGAATTTTATCTCTTTTCCCATCTTAAAGTTTAGTTACATTAGTAAGTCTGCCCTTTCCGGAAGTAATCTCCCTTACAGCGGCCTCGAATACCGGTTTCAGATCATCTTCAGACTTGGATGAAGCCTTCGGACTCTCCTCCGGAGCTATCTTATTGACAATCTTTATCAGTAACTGACTGCCGAAAATCACAATCAGCAGAATCAGGAAGACCGTAATCATCCCGATCAGCATCAGTTGCAAGCCTAATCCTATATTCTCCATAAAATATGATACTTAAATCTTACAAATTTACTAAAAATTCGCGGAATCAGCGAAGTTTATTTGCCTCAAAATGCGGCTTGGAAATGAAGAAGTAGAACAAAATGCCTAAGACATTGACGGCCAATGCCAAATAGAAAGCGCAGTGGTATCCCCAATGCTCACTGAACACCCCGCCCAAGAGCACCCCCAGACCAACCCCTGCTTCCCAGGAGGTCAGCATGGAAGAATTGGCAGTACCCCTCTGGGAATTGTGCGCAAGATTTACGAACATGCTCTGAAAGCCAGGGTACATATGACCGTTCCCAAGGCCAATTATAAAGGGCGTGAGATAGAAAGCCCAGGGACTCTTAAATACCGCGAAGATGAAATAGCCCAGAACTGAGACCAGGATGCCCTCTGCAGTATTAAGACTTATCTTATTATTCTTCAGGTTTTTAGCACCCGTAATTCGGGAGATCATAAGACCTATGGCGAAGAAAAGGAACCAATACCCCGTTCCAGTAACCACTCCCAGCTCCTCCTTGCCATAAATAGCCACATAAGTGGAGATAACTCCATAACTGAAGGCGAAACAAAGCACGTTAAGAGCCTGTCTGAAACCGTTCAGAAGAAAAAATCGATCCAGAGAAATCAGCTTCGGAGAAGAATTGACATAACTCTTTTTATCTATCTTAACGGTAGAATTCACTATCAGGGCGCAGAGTGCGATAAGCATGGAGAAAAGAAAAAGCCTCTGATAATTCCCTCCACTGGCCTGCAGAACAAATACCGCAGCAAAAGGTCCCAGGGCCGTAGCCAGGTTATTGCTCAAGCCGAAATAACTGATTCCTTCTGTCCTTCTGGAAGAAGGCAGTACATCTATGGCCACCGTGTTCGTAGAGACCACCGAAGTCCCGAAAGGAGCACCGTGGATGGTTCTGAAGATGGCAAATACTGTAAGGGAGCCCGCGAAGATATATCCCGCAAATAAAGCAAAAAAGAGGAAATTACAGAGAATCAGAACGGCTTTTCTAGGAAAACTGTCCACTATGTATCCGCTCAAAGGGCTTACAAGTATAACCATCAGGGTATAACACGAAAGGACTATACCTATCGTGTCATTATGTGCACCGAAAGTCTCGCTCAGATAAAGAGGCAGAAGGGGCACTATAAGAGTAAAGGAGAACTTGATAAGAAAGTTCCCCATACAGACCTTAATAAAATTACTGTTCCAGAGTTTATCTTCCCTCATCTACAATATCTCCAAGGATGAAAGTATCTACCAGACAGGCATCCAGTTCCCTGGCTATCAAATCCTTATCCAAATTCTGGCCTATAAAGACGATTTTCTGCATCCTGTCTCCATACACCTCATCCCAATCCTTTCTCAACACCTCGTCACATTCCAGTAGCCTATTCAGCTGTGCCGCAGGCATAGTGGCGTACCACTGCCCTGAATTCTTCAGGCCCACCTGCCTTCCGGCCTGTTCGAAGAGATAACAGATGGAAGGATTCTCAGAGAAGTAACAGAGGCCCTTGGCCCTGATAATCCCCTTAGGCCAACGCCTGGAGATGAAATAATCGAACTTGTTAATATCCAGCGGCTTTCTTCTGTAATAGACATAAGTCCCGATGCCGTACTCCTCAACTTCCCCACCCTCGTGATCGTGATGATGGTGGTGATGATGACCCTCGTGCTCATCATAATCATCGTGCTCATCATGATCATCGTGATGATGATGTTCTTCGTGCTCGTGATGATGCTCATCGTGATCCTCATCTTCCTCGTCGATATGCTCCTCCACCTTAGCTATCCAGGTAGCACTGGTGGCGAGTTCCTCGAAATTAAACAGACCCGTGTTAAGAATCCTGTCGAAATCCACATCTCCATAATCACAGGCTATTATCTCAGCCTTAGGCTGAAGGGTATGCAGTATCTGACGAGTCTTAGAAAGTTCCTCAGGACTTACTTCGGAAGCCTTGTTCAGCAGGATGACATTACAGAATTCGATCTGCTGGATAACCAGGCTCGCTATATCCTCCTCGCCTATATCCGTCCCCAGAAGCAGTTCTCCGCCATCGAACTCATCCTTAAGCCTCAAGGCATCCACCACGCTGACTATGCAATCCAGACGGGCCAGGCCATCTTTGATATAAGACACTCCCATAGTCGGAATGGAACAGATAGTCTGAGCAATAGGTTCAGGTTCACAGATTCCGCTGGCCTCTATCACTATGTAGTCGAAGCGATGCATGGCGGTGATATCACATATCTGCTGAACCAGATCCATCTTCAGGGTACAACAGATACAACCATTCTGAAGGGCCACCAGAGAATCATCCTTCTGATTCACCACTCCGCCTTGAGCTATCAGGTCAGCATCTATATTCACTTCGCCAATGTCGTTCACTATGACAGCAAACTTAATTCCCTTCCTGTTATTCAAGATTCTGTTCAGAAGGGTAGTCTTTCCGCTTCCCAGATAACCGGTCAGCAGAAGCACAGGTATTTCTTTTAAAGCCATATTCAAAAAATTTCCGCAAATTTAATATAAATATGCTAAATTTGCGCTCCCCGAATAAACTTATGCCTTATGAAGATTAATCTCCTATTGCTTTCCTCTTTATGTCTGATTTCTGTTCTGGCCTCCTGTCAGGACGAAAGCAGCGAGATGCTTGTAGCCGCATCCAATCCCTATGTAAATCTCTATTCCCCCGACAAAAAAAGCGGCAAGCTGACTGCCAAGGACTTCGCGGTCAGAGGCTCAAGCATTAGAGTCTATCCTAACAAGACTATCAGTTCTGGAGACAGCCTCTTCACCCTTGTCAAAAGCCATCACAATGCCAAGCTCTACATCTCGAACCTGAACCTCACCACGGACAGCCTGGATGTAGTGCGCGAGAAGAGACTATACGCTAAAAGCCCTGTCTGCATCATCGGCGACACCCTCACTTCCAAAATTTCAGGCCAATTAAGCAAAGGCAGCGCAGTGGAGATAATCGGCTTCGACAGAGTGGATCACAAAGGCGAAGTGCACAGATACAAGGTCAAGAGCGGAAATTCAAAAGGCTTTGTCTATGCCAAGTATCTTTGCCGCGACCAGAACAGCGCCCGTGCGCGCTTCAAGCCTGAAGTCTATGATTCCCTGCACCTTGCCGCGAAAAACCGCTTCGGCGGCGGAAAAGCCATCGACTGCGATTTCCAGCCCTACGAGAAGCCTACATTCGCAGAGAATCCTATGCCACAGGCCTGCTACTCCCTGTACATTAACTTCGCCCCAGGGAATCTGGCTAACATAGAGAGCTATATTGAATTGGCTAAAAAGACCAAGATCAACACCTTCGTCATAGACATAAAGGACAACGAATGTCCTGGCTTCAAGGCAGACGCCATGAAAAAATATTCCCCTACAAACTATGCCAGGGCCAGTTCCAAAGGCGAGGATCTCTACCGCAAGGCAGTCCGCAGACTGCACGAAGAAGGCTTCTATGTGGTAGGGCGAATCACTTGTTTCAAAGACACTTACTTCGTAAAGGACAACCCTTCGAGCGCCATCACCGAGAAGGCCACAGGAGAGCCTTTCAAGCATAACAAGTCTTACTGGCCGAGCGCCTACGACAGAAAAGTCTGGGAATTCAATGTGGCATTGGCGAAGGAAGCCGTGGAGAAATTCGGCTTCAACGAGATAAACTTCGACTATGTGCGTTTCCCAGACAGAATGAGCAAAATAGAGGACCAGGTCGATTATCATAACCGCTATAACGAATCCAAGGTCCAAGCCATACAACGCTTCGTACGCTACGCCTGCGACGAACTGCACGAAAAGGGAGTGTACGTGTCCATAGACGTGTTCGGAGAAAGCGCTAACCCAGGGTACACCACCGCATACGGACAGTATTGGCCTGCACTTTCGAACATAGCAGACGTGATGTGCGGAATGCCTTATCCGGACCACTTCCCAGATGGTTTCTACGGCATCAGCAAGCCTTGGAACCACCCTTACGAGCTGATGCACCAATGGGGTCTCAGGGTGCAGGAGCGCCAGAAGGCCACACCTGTCCCTGCCAAGGTCCGCACCTGGATTCAGGCCTATCACGTAATGAAACACGTGGACCCTAATGGCATAGACTACGATGCCCAGAACATAGAAAAAGAGATCCGCGGATTATACGCCGCGGACCTCACTGATGGTTATATTACCTGGCTGGCATCTTCCAATATCAACAGATACACTATGCAGGCTCCCGCCTTCAGCATAGATTATCTGGAAGAATACAGGCAGAAAAAGTCTAATCCATAGTAATCTGGAAGGACCTGATCACATCCTGGGCACTTGTAGCCACTTCTATCCTCCATTCCCCTGGCTCTACGGTCCAGCAGTGGGAGGCGTTGTAGATCTCGAAAGCGCTGCGAGGGAGACTGATCTCCACTTCCCTGCTTTCCCCTGGCTCAAGATACACTTTTCTGAATTCCTTCAGCATCTTCTCACGAGGGACGACCGAAGCCACCAGGTCTGCTACATATATCTGAATCACTTCTGAGCCCGCCATATCGCCGGTATTAGTGATGGTGAAATTCAATTTTACCTCATCCCCTATTTTATAATTCTCTTTATCCAAGTTAATATCCGACACTTCGAAAGTGGTATAGCTAAGTCCGTATCCGAAAGGGAAAAGCGGGCCCTTAGGGATATCACTATGCCAGACATAGCCGAAGGTTCGGAGAGGATTGTACTGAATTGGAACTTGGCCTACATGCTGAGGAAAACTCTGGGTGAGCTTGCCGGAAGGATTATGCCGGCCGCTAAGGATGTCCACTACGGCATAGCCACCCTCGGTCCCTGGGTACCAGGCCTCCAGCAGGGCATCGCAGTTCTCCAGTACCTCGCCCAGACAGAGAGGTCTGCCGTTGAAAAGCACTGCCACCACCTTTTTGCCCTGTTTTTTGTATTTCTTCAGAAGGGCTATCTGCTCCGAACTTATCTCGAGAGTACCTCCGCTAACTCCCTCTCCTATGAGTTCCCGAGGCTCACCTATGCATACCACGGCCACAGGGGCATTCTTCGAGACTTTGAAGACCTGAGTTGCAGCAGTCCTTACTCCCATTACATCCTCGGCCCTGCCAGAAGCAGACCAGGCCCCGAGATAATTGATGCTGCCATCGGCAAAATCCCCATCCACGATTATGGAAGAACCGGCTTTAAGAGGCAGAACGGTCTCGTTTTTCAAAAGTACCATAGACGAAGCAGCGGCCTCTCGGGCGATGGCTCGGATACTCTCAGAGCGTACTTCTCTGGCCTCCCTCTCAGAATCAAAATAGCGGAAAGGGTCGTCGAAGAGCCCGACTTCAAACTTGGCCTTCAAACAATGATAAGCCGCATCGCGGATACGATCCTTGGAGACCAGACCCTGCTCATAGAGGCTTTTGAGATGCTTGATAGTGAATCCTGAAGTCATGTCCATGTCGATGCCGGCGTTGATAGCCTTGCGCACGGACTCGCTCTCGCTCTGCTCGGCTCCTTCCACCAGGGCATAGTACATAGTCTTCCAGTCAGTCATCAGCAGCCCCTTATAACCGAGCTCCTCCCGAAGGATGTCGTTAAGCAGAAACTTACTGTAAGACACTGGAATACCATCGTATATGGTGTAAGATTCCATAAGGGAGCCCACTCCGGCTTCGATACAGGCGCGGTATGGAGGAAGATATGTCTCCTGCAGTTCGCGAAGAGAAAACTCGCTGTTCAGGTAATCCAGGCCCGCGCCTAACTTGGCATAGCCGGCGAAGTGCTTAACACAAGCCATTATGGAATAAGGATCGGAAAGGTCCTCGCCCTGGAAACCCCTAACCCTGGCGGCAGCGAGCTCAGAACAGAGATAAGGGTCCTCTCCGCTGGTCTCCATAATACGTCCCCACCTGCCGTCAGTGGAGATGTCCACCATAGGGGCATAAGTGAGCTGGAGGCCTGCAGAGGCAGATTCCCTGGCTATGGCCTTGGAGTTACGTTCCACCTCCTCCCTGTCCCAGCAGCAGCTCTCTGCAAGTGGAATAGGAAATATCGTCCTGTAGCCATGAATGATGTCCTCGTGGAACATTAGAGGAATTCCCAAACGGCTGGAATTCAAGGCTTCCTGCTGAAGGGAGCGGTTCAAGTCAGAGCCACAACTCTTCAGGATGGCCCCCACCTCATCCCTAGCGATGGCGGCCCTGACTGAGGAGTCGATGCTCTCCCATCTCGGAATCAGATTCATCTGGGCTATCATCTCATCGACTGTCATTCTGTCGAGCAAGTCATTTACCCTCGTCTCGACAGGCAGAGATGCGTCTTTGTATGCGGGCTCAGAGTTTCTCTTACATGAGAACAGGCAAAGCAGCCCGCAAAGGATTAAAAGTGTTCGTGTCATTATTACAAGTAGTTAGTTTATTGTGTTTATCGGCAATTAGTTAAAGCTGCTTCCTCCTAAGAATTCACGAAGCAGTGAGGTAGGCGGAATCTCCTTATCGGAAACAGCAGTGAAGTAATGAATGAATTTAAGAAGCCTGTGGGCCTCGGAGTACTCGGGACAATTCTTAGGGACTGTCCTAAGTATAGGGTCAGCGTGGTTTCTAAGCACTGCGAACTCTACCAGATAAGCAGAGTTAAACATCACGTCGGCATTCTCCTGATAAGGATATATCCACTTCTCTTCTGCATCTATCACATCCGGCCACTGCCTGATGGTCTCCACAGCGCTGAATGCCCCCTTGTTATAGTCGCGGACTATCCTTCGGAGAAGACGGTTATCGGCAGGCGGAATGCAGTTGTGATTATCGAGACTTATACTGGTAAGGGTAGAGATGAAGATGCGGAACTTCTTGCTATCCTCAATCCTGTTAGTGAGATTAGGATTCAGGGCGTGGATTCCTTCCACCAGAAGCACGCTGCCTTCCTTCAACTTGAGCTTCTTACCATTATACTCCCTGATACCGGTGGTGAAATTATATGTTGGTACCTCGACCTCCTCTCCGGCAAGGAGTCTAACCACGTCATTCTGGAGAGAATCGTGGTCCACGGTATCGAAATTATCAAAATCATATTTACCATTCGGGAGCAAAGGTGTATCTACTCTGTTCACGAAGTAATCATCTGTAGAAAAAGACACAGGAGACAGACCGCAGGCTCTGAGTTGTACGCTAAGTCTCTTACAGAAAGTAGTCTTTCCAGAACTGCTCGGACCCGTGATAAGCACCAGTTTCACCTTCTCCGGCCCATAATAGCGCCTCTCTATCTCCTCAGCTATCTTCACTATCTTTTTCTCCTGAAGGGCCTCTGAAACCTGAATCAATTCACTTCCAGAGCCTTTCCTGATTCTGTGATTCACATCTCCGACATTATTCAGTCGGGTAATGATGTTCCAGCGCAGATTCTCCTTGAACATCTCGTAGGTCTTGGGCTGAAGCACGAAAGGTGCAAGCCTGGTAGGATCATGCCTGTCCGGTACCCTCAGCAGCAGACCGTCGTAGCACTTGATAAGGTCCCAGACTTTCAGATAGCCGGCAGATGGAAGCAGTCTGCCATAGTAATAATCAGGAGTTTCCCCCAGAAGATAATAATCTGTATATACATCTTCGCTGGTATCCAGCAGCCTTACCTTGTCTATATAGCCCAGATCCCTGAAAAGTTTAATACCCGCTAAGATTTGTACTTCTCTGCGATGGAAGGCCACATCCTCCTCCACGATCTTCCACATAGCTTTCTTTAGCACTTCCAGATCCTCATTGCTAAGAGAACTATCATCCTTTTTCTTGATATTACAGTAAAAACCTCCTGAAATAGGATGCTCCAGATATGTTCTGCAACCCTTGAAAGTCTCGTGAGCCGCCTTGAACAGCAGGAAGAACAAAGACCTGGTGTAAACCCTCATGGCGCAGGGACTGGTAGCGTCCACATACTCCACTTCCCTGTTATTATACACCCTGAACTTCAAGCCCTGAGAGACATTGTTAACCTTTGCTGAGATTATGGGATAAGGCTGTTCGAATTCAAATGAAGGAAGCATATCCAACAAACTCGTCCCTTCCTGGAACTCCTTGTAAGTTCCCGTGTTCTTACAAAAAACGCTGACCATTACTGTAAAATCTGTAGTTTCTTTTTAAGTTTTAGTACTCTATATACTTTAGCATCAAGATCTTCTTCAGAAAATTCCCCGCTTTCCACCTTCTCCGTTATGGCATCGATAATCTCCTTCACATCCACTGCTCCCAGAAGCAGATCTGCCCCCGCCCCATAAGCAGCCACACTCGCAGCCACGTCATCCCCCTCGAACATATTCAGAAGGCCCTTCATCATCAGGCCGTCCGTCACTATACAGGATTCAAATCTCAGACTGTCCCTTATGTAATCGTAAACCGGCTTGGAGATACTTGCAGGCTTCCCGCTCGGATCAAAGGCAGGCACACTCAGATGCCCCACCATCAGCAGTTCCACATCCTCCGCTATCAGTCTTCTGAACGGGGCCAATTCCACTGAATCCAGCCTCTCCATATCGTGCGGGAGCACAGGAAGGGCTTTGTGACTATCCACAGCAGTATCCCCGTGCCCAGGGAAGTGCTTGGCACACGCTCCTATCCCCACATCGTGCAGACCCTGGGCATATGCGCTGGCATACTCGCAGACCGTCTCCACATCGGAAGAAAATGACCTATAACCGATTACGGGGCTCTTCGGGTTTGTATTCACATCCGCCACCGGAGCCAGATTCACTGCGATACCGAGAGAATCCAGTTCCATGCCAATTTTCCTGCCCACTTCCCTCGCCTGCTCTGCACTGCGTATCTCGCAGGCATAGAGCTGCCTTGGGAAATCTTCCCTCAACCTCATCTGAGCTCCCCACTCCGCATCTATGCAGGTGAGCAGAGGCACAGTGGCCTCGGCCTTAAGTCGAGGCAGGAGTTCATTGACTTCGCTCAAGGAACTGGCCATAACTATCACTCCCCCTATATGGTCTCGGCAGACCAGGGAGTCGATATCAGGGTTATAATGATGGGCTACAAGGAGTTGGGCCACTTTGTCCCGAGTATTCATCTCTCGCAGAAGGGCGAGTTCGGGGTCTTCGCTGCAGGAGCCAAGCAGAAGAAGTGAAATGGCAAATAAAAAAGAAGTCGCTTTCATTACTTTTAAGGAAGTGCAAATTTAATGAATAATTAGTATTTTTGCGAGTATGAGAAAGAAGATATTCAAGTTTTTTCCCGTGATTTTCTGTATTGGAATGATATGTGCGTGTGCGGGAAAAGGAAGCAAGGAGGCAGAGGAAGAACCCATACCAGCCATAGGATTCAGAGCCTCCGACTATTCTTTAGAGACTTATTCGGTAAAGAAAAACGAGACCCTGCCTGTTCTTTTGAAAAGGATAGGCCTGCCTTCAGATTCGGTGTCAGTCCTAGTAAAACAACTCGACACCCTATTCAATCCCAGGAAGATGAAAATAGGTCAGAAAGTGGAGGCCTACTACAGCGGCGATTCCCTGAACCGGAGACTTGAATATGCAGTCTATTCTCACTCGAAGACCAAGGTCACGGTCTTCAAATGTGCCGATTCCCTCTACCTGTGGAACTACTACAAGCCGGTAGAACACCAGGAAGAATATGTGGACGTATTGATAGACAACTCTTTATGGGCCGACCTCACAAAGGCCGGAGCTCCGGCCGAACTGGCAGTAGAATTGGCCGATATCTTCGCCTGGACTGTGAACTTCTTCGGACTTCAGAAGGGCGACCGTTTCCAGACCATCTATACCAAGCAGGTCTGCGAAGGAGAGGTGATAGCGGTGGACCACGTGGATTTCTGCCGATATACCAGGGCTGGCAGTTCTGAGATCTGCGCCATCAGAGTGGATATCCCTGGCTCTAACGACAAATACTTTAACCAGAACGGAGAAAACCTCAGAAAGGCCTTTCTCAAGGCTCCTCTCAAATTCACCAGGGTCAGCAGCAAATTCTCCATGAGAAGAAAACACCCCGTGACAGGACAGGTCAGACCTCACACCGGAGTGGACTACGCCGCACCTCTGGGCACTCCTGTAGTAGCTCTGGGAGACGGCACCGTCATCTCCGCAGGCTGGACAGACAATGGTGGAGGCAATGTCATCAAGATCAAACACAACTCCGTCTATACCACCGGTTATCTGCATCTGAAAGGCTTCGCCAGCGGCATCAAGAAGGGAGCCAAGGTGAGACAGGGACAGGTCATAGGCTATGTGGGCTCCACCGGCAGAAGCACCGGTCCGCATCTGGATTTCAGGGTATGGAGAAACGGTTCCCCTATAGATCCTCTGACTATGAAATCCCCTGCTGCAGAGCCTCTTCCAGCTGCATACAAGCCGGAATTGGATTCTCTCTACACCCATTACATAAGCCTTATCAATGGAGATTAAACCTGTAGCACATTTCCGCTCCCCATTCAAGGAGAAATTCGGCATCCCGAGGCAGAGTTCCATAGTTCAGAAGCTTCACGGCTTTGTAGAATTGGACAGGGACTTCCGAAGGGAGGAAGCCCTTAGGGGTCTGGAGGACTTCGACTACATCTGGCTCATCTGGGGCTTCAACCTGAACCCCTCCCCTGCCTCTTCCCTTATGGTCAGGCCACCACGTCTGGGCGGGAACGAAAAGGTGGGAGTATTTGCCTCCCGATCCCCTTTCCGACCGAACTCCCTGGCTCTCTCCTCAGTTAAGATCTGCAAGATTGACCACAAGAAAGGCATTATAGAGGTCAGCGGAGCAGACCTTGCCGACGGCACCCCCATTTACGATATCAAACCCTATGTGACTTACTGCGATGCGCATCCGCAAGCAAAAAGCGGCTTCGTGGAGGAGAGAAATTGGCATAGAATAGAAGTCAGGGTGGAGAGCAGAGAAGTGGAGGAAGAACTGCTAAATCTCTTGGGAGCAGAGGCTTTCAGCGCACTGAAGGAGAGCCTGTCCCAGGACCCGAGACCGCAGTATCAGAAAAAGAGCAATCCGAATAAATCTTACGGACTGCTCTTCGATAAGTTTAATATCACTTTCCACTGCGAGGCGGAAAGCCTTGTAATAGACGGGATTACTCCGGCATCCACCTGAGCACCGGCTGACGTGCGGCCGTGGTCTCGTCCGGCCTGCCGACAGGGGTGTTGTGAGGGGCTGTGTGCAGCAGCTCTGGGTCTTCTTTAGCCTCGCGAGCTATCTTTTTCATCACCTCGATAAACTCGTCCAAGGTCTGCTTAGATTCCGTCTCAGTAGGCTCTATCATTATAGACTGATGGAAAAGCATAGGGAAATAGATGGTCGGGGCGTGATAGCCGTAATCCAGAAGCCTTTTGGCCACATCCAGGGTACTGACTCCGTTCGGCTCGAGCAGCCCGTCGAAGACGAACTCGTGCTTGCAGACCGAATCGATAGGCAGTTTGTACGAATCCCGCAGGGACTCCTTTATATAATTGGCATTCAAGGAAGCGTACTTGCCCGCCAGGGCGATGTGCTGCTTTCCGAGGCTGAGTATATATGCCAATGCCTTTATGATCACTGCGGCATTCCCGTGGAATGCGGAAGTGCGGATAGTGCTTAGAAGCGGAACCAATTTCTCGCATACGCCTACTGGGCCGCTGCCAGGGCCGCCGCCACCGTGCGGAGTCGAGAAGGTCTTGTGGAGGTTCAGGTGCATAATGTCGAAGCCCATATCTCCTGGACGGGCTACGCCCAGAAGCGGATTCATATTAGCTCCATCATAATAGAGCAAACCTCCGCAGCCATGTACCAGGGAGGCTATCTCCTTGATATCCCTTTCGAAGAGACCGAGGGTGTTAGGGTTAGTAAGCATAATACCGGCGAGGTCATCTCCGAGAAGAGGCTTGAGGGATTCGATGTCCACCAGGCCATTTTCCTTGGACTTTACCACTACCACATCCAGACCGCAGATAGCTGCGCTGGCCGGATTCGTGCCGTGAGCACTGTCCGGAACAATTATGCGTTTCCTGTTAAAATCTCCCCTGGACTCGTGATAAGAACGCATCAGCATCAGTCCTGTGAGTTCTCCGTGAGCTCCGGCGCAAGGCTGGAAGGTGAAATGGGCCATTCCCGTGATGGCGGCCAGGGCCTTGTCCATCTGGGAATAGATCTCGTCCATAGCCTCGGAGTGCATCAACGGGTGGGCATCTCTGAATTCAGGGAGCTGGGATACTTCCTCGTTTATCTTCGGGTTGTACTTCATGGTACAACTGCCGAGGGGATAGAAACCGGTATCCACGCCGAAATTCATCTGGGAGAGATTAGTATAATGGCGGACCACATCCACTTCACTTACTTCAGGAAGTGGGAGCGGACTCTGTCTTTTAAGCTGCTCAGGAAGTTCCACTTCGGATTTGGCCTCCCTTAAGGAGAAGGCGCTGCGTCCGCTTTCAGAAAGCTCAAAAATGAGTTTGTCGTAGTACTTCATAGCTTTACTGTTTTAAGGATTCTACGATTCGGATGATCTCTTCCACTTCTTCGGACTCGTGCTTCTCGGTGACACAGAAGGTCACATAGCCTTCCTCTGTCTGAAGGGCTGCGAAATAGCCAGCCTCGTCGAGGGCTTTCTGCAGCTCAGTCACATCGTATAATGGCTTGAGTACGAACTCTTTGATAAACGGTCTCTGTGGGAATGGGTCTTCGAAAAGGCCGCTTTCCAGAAGTCCTTTCTTAAGTTCATGGGATCCCTCATAGCTAAGGTCATTCACTCTCTTGAGACCCTTCGGTCCCATCAGAGAGAGATAAACTGTTACCCAGAGAGCCATCAGAGACTGATTGGAGCATATATTGGAAGTGGCTTTCTCCCTTCTGATATGCTGTTCCCTGGCCTGCAGGGTGAGGACATAGCATCTTCTGCCCTGGGCATCCACGGTCTGTCCCACCAGCCTTCCAGGGAGTTTTCTCATATATTCGCTGCGGCAAGCCATGAAGCCGACATAAGGGCCGCCATAATTGAGCGGAATGCCAAGGCTCTGGCCGTCTCCGATCGCCAGATCGGCTCCCCACTCTGCCGGGCTCTTGATGACAGCTAAAGCTGAAGGGTCGCAGTACTCCACGAGCAGGGCACCTGCCTCATGGATGGCTTCAGAGAAGCCGCTGTGGTCTTCGACCACGCCATAGCGGTTAATCTGGGGCAGTATGACACCGGCGACCTGATCGCTCAGAAAAGAACGGAGAGCTTCGAGAGAAGTTTGGCCTTCAAG
This sequence comes from Candidatus Cryptobacteroides sp., assembly GCA_051870275.1. Taxonomy (GTDB): domain Bacteria; phylum Bacteroidota; class Bacteroidia; order Bacteroidales; family UBA932; genus Cryptobacteroides. The sequence goes on from JBJEBS010000111.1 coordinate 20,105, forward strand.
AGAAGGAATCTCTATCAAAGTGATGCCGGAAAAACGTGCATAAGTGCGTATGGTCTCCAGCACGTTAGGCAGCAGAGAAGCGCTGAGCAGCACGGTATTACGCTTGCGGGTGGAGGCTACACAGAAGCGAACGGCTTCGGCAGCGGCAGTGGCGCCGTCGTACATGGAAGCATTGGCCACGTCCATGCCCGTGAGATTACAAATCATGCTCTGGAACTCAAAAATATAGCGCAGAGTACCCTGGGAGATCTCGGCCTGGTATGGGGTGTAGGCGGTGAGGAACTCGCTTCGGGAGCAGATGTACTGCAGCACGGAAGGGCTGTAATGGTCGTATGCGCCTTGGCCTACAAAGACTTTCTTGCGGGGAGAGCGGGAGGCCAGATTCTCGAAGTAAGTGCGTAGCTGCTGCTCGCTCATCGCATCCGGCAGATCGTAGTCCCCTCGGTATATAAACTCAGACGGGACATCGCTGTAGAGCTCGTCGAGGGAGCTAAGCGATATCCTGTCAAGCATCTCCCTCACATCCTTTTCGGTATGAGGGAAATAGGCGAAATGCTCTGTCATTTTATAAAGTACTTTCGTAGGCTGAAGCATTCAGCAAGCTATCAAGCTCCTGAGTGTCAGACATTTCTATCTTGATAATCCAATTCGTATAAGGATCGGAATTGATAAGGGACGGGTCATCCTCCACCTGGTTGTTAGTGGCTACTACCGCTCCGCTTACAGGGCTGTAGAGGTCAGCTGCGGTTTTGACGCTCTCAAGGGCACCGAATTCCTGTCCCTTTTCGATCTGCTCGCCCACCTGTGGCATATCCACGTAAGTGATGTCGCCCAATTCGCTCTGAGCATAATCTGAAACTCCGATAATGGCTACCTGTCCATCGACTTTCACCCATTCGTGTGACTCGCTGTAGAGGAGTCCTGGAATAATCTTACTCATATTTTTAAGCTTTTTTGTAGTTTGTCTTGTAAAATCTCTTCTTGATTACCTCTGCAGGGAAGACCTTATTACGGATTCTGACCTGCAGCTCAGTTCCGAGGGCCGAATAGGCCGTGTCCACGAGGGCAAAGGCGAGGCTCTTGTCGAGACTGATGCTGTGATATCCGGTCGTAACTACTCCTACCTGCTCGCCTTCAAGAGTCTCTACAGGATAGCCGGCACGAGGAATGGCTCTGTCCTTGACCTCCAGACCTACGAGCTTGCGGCTGATATTGCCAGCCTTCTGCTCCAAGAGGGCTTCCTTGCCTATGAACTCTGGCTTGTCGAATTTGCAGAACATAGAAAGGCCTGCCATCACCGGAGAAATCTCTTCCGAAAGCTCATCTCCATACAGAGGAAGACCAGCCTCAAAGCGGAGAGTATCCCTGCATCCCAGTCCACAAGGCTGTACTCCACTTTCTATGAGAGTGTTCCACATGGCCATGGTCTTGTCTATAGGAGCATATATCTCGAAACCGTCTTCACCTGTATAACCGGTGCGGCTGACTATCATGTCCCCTGCCTCGCAGAAAGTGTAGAAGGCGAGGTCCCTGGCCTGAGGAAGTGCGAGCAATTCGCTGAAAATCTTCTCGGATTCAGGGCCCTGTATGGCGAGCTGGCCCCAGCATTCGCTCTGGTTATCTATCTGGACATCAAAGCCTTCAGCATTCTTGAGTATCCACTCGTGATCTTTGGCTATATTACCGGCATTCACCACCAGCAGGTATCTCTGCTCTTCGAAACAGCGATATACCAGCAAGTCATCGACAGTGCCTCCGTCGGGGTAGAGCATCATACCGTAAAGTATGGTGCCTTTCTCCAGTGAACTTATGTCATTTGTAAAGATATAATTGACAAATTTCTCGCTGTCAGGGCCGCTGACGAAGATCTCTCCCATATGGGAGACGTCGAATACTCCGACCTTTTCTCTTACCGCCTTATGCTCGGCGATTATTCCTGCAGGATAACGGATAGGCATGTCGAAACCGGCAAAGGGACTCATCACCGCCCCCAGTGCCAGATGCTGCTCGTGCAAACAAGTAGTCTTAAACATATACGCTCAAGTTTTACAAGATAAAATTATTTGTAATATAGAGATTTGTGCAACTTGTTGTTTATCTGATTAATTCGAGATCTTTTTTCAGGATAATCTTAGGCTCCATCTGGGCCACCTTCTGGAAAAGCATAATCTGGTAACCCTTGTTCAGATGGACTTTGTCTTCGTGTTTCTGCTTCCTCCACCACTTGTAGAAGCCTACCGGATCATTCTCGAAAGGAATCTTAGCCATCACTCCAGTACCATAACCAGGGAAATCAATGACAAGTTTCAGCCCCATATACCGCTTGTAATACTCGGGGTCTGCCCTACGGAGCTTACTCTCCAAGGGGTTAAAAACCTCTATCTCATCCACCTGCAGAACCTTGTCCTTAATAATCATCTTATGAATCCGGACAGGATCCACGCTTATCCACACTCCCATCTTATAGGTTACAGGGCCCTCGTCAGTGTCAAGGGTTAGTTCGTCGCTTGAATAGTATAGTTTCTCACTGTCGAGGGGAAACACTTGTCTTTCTTCTTCCATCTGATTATTATATAGCTCACAAATATAATAATTTTCCGGATTAAATCGACAAAACTGCTAATACATCTATCAGATCCTGATTAATCGGCTTATCTTTTTTAATCGCCCTGTCTATAGGTATATAAACTATCTCGTCGTCGCGGATACCTACCATGACATTGCGTTGCCCCTCCTTCAGCGCTTCTATGCTCGCATAGCCTAATCTACTTGCCAATATCCTATCGTACGCAGTGGGTGTTCCGCCCCTCTGGAGGTGCCCGAGGATGGTCACTCTCACGTCGTATTCAGGGTATTCCCTGCGTACCCTTTCTGCGTAGTACAGTGCTCCCCCGTCCTTTTTGCTTTCGGAGACTATCACTATGCTGCTGTTCTTGCTCTTTCTGAAGCCTCTGCTTATGAAATTGGCCAATTGATCCACGTCGGTCTGGTCTTCCGGAATGATAGCGGCCTCCGCTCCGGAAGCTATGGCACTGTTCTGCGCGAGGAAACCGGCATCCCTTCCCATTACTTCCACGAAGAAGATTCTGTCATGGGAAGTGGCTGTATCTCTTATCTTATCCACGCATTCGACTATGGTGTTCAGGGCGGTATCGTAACCTATCGTGGAATCGGTTCCGTAAAGGTCGTTGTCTATGGTTCCTGGCAGGCCGATGACTGGAAAATCATACTCCTGGGCCAGGGCCTGGGCTCCGGCCAGGGAACCGTTGCCTCCTATAACTATCAGAGCATCTATCCCGAATTTCTGGATCTGCTCATAAGCTTTTTTCCTTCCCTCCACAGTAGTGAACTCCTGACTACGGGCGGTCTTCAGAAAGGTTCCTCCCCTCTGAATGGTGTTGCTTACACTTTCAGTAGTAAGTTCCTTAATCTCTCCGTTGATAAGTCCTTCATATCCACGGTAAATACCCATCACCTTCATTCCGTTATAGATGGCTGATCTGGTCACTGCCCTGATACAGGCATTCATACCTGGCGCATCACCTCCTGAGGTCAACACGCCTATAGTTTTAATCTCTTTTCTCATTTACTCAAGTCCGCAAATAATCAAATTATTAAACAATTAGAGATTTGTGCTGCTTGCAAACTTTCCTTTCTCAGGCACATTTCTCTATATTTACCTAAACAGATTTCGAGCATACGAAACCTGATCATATCAAGAACAAAAATACAAATAATATTCCGTCCGTTAGTATTTCTTCAGAACGTATTTTTTCCGCGAGACTTCTTGATTTCCACGCCGGCGTCCCCACTTCGACAGACCTCTCAGACAAATATCCTACAACGGAGGCTGAACATCTGGCAATTTTCAAACTGGGGCTACCACCTATTAATCTTCAGGCGGAGGCTGTCGGCTCTGAGGGAGTTCTGATACTGTCAGTGCCGGCAGCTCCTCTCCGTCAGCCGTCTCTCTTCGTTCGACCCCACCGCAAGCGGTCCCCCCCCTCTTACAATGCCGAGGGTGGCGCGTGTTCCGGAGAGGACTGCCGCGCCCTCACGAACCCCGCCCCGATCACGCCTGATATTCGCCAGCCGCGGATCTCGGCACACACTACCGAGCCGTGGGCGGCACGTCCCTAATAGCCGACAGCCTCCACCTTGCCATTCACCATATCCATATTCATCATAATTTCCCTCTCCATCTTCTTCATCATCCTCAATATCTATTTCTCCATTTCCTTCTCCATCTTTTTCTCCTACTCTCCCCCTCTCCCTCTCCCTCTCCCTCTCTGTCCATTTTTCTCTCTATCCATCTCCCTCTTCTACTCCCTTTTGCTGCAGCTATTCCCTTCGTGAAATTCACCTGGCATATCGTCAAACCGTATCTTATTGATTATTAGGGAAGTACCGGAGTGCGATATGGTAAGTGGAATCAAATTGATGTGATCTACCATAATCTTAAATGGTAAATTCCTGAGTATTAATTTGTTATGATTTTATCCCATGCCAGGTGAATTGCACGAAAACCCTCACGGTGAGCGAAAAGCCGAAATTACTCACCAACCACCTGTTCAATGTGCCTCCGGTGAGCAAACAGGTCGAATTACTTACCGAAAATGGTGTTTAGCAACGGCCACAGCGAGGAGAGCCCAACATAGCTCCCTGCAGTTGTGCGCCGTAGCACACCGGAGAACGTATATTCTGGGTCACGTGCAAAAGTATGTGTTTAAGCATAGATAGTCTGAAGTCTGAAGAGG
>JBJEBS010000112.1:0-6128 GCA_051870275.1 Candidatus Cryptobacteroides sp.
AAGGCTGGAGACAGAGTCTATGCGATGGATGGAGGCGGCAGCCTCTATAGCGTGGAGTTGCAGGAATGCAGCCCCAAGGGAAGCGCAGGCCGGATCGTAGCAGTAGAAAAGGACTGGGACAGAAGATATTACACTATAGAATTGGCAGTATGTCCGACGAAAAACAATGAGCGCTTCGAGTGGATGGGCGAGAAGGTGACGGAAGTGGGGATAGATGCCCTTGTGCCGGTGATAGGGGAAAGGTCGGAGCGGAAAATCTATAAAACCGAGAGGATGAGAAGGATTCTCTTAAGCGCTGCCAAGCAATCCCTTAAAACTCGGATTCCGCAGGTGCAGAAGCCTATGAGCGTGCTGGAATTCATAGAAAGGGCGCCGAAAAATGCCCTGAAACTTATAGCTTACTGCTTCGAGGGGGAGAAACATTCTATCAGGGAGGCCTTGGAGAGGAGTTCCTGCTCCAATGTGGTGATACTGATAGGACCCGAAGGGGATTTTTCTCCGAAAGAGGTAGCGGCTGCACTTAAGGCCGGATTCAAGGCGGTGCATCTGGGGCCATCCCGACTGAGAACGGAGACCGCAGCCATCTGCGCCGTTATGAGTGTGTATAATAAATATATGTAGCCTATGTTCGTAGGACTGATCAGTGACACTCACGGAGTGTGGAGTCAGGAATTTCAGGATTTTCTCGAGCCGGTGGATGTAATATGGCATGCCGGAGACTGGGGAGGAGGTCTGGATTTCAGCCGGAAGATATCTTCCTGGAAGAAGGTCGTAGGGGTACACGGGAACTGCGACGGACAGGACATCCGTTTCGAATACCCTGCATATCAATTCTTTAATTGCGACTCAACCTCTGTTCTGATGACTCATATCGGAGGCTACCCTGGAAAATATGACCTTAGGGCCCAGGCTCTGATCGAGAGGTTCAGTCCTCAGGTCTTTGTCTGCGGACATTCGCATATACTTAAGGTGCAGTATGACCACAAATACGATATGCTGAGCATTAACCCTGGGGCCTGCGGGCTGCAGGGCTGGCAGGTGGTGAGAACTGCCTTGAGATTCAAAGTGTCTGACGGAGAAGTGTCGGATATGGAGGTGCTTGAATTAAATAGATAATATCAGTTTCGCAAGCAGCACAAATCTCTTAATATTAGATAATTATTTACTTGCGAAACTTAAACAGATAACAGTTATGGCTAAGGCGAGAACTTTATGGTATTGTAGCAATTGCGGGAATGAGAGTTCCAAATGGATGGGACAGTGCCCCGCATGCAAGGAGTGGAACACTATGGTGGAGGCGCCGGCCCCGAGCACGTCCTCGAAGAGGGCGGTGATGATGGGGCCGGCCTCCCAGACTGCGCCTATAGCACTGAAAGATATTAAATTCGATACTGAGCAGAGGCGCAGTCTGGGCAACGCGGAACTGGACAGGCTTCTGGGCGGAGGAATCGTCCCAGGCTCTTTAGTACTGATAGGAGGCGAACCTGGAATAGGCAAATCCACCCTCTCCCTTCAGATTCCGCTTTTCAGTCAAGGACTTAAGACACTGTACGTCACCGGTGAAGAAAGCGTGCGCCAGGTCAAGATGAGGGCTCAGCGCCTGGGTGGAGACGAATCGGAGTGCAGCATTCTCTCCGAGACTCTTCTGGATAAAGTGCTGGAGCATGCGGCTAAGTTTCAGCCGGAGCTGATGGTGGTGGATTCTGTGCAGACTATGTATTGCGAGAATGTGGATTCGACTGCAGGCAGCGTCTCCCAGATCAAGGAAGTGGCAGCCCGTCTGCTTCGATATGCTAAGGAAAGCGGAGTTCCGGTGATCCTTATAGGACATATCACCAAGGATGGTTTCATCGCCGGGCCGAAGATTCTGGAACATATAGTGGATGTAGTTCTGCAGTTCGAAGGAGAGAACAAGGGAGCCTACAGGATTCTTCGCTCCATTAAGAACAGGTTCGGTTCCACTTCTGAAATCGCCGTGTTCGAGATGAGCGGGAAGGGTCTGAAAGAAGTCCCTAACCCTTCCGAGATGCTGCTTCCTATGCACGAGCAGGGATTGAGCGGCACGGCCATCTGTGCTATTCTCGAGGGGAACAGGCCTTTACTTTTCGAGGTGCAGGCCCTCGTGTCCAGCGCGGCCTACGGTACGGCGCAGCGCAGCGCAACGGGCTTCGATGTGAGGCGCTTGAATATGCTCCTGGCCGTGCTGGAAAGGAGGGCCGGCTTCAAGCTCGGGGCCAAGGATGTCTTTCTGAACATGGCCGGAGGCCTGAAAGTCTCCGATCCGGCCTGCGACCTTGCCGTCATCTGCGCCGTCCTATCTTCCAATTTCGATTACTCTCTGCCCAGCGACATCTGCTTCGCTGCGGAAGTCGGACTGAGCGGCGAGATCCGGCCTGTAGCTCAGACTGACAGGCTCATCCTGGAGGCTTCCAGACTGGGATTCAAAAAGATTTTCATCAGTTCCTATGCCTCTGTCGAGGCAGCTGCGGGGGCAGATATAGAGATAATTCGAATCTCCGATGTGCCTTCACTTGTGAAAACTCTTTTTCGTTAATCCGAAATAATCACTATATTTACCTAAGTAATTCTTCGGAATTACGGAAGTTTAACTTTTAAATCACTGTAACTATGGAGATTAGAATTAAAACTCTGAAGTTCGATGCAAGCGAGAAGTTGCTCGCATTCGTAGAAAAGAAGGTCGCACGTATCGAAAAGTTTTTCGATAGCGCAGCTCAGGTGGCAGAAGTGACACTTGAGAATACGAAGGATGGTAAAAAAGCTAAACTGAAAGTCCATATTCCAGGTGACGACCTCATTATTGATCGTAGTGCAGATACTTTCGAAAATGCCATAACTGAATGTGTTGACGCTATGAAAGAAAAGCTCACCCGTTCGAAAGAGAAAGCCTTCGGGATATAGACTTCGGCGTATCCCGCCACACAGAGCCGGCCCCACGCCGGCTCTTTTTATTCCCTATTAAGGGAGAGTTTCTGCTCCGTGTAACTCAGGGCACCAAGAATGCCGTTTCCGGCTTTGACATTCGAGTATATAGGCGTAACAGGTGCCAGATTCCAATTCGACAGAGAGTTTTGAGAATCATTGAAACTAGACAGATAGTACTTGTAGGCCTCATCCGAGAGATTATAAACTCGCAGGAAGCAAGCATTGTCTATATTACCTGATGGAATAGAAGCTCGAAACACAAACCTTCCATCTTTAATCTCTCTTCCATCTACTATGTTGAAAGAATTGTCCCCATTCGCAGGAAGATATTTGTACGGGATATAATTCAAAAAAGTATCAGTCTCCCCTATTCCCTTGACATAGAGAGAGTGGTTTATCCCTCCTGAATAATAGAATACCTCCACTGCTATCTGAGGATCTATTTTACAATTATTTAGTTGAACTTCAAATATATATGACACCCACCCATTCTTTTCCTCCAAGAATTGATATGATGTTGAGAACTGCGGCTTTGAGGGAACAATAGTGCTGGCACTGATAGTATCCATGCCTTCCGCCTTACAGTTAAACTCTATCTTGTCTCCTGTTTTTCCCTGAATTTTAGCATAATAGTATTTGTCAGGAACACCTGGGTATTCTCTGATAAGACATTCCACTTCCTGACCATTTCGCTTTACCGACAAGGATTCCAGTTCATATTCGAAATTATAGTGTATCTCCTTTCCTATCGGAGACAACTGCTTCAGATAAAAAATCGTGTAGGGCTTATCCTCTGTCTCAAAGCCAGTGATGCATTCCAGACGCATAATCGGCTTTTCCAGCGGAGAAGTCACGTCAAAAGTGTAATTGCAGGAATTTAGAATACAGAACAATGATATGAATACTAAAGACTTTTTCATTAGAACGACAAATTATAACTGATTGATGGGATAATAGGGATTATGCCGACTGCGCTTCCCTTTATGACCCCATCTTCCTCCTTGACAGAACCGTAGAAGGCATTCAGACGACAGTAGGCATTATACAGACTTACATTGAGAACCCCGACATTCCCATTTCTAACTTTCCGATACCAGTTGAATCCGACATCCAATCTGTGATAATCAGGAAGTTTAAAGTTGTTTGGACTTCCGTACACAGTGTCCATAATTACATCTCCCATAGACACAGATACCGCGATTGGCCCGCTTACCTTATTACCGCTGTGATACACCCATGCAGCATAAAGTTCGAAATCGCTGGAGAATCTGTATTGGCATTGAATGTTTATCCTGTGCCTGTTATCATTCCGGTCAGGGTACCAGTCGTGATAGATGCTAGGGAAAAGCCGTTCGCTTTTCGAGAGGGTGTAGTTGGTAGAGATGTCAAAATTGGCATAATGATAATCGAAATTAATCTCTAAGCCTTTAGCTCGGCCGGACCCTTCCACATAATCGAATTCCCAGGACTCTATGGCAGGTAGCAAGGTGTTGACTCCGCGATACTCATAAAGATGGGACATAATTTTCTGCCAGATCTCCAAATCGACATTCAGTTTTTTGGAAGGGGCCCAATTAAGCCCCAGTACCCATTGTTTCGCATTCATCGGCTTGATGCTTTCTGTTGATGGCATCCAGATATTGGTAGGGAGATCCAAGTAAGAAGTACTTACCTGATGGCAGAATTGATTAGTCTCGGCATAAGAGGCTTTGAGATAAAAATTATCTACCAAATTTACCCGTAAAGCCAATCTTGGCTCAAAATATTGATAGGAACAAGTGCTGGACACGACAAAAGCGTTATATCTCAGGCCTAAATTGATATCGGCATACTTCCCTATGCTTACTTCGTCTTCAATATAAGACGAATAATCTAAGCCGGTATAGTGTAAAGACTCTGCTGCCTCCCTCTCCTGTCTTAAATCTCCTGCTCCGAGGATCACATAAGACTGATAACGCTTCGGATAAAAGTTATGTCCTGCCACACTGGCTCCGAATCGGATGTTGTTATAGCGTAAGGCTTTCAAATAAAAATTCAGCTTGGCGCCATAATCCTGAATTTTGTCATAATTCGATTCGTCGATGTATTCTGTCTGCTTTAAATTCTGCTGGAGTCCATTTATCCCTGCGGAGGAACGATACTGAGAATAGTATATGTTAGTATCCATCAGCAAGATATCGGGAGAGATGGTTTTGTCCCACTTCAAAGTTGCTAAGAAATTGCCCCATTGAAGGGAATTCGAAAGGTCAAAGTGATCCTCCTCTATAGTCTCCTGATGACGCAACTTCCCATTATCCATGCCTCCGTAAAGAGACAGGCTCAGTTTGCTGTTCTCCTTTATTATCTGAGTGAGTTTCAGATTAATATCCGAGAAGGCATAATTTGAACCTGCAAGGGATTTTCTGGCATTCTCATCTGGAATAAAAGGAGGAATAAGGGCCTTTAGCAGATCTATCCATGAGCGTCTGATTCCGAAATTCAGGGACAGTATGTCTTTTATAAGAGGGCCTTCTATATGAAAGCGCCCGTCTATCAGGCCAATGCTTACATTCCCCTTCCACTTTTCTAAGCTTCCGTCCCTAACATTGACATCCACGACGGAAGAGAGTCTGCCTCCATATCTGGCGGGGAAACCTGCCTTGTAAAAATCCGTATCTTCGACCACATCCACATTGAAAGATGAAAATAGTCCGATCAGGTGACTGGACTGATACATGGGTACTCCGTCCAGAAGATAGAGATTATCCGAACCGTCACCTCCTCTGACATATAGTCCGCTTAACAATTCCGTGCCGGAGGAAACTCCTGGCATCAGCTGCATCGTTTTGATTAGATCAGGAGTCCCAAGAACGGCAAAGCCCCTCTTAAGCATAGGACTGCTTAAAGTGCTCAGACTGGTCTGCGAACGGGCAGCCTTCTTATATTTGTCTGTCTGAACCACGGCCGCATTGAGCGTATCTATTTCGGAGACGTCCCCGAAATAGATATCACTCTGCGCCTTGACTAAAGCAGGAATTAATAATAGTACTATTAGGATTAGTATTCTATTAAATTTCATATTATTCTGTAACTGTCATTGTAACCCCATAACCATATGAAAGGGTTTTAGTCGGATTGTCAAAATAGTAAAGATGCCGAATTCAATTTGACAGTGCAACAGCACCATCAGGTGTAAAGTTAAACAA
>JBJEBS010000113.1:0-24467 GCA_051870275.1 Candidatus Cryptobacteroides sp.
ACTTACTGCTGCGAACTAAAATTCGACGGCACCGCCATCTGCCTGACATACAACCACGGACTGCTCAGCAGAGCCCTTACCCGAGGAGACGGGCAGAAAGGAGATGACGTCACGGTGAATGCCAGGATGATTTCGAACATTCCTCAGAAATTAAAAGGCGATTATCCGGAAGAGCTGGAGATCAGGGGTGAAATCCTGATGCCTTACAAAGCCTTCGACGAATTGAACGAAGAGAGGATACGCCAGGAGGAGGCCCCTTTCGCTAATCCCCGCAACGCCGCCTCAGGCTCACTTAAACTAATCGACCCTCAAGAAGTAAAGAAAAGAGGACTCTACTGTACCCTCTATCATATTCCAGCCCAGAGCATAGATGATTCCATAGCTTCATCCCATTCCGAACTTCTGGACAAAGCCGCCAGCTGGGGGCTTCCCATATCCGAGCACAAGAGAATCTGCCGGAACATAGACGAGATCATAGAATTCATAGACTACTGGGATGTCAAGCGCAAGGAACTGCCCTATGCCACAGACGGCATAGTCATCAAAATCAACGAACTGGACTGTCAGAGAGATCTGGGATACACGGCCAAATCGCCCCGCTGGGCTGTAGCCTACAAGTTTAAGGCGGAAAGGGCTTGCACCAAGGTCTTGAGCATTGACTATCAGGTGGGACGTACAGGAGCCATTACTCCGGTGGCCAATCTGGAGCCTGTCCTTCTGGCAGGCACCATAGTCAAGCGGGCTACCCTGAACAATGCCGAACAGATGGCCCTTCTGGACATCAGAATCAACGACAGTGTCTATGTGGAGAAAGGCGGGGAGATTATTCCTAAGATCTGCGGAGTGGAACTGTCTCTCAGACCTTCCGACTCCCGCCCTCCGGTATTTCCGAGCGAATGTCCCGACTGCCACAGTCCTTTAGTGAAAGCCGAAGGAGAGGCCAAATACTTCTGCCCGAATTCCAAACTCTGCCCCATGCAGATTAAGGGCCGTCTGCTGCATTTTACCTCCAGAAAGGCGATGAATATACTGGCAGGAGAATCCACCATAGAACAGCTTTATAATCTGGGGCTTGCGAAGAGTCCTGCCGACCTTTACGACTTGACCGCCCAGCAGCTTTTGAGCCTGGAAGGCTGGAAAGAACGCTCTGCCCTGCGTTTCCTGGACTCTCTTAAGGAGTCTAAAAAAGTTCCTTTTGAGAGAGTTCTTTTCGCATTGGGCATCCGATATGTGGGAGAGCAGACGGCGAAAGAAATAGCACTGCACTTCGGAAGCATGGAGAAAGTGCTCGCGGCCAGCGAGCAGGAATTGGCAGAGGTAAAAGATGTAGGGGATGTGATAGCTCAGAGCATATGCGATTTCAGCGCGGATCCGCAGAACAGGCTGGAAGTGGAAAGACTGGCCGGCAGCGGCTTGCAGATGAGCCTGGGAGAGCAGGCCGAAAAGATATCGGATGAATTGGCAGGGAAAACCATAGTAATCTCAGGGAACTTCAGTGTGAGTCGGGAGGAGATGAAGGCTCTGATATCGCGCAATGGAGGCAAAAACTCTTCCTCTATCAGTTCCAAGACCAGTTTCCTGCTGGCCGGAAGCAAACCGGGGCCGGAGAAGATCCGCAAATGCGAAGAATTGAGTATTCCTATCATAAATGAAGAAGAATTCAGGAAGCAGCTTCCTCAGGAGAAGAAAGAAGAGGAGAGCTTTTCTGAACTCAGACTGTTTTAGTAGTGTATGAAATATACCGAATTTAACGAGAATGACTATCGCCTGATTGCAGAAGAATACGAAGGACTGGCGAAAATGGCGAAGGAACGCTGCCGGAACGAAGAAGAGTTCGCAGTGGTCCAGAAGGCCTTTAACTTCGCGAATGAAGCTCACAAGAATGTCAGAAGACGTTCCGGAGAACCATATATGTTACACCCTATAGAGGTGGCGAAGATAGTGGTAGGAGATATAGGCCTAGGATACAAATCCATTACCGCCGCGCTGCTGCACGACGTGGTGGAAGATACGGACTATACGGTGGATGACATCAAGGCTCTTTTCGGAGACAAGGTGGCATCTCTGGTGGATGGTCTCACGAAGATCAAGACCGTGCTCGACAAGGAAGACAGAACGAAGAGCAGTTCCATTAATATTCCGAGTCTGCAGGCCGAGAATTTCAAGCGTATCCTGCTGACCTTGAATGACGACGTGAGGGTAGTGCTGATTAAACTCGCGGACAGGCTTCACAACTGCAGAACCATAGAGTTCATGCCGGAGCACAAGAGGGAGAAGATTCTCAGCGAGACCATGTATCTATTTATCCCTCTGGCACACAGGCTGGGACTGTATTCCATCAAAACTGAGATGGAGAATATCTGGCTGAAATATAAGGAACCAGATGAATACAAGAAGATTACAGAGAGGACCTCGCAGGATTTGGAGAAGAAATCCAAGATTATAGACGAATTCATAGAACCTATCAGAAAAGCACTTCTGGAAGAAGGTTACCACTTCGAGATAAAGAAGAGAATCAAGACGCCATACTCCATCTGGAGGAAGATGAACACCAAAAACGTGAGCTTCGAACAGATTTTCGACCTTTACGCCATACGTATCATCTTTACCCCGAGTACAGAAGATCCTATAAAGGAGAGGAAGGAGTGTTACGACATCTACGCCACCATCACCTCGCTCTACCGTTATCAGCAGGACAGGCTTCGAGACTGGATCAAACAGCCGAAGAGCAACGGCTACGAGGCTCTGCACTGCACCCTTATGAGCAAGGGCGGTTTCTGGGTGGAAGTACAAATCCGCTCCAAGCGTATGGACGACATAGCCGAGAAAGGCATCGCCGCCCACTGGGCATATAAAAAAGACGGTTACATCTCTGAGAACGATTCTGAGATGGACAAATGGCTGGATAAGGTTCAGGAGATTATCAAGAGTCCTGACGTAGGAACTCTCGAGATGCTGGACATCATACACAGAGACCTGATATCCAGCGATATAGTGGTATTCACTCCATCCGGAAGCCAGAAGAGCATAAAGAAAGACTCTACGGCCCTGGATTTCGCCTACCAGCTGAACTGCGAACTGGGCTACCACGCCATAGCCGCGAAGATTAACATGAAACTCTGCGCCCTATCACAGAAACTCCATCAGGGAGACCAGGTAGAGATAATCACGGCAGAGAATGCCCATCCGCAGATGAGCTGGCTGGAATTCCTGCAGACCCAGGAAGCCAGAAAAAAAGTTATGGATTATATCAGGGCAGAAGAGCCTCAGAACATTGACAAGGCAGAGGCCCTGGTGGTGGCGATGAACAATATCTCCATCAACAAACCGGCAGAAAGGATAGTGGTGGTAGGCGATGTCCACTACATCTCGGCCCCTTGCTGCAATCCTATCCCTGGGGACCCTGTAATAGGTGTAAAGAATCCAGACGGCTCTATAACGGTTCACAAAAAGAGCTGCAGTCATCTGGAGAGTCTGGGCAGCACCCAGGGCGACAAACTGGTGGTGCCTCTGTGGGAGAACAAAAGTCTGCAGAGCGATTTTCCAGTGAAGATCAGCCTGAAAGGTCTGGACAGATTAGGTCTGCTGAATGACCTTACCCAGCTAATTTCACTATCTTTAGGAATAAACATGAGAAAACTATCCCTGGGTTCGGAAGACGGAGTCTTCGAGGGCAAGATAGAGTTGCTGGTAAAGGACCGAAACTCCCTGGAGACCCTGATAGAGAAAATCAGTAAAATCAAAGGGATACAGAGCGTATCCCGAATCGAATTATGATAAAAAGACTGAAAGAGACGATTATACCTTTGGGAGCGGCCATCAGCGTGCTGATCCCGACTTTCTTCATGCATTCCTGCGCGAACACCACTCAATCTCCAAGCGGCGGGGCCAAGGATACCATTCCTCCGGCGCTATTCTGGACAGAACCTCTGCCTGGATCCACTCAGGTGGACACCCATAAGACCAAACTGGTCTTCGGCTTCGACGAATATATAAAGATTAAGGATAATCAGAACATCTTTCTCTCCCCTCCCCAGAAAAAAATGCCTAAGGCAGTGATCAAAGGCAAAAGCTTGGTAGTCACCTTCGATGAACCGCTGCAAAAAGGAATCACCTATACCCTTAACTTCACCGATGCCCTTACAGATAATAACGAAGGCAACATCTTCCCCGGATACACCTATGTATTCTCTACCGGAGACAGGATAGATTCCATGCTGGTGACCGGAACAGTTCAGGACTGCAACACCCTTAAACCAGTCAAGGGAGCTACCGTGATGCTTTACAAGGACCACAGCGATTCAGCCATCTTCAAGAGCCGGCCTTTTGCAGCCTGCAAAACGGATGACTGGGGATTTTTCTGTATTCCTTATCTGCCGGATACCCTGTTCAGGTTATACGCCATAAAAGACGAGAACAACGACAATCTCTACCAGAGTGAAAGCGAGCTGGTAGGCTTCGTCGATAGCCTGATAAGACCGGTGATGAAGGTGAACGACACCATTCCGGAGATGCAGAAATTCGACATGAAGGACACCCTGGAATGTCTGTCGAGAAAAAGCGAATACGAAATAAGGCTATTCAAGGAGGAAAGCAGCAAGCAAATGCTTAAAAATGCCGTCAGGACCTCCGAGAGAAGGGCCCATATAAGTTTCACTGCGAAAAATGTCTGGATAGATTCCCTCTGGATAAAGGGAATAAAGGCAGATAAACTGATCACCCAGTTCAATCTGGCCCAGGACAGCCTGGAAATATGGATAAACGAGCGCAGAAGCATACCTGACACTCTCAAACTATATGTGAATTACCGCAAGACCAACGACTCCACCCTCCTGATGGAGCCTTCTCTGGAGAACTACCCTCTCTTCGTGGAAGGAGCCCTGCCTAAAAAAACGGGACGGGCCGCGAAAAAGGATCTCAAGCACGAAGACACCATCTGCGTGTACAAACTCACGGCAGAACCGGAGACCGTGGAGCAGAACGGTTTCATACTGGAGTTCAACTACCCTATCATATACGAGAATTTCGATTCCCTGGTATTCCGTTCCGTAAATCCTAAGCAGAAGGAAAGCAGAGGCAGTTTTACCGTAGAAAGGGACAGTCTGAATCTCAGGAAATACACCATCAGGCCTAAGGAGAAACTTCTGCCTGGCTACGAATACTATCTCAAACTGCCATACAAGGCTTTCAGGGATATTAACGGCTTCTATTCTGACAGTACCGAAGTAAAGGTGAGCCTGCCGAAAGATGACCAGTTAAGCAGCATCAAACTGAAACTTAACGGAGTGGAAGGGAAACTGATCGTCGATCTTCTGAATGAGAAGAGAGACAAGACCCTTAGAACTTACGTGATAGACAAGGACTGCGAACTTGACTTCCCTTATCTTAAGGAAGGAAAGTATTCTGTCAGAATCACATACGACTATAACAGGAATTCCATGGTGGATACTGGCAATCTTCTGGAAAAGAGGCAGCCGGAAAAAGTGCTCTTCTTCAAGGGAGAAGACGGGGAAGAATACCTGACTCTGCCTGCCGCTACGGAACTTACTCAGATTATTGACATCAAGGAACTTTGAAAATGAAAAAAAGCATACTGTTAATATTACTCTGTCTTTCAAGTTTTTGCCTTCACGGGCAGGAGATTATTCTAATGCAGAAAGACAGTCTCCAGAAAGACAGTCTGATTTTTAATAAAGAGCTGATTCTGGAAGAACAGTGGAGCGACGAGTATCTGGATACGGTTAAACTGGACTATAACAGCAAACTGAACAACTACTCGATGATAGGCTTCAACTATGGAGTCACCCTCCCAGGAATGTCTTTCAGTCCAAGCCACAGCCAGACCAGGGACCTGCTCTTCGGGCATTATTCCCTCACTTTCACCAAATACGAGAAGATGTTCGACTATCTGCCGTATTTCGGATGGACTATTGGAGTGGAATACGGCTGGGAAGGCTATCATTTCAAGACAAACAAGGAGACCGGAGAGACTTACGAGTACTTTAAGGAGAAATGCCAATCCCTCCGTATGCGGGTAATCGAAGTGCCTTTCATGCTGCAGGTGCACAGCGATGGATTGTACTCGAAGATATATGCAGGAGTCGGCATCTACGGGGGCTACCGTCTGGGAGTGGAAAGATTTGGCCCGAATGTGGAAGAAGCATACAGAAAGGACTGGTACGACACCGACATACGTTGGGACTATGGTTTCCAGGGAGGACTTGGCTTCGCCTTTATCCTGGATCCGATAGAGATACATATAGACGGACAGCTCCGCTACGGTCTTTCCAGCATCTTTACCCGAAATTCGCTTTTCCCTGAAGGTTCCGGATATGAAGACCAGAACAGGGTGTATTACAGATATGCCTATCCTTTGGACTTCATCATCAGCGTAGGAGTGCATTTCCATCTGGAAAAACGCTTCGGGACGACCAAGTCCGATCTGAAAAAACAAGCAAGAGAGATAGTATATGGTACGAATAGGTAATCCTGCTATAGAAATAGGCCAAGGCCGCCCCATAGCCATACAGACTATGTGTAACACACATACCTGTGACGAACAGGCCTCGATAGAACAATGCATTCGACTGCACAGGGCAGGTGCCCAGTTTATCAGGCTCACAGTTCCTGGGCTTCAGGATGTGGAACATATCAGGAACATAAGAAACAGCCTAAGGTCCCAGGGAATATTCACCCCCATAGTGGCTGACATTCACTTCTCTTCCCAGACCGCCATCCAGGTGGCCCCTTTCGTGGACAAGGTCAGAATCAACCCTGGCAACTTCCACAAGGACCACCAGAAAGCCAGAGAAGAATTCTCAGCCCTAATTAAAGTCTGCAAGGAATACCATACGGCCATTAGGATAGGAGTCAATCACGGCTCCCTCGGGGATTACATCACGAATCTCTACGGGAACAGCCCCAAGGCGATGGCTCTCGCTGCCCTGGAGTGGGTACAGATGTGCGTGGATGAGGAGTTCGACCAGATAGTGATCTCCCTCAAATCCTCCAACACCGTGACCATGGTCCAGGCATACAGGGAATTGAAGAATCTCTTCCAGCAGAAAGGCTGGGACTTTCCTCTTCACGTAGGCCTTACTGAAGCCGGCAACGGAGACAGTGGCAGGATCAAGTCCTGCGTAGGCATAGCTACTCTTCTGGAAGAGGGGCTGGGAGACACGATCAGGGTCTCCCTGACTGAAACTCCCGAAGCGGAGCTGCCAGTCGCTGCCTACTTGGCATACAGGTACTCTGACTACCCTAAACCTAAGCTTTCAGAAAGGGAGGAAGAGATCTTGGATGCTGCCTGCACTTGGGGTCCGAAACTGATGCGAGGAGAAATCGAAGACATTCCAGAAGGCGTACTGAGCGAATACCTTAGGGATGAGATACTTCAGGCCGCCCGCAAGCGATTCTATAAAGCGGAATACATAGCCTGTCCAGGCTGCGGGCGCACCATGTATAACATACAGAAAGCACTTGAAGAGGTAAAGGAGAAGACCGCCGGCCTGAAAGATGTGGTAATCGCAGTGATGGGCTGCATAGTGAACGGTCCAGGTGAGATGGCCGATGCAGACTGGGGTTACGTGGGTGAAGGCGGAGGAAAGGTAAGCATATATAAAAAAAGCCAGCCTCTCCTCAGACACATTCCCGAAGAAGAAGCTGCTCAAAAACTCTTGGAACTGATTACAGAAGAGCAAAAAGCTCAAGGTAAACTATAGAGAGCAGAATCGCTGGCATAACACTGTCCAGCCTATCATACAAACCTCCGTGACCAGGGATCAGATTACCTGAATCCTTGACTCCGAAATACCTCTTCCACATACTCTCCAGAAGATCCCCGAGCACTCCCACTATAGAGAGCAGGGCTCCAAGACAGATGCAGTGAAGAGTATCCAAGTCTATCCAGCCCACAAGCCGCAGCAGCAGAGTCGCTGCCACAGCCATAAGCAAGCCTCCCAGCACTCCCCACCAGGATTTCTTAGGCGAGATTTTCGGGGCCAATTTCCATGCCTCCTCCCTCTGTCCCAGCAGGCTTCCAAGCGCATATGCTCCCACGTCTGACAGTGCCGTGACGATGAAAATGCATAGTAGGAAAAAACCGGAATACTGCCCTCCCCTTACCGTCAGGATAGGACTCAAGGCCAATGGCAGGCCCACACAAATAAGACCGGCACAGGCATAAGAAAGCTCCTGCATCTGAAACTTTTCCTTAGTCCATACCGGCACTATGAAAGCTAACAGAAACGGAATCAAAGCCAGATAAGCCCAAGCAGTTATAATATAGCCCAGTCGGGACAGATACAGGCTCAAAAACAGCCACAGGGCTGAAACAGAAAATAAAACTCTGGAAAGAATCAGTTTTCTGCCCATAGCCATCCTGAAAAATTCATGCAAAGCATAGAGCAGAGCGAAAGAGAAAAGCAGCACAAAGAGTGGCTGCGGACCCAAAAGGCCCACAGCCACGATCAAGGCGTAAATCACGCCAGATAAGCTACGCTTCAGCAGGGACTTCATCTTTCACCTTAGGCCCCAGGATGGTCTCCACATCCTCTGCGAAAATCACTTCCTTATCCAAAAGCAGCTGGGCTACATCTCTCCACTGCTGCTCGTGGTCCTTCAAAATCTTAAGAGTCTTGTCGTGAACTTCCTTCACAAGTTTAGAAGCTTCAGAATCCAAGAGCTCGGCAGTCTTCTCAGAATAAGGCTTGTTGAAATCATATACTCCGCTGCCGGTAGAATCGTAGTATGAGAAATTGCCGAACTTCTCGGACATACCATAATACTGAATCATGGCATAAGCCGTCTTGGTCAGTCTCTCCAAGTCGTTCTGCGCTCCTGTAGAAGGTTCTCCGTTAAGAATCTCCTCTGCCACCCTTCCGCCTATCAGGGAGCAAAGCTCATCCAACATCTGGCTCTTCTTCTCAATCTTATGCTCATCAGGCAGGTACCAGGCTGCACCCAGGGCATTTCCTCTCGGAACGAGAGTCACCTTAAAGAGCTGGTTAGCATGAGGCAGCAGCCAGCTGACCACAGCATGACCGGCCTCGTGATGGGCTATAGTCTTCTTCTCTTCTGCAGAGAGGATGTAACCCTTCTTCACCAGTCCGCCCACTATCCTGTCCACAGCATCCAGGAAATCCTGAAGTTCTACTTCCTTCTTGTTATTACGGGCAGCCACCAGAGCAGCTTCGTTGCAGACATTGGCTATGTCAGCACCGCTAAAACCGGCAGTATGCTTAGCCATGTAGGAGACATCGAAGTCCTTAGCTATCTTAAGCCCACGAATATGCACCTGGAATATCTCCTCCCTCTCTTTAAGCTCCGGCAGATCCACGTGAATCTGTCTGTCGAAACGACCTGCTCTCATCAAGGCCTTATCCAGAATATCGGCACGGTTAGTGGCTGCAAGCACTATTACTCCACTATTAGTCCCGAAGCCATCCATCTCGGTAAGAAGCTGATTCAAAGTGTTCTCCCTCTCATCATTGCCTGAGAATCCGGCATTCTTACCCCTGGCTCTACCCACTGCATCTATCTCGTCTATAAAGACAATGCAAGGAGCTTTCTCTTTAGCCTGGGCGAAAAGATCCCTCACTCGGCTGGCACCCACACCCACGAACATCTCCACGAAATCAGAACCGCTCATAGAGAAGAACGGGACATTGGCCTCGCCAGCAACTGCCTTGGCCAAAAGGGTCTTACCATTACCTGGAGGGCCCACCAGAAGGGCTCCTTTCGGGATCTTGGCTCCAAGATCTGTATATTTCTTAGGGTTCTTCAGGAAATCCACTATCTCCATCACCTCTTCCTTAGCGCCATACAGACCGGCTACATCCTTGAATGTAACATTGACCTTGTCTTTATCTGCCAATTTTCCCTGCGCCTTGCCCACATTGAAAGGATTCATTCCGCCGCCCTGGCCGCCTTGGCCTCCCATAGGTCGGAGGGAACGGAACATCATTACGTACATCAATATAATGAGCACGATAGGTATTATCCACTCCAGTATTCCAGACCAGAAGTTATTACTCTGACTTACAGTCAGTTTTACCTGTGCTTCAGAAGGCAGGAGAGAATTCAGCGTAGCGAATTCTTTCTCCACATCGAAATGATCGGATACCAGGAAGATATAGTGTGGAGAACGGGCAGGAACCTTCTGACCGAAATCGTCCTTGTACTTCTCGAGACGCTCGCTCTTGAGGGTGACCATACCCTTGTATTCGTTACGGATGAAGTTGACTTCCTTGACATCCCCTTCCAATATCATCTCCTGAACCTTGGCCCATTCGGCCTTCTGCGGGTTCGCACGGGAATTGTCCCTGAACATCAGCACGAAAATGCCGCCGATCAAGAGAATATAGAGCCAGGCAAGATTCAGCCTGACTACTTTTACTTTTTTCTTTTTATCGCTCATTTAATCAGTGTAAGTTTTGCGAGGAGCATCAGCCCAAAGATCCTCTAATCTGTAAAAATCCCTGTACTCTTTCTGGAAGATGTGGACCACGACATCTCCGAAATCCAGAATCACCCAGAAGGCGTTCTCGAGTCCTTGTGTACGTAAAGGCTTGATACCCAACTTCTCCTTCGTCTCTTTGATTATATTGTCAGCTATGGCTGAAACCATAGTGGAAGAAGTACCGCTACATATCACAAAATGGTCGGTAATGGCTGTGCCGACACTGCGAAGGTCCAGAGAGCAGACATCCTCTCCCTTCTTGTCAAGGATGGCGTCAGCTATGACCTTAATTTCATTTTCTACCATAAATAAGAATAATTGTATAAATTTGCACACAAAGATACAAAATTTAAACCACTAAGAAAATGTCACAAATAACTTGGCATAAAAGTTTAAAATCCACTAATACAGAGCTCCGAGAGCACATTTCCGAATATGACAGTCTGTCAGTAGTAGCCACTGTGGAGCAGAGTGCAGGCAGAGGACAGGGAGACCACAGCTGGTACGCCAGTCCAGGAAAGAACCTCACCTTCAGCATAGTCTTCAAGCCAGAAAACCTGAATGCCACCGATGCCCTCTATCTAAGCCGCATCACGACCCTAGCCCTTCTAAGCTACCTGAAAGACAAAGGCGTGGAAGCCAGAATCAAATGGCCAAACGACATCTGGGTGGGAGAGAAGAAAATCTGCGGAATTCTGATAGAAAACATCCTGGACGGGCAGCTGGTAGAGAGTTCCATCATAGGAATTGGCCTAAATCTGAACGAAGATAATTGGCCTGAAGAACTGCCGAATCCCGTGTCCCTGCACGAACTCACGGGTGAGCACTACGACATCAAGAAAGAATTGGCAGTGTTCCATAAAGAATTTTGCCGCCACGCTGAGATGTTAAAGAGCGAAGACGGCAAAACTTATCTTTGTAAAGAATTCAAAGCCAAGGTGTTCAGGCTGCCTGAAGGGCTCGAATTGTAGCTATCGGATCTGCAGAGCCGAGCACTGAACTTCCGGCCACCACTATGTCCACACCAGCCTTGGCAAGGGCTCCCACATTAGTCAGGTCCACTCCCCCATCCACTTCTATGAGGGTGGAGGCTCCTTTTCGGGCTATCTCTGCTCGAAGGGCGGAGACTCTGTCAATGGTCTCGTAGATGAATTTCTGGCCTCCGAAGCCGGCAAACACCGACATTATCAGAAAGAAATCCACCTTCCCTACGTATTTGAAGAGTTTCTCCACTGGAACGTCGGGATTGATGGCCAATCCTACCTTCATTCCGAGCTTTTTTGCGGCTCTGATGGCGGATGAAGTCTTCCAGCCTGTAGCCTCGAGATGAAAACTCACCATCTCTACACCCAACTCAGAGAGCCTCTTAAACCATTTCTGGGGATTCACCACCATAAGATGAGCATCCAAAGGGATACTGACGGCATTGCTGACGGCATCCACTACAGGAGAACCAAAGGAAATATTAGGCACCAGAGTACCATCCATAATATCCAGATGAAGATAATCCGCGCAGGAATCTATCATCTTGACATCCTTTTCCAGATGCAGGAAATCGGCTGTCAGAATAGAAGGAGCGACTTTCATATCAAGCAAAGTTTAAAACGACATCTTCCAGATGCAGGGCAAATTTTTCAAGACTGTGAAGGTCGAGTTTCTCCCCTGGGGCATGCACTCCCCTAAGGGTAGGTCCGAAGGAAATCATATCCAGACCAGGGAATTTCTCCAGGAATAGACCGCATTCCAGACCAGCGTGAATGGCGAGCACCAGAGGTTCTTCCCCGAAAAGTCTCTTATACGAAGCCACACACTGCCTGAGTATGTCTGAATCCACATTCGGCCTCCAGCCAGGGTAGCGGTTCATATGTTTCACCTCAGCTCCCCCAAGACGAAGCGCAGCCTCGACCTTGTCAGCTATGAAATCGCACTCGGAATCAGTACTGCTCCTCTGGCTCGTGCATACCAGAATGCTCTGAGTCTCGAAATCTGTCTTTACGGAAGCAAGGTTGGTCGAGGTCTCCACAAAATCCTTAATATCCTGACTCATAGACACTACTCCGTGAGGACAGGCCAGAAGTGAAGCCACTATCTTGCGGGCCTGTTCAGAAGCCACAGGCCTGTGGGCACAAGGATGAGCTGGGGTCTTGCTTTCAAAAATCAGATCAGGATCGCTCTGTCTGAACTCCTTCTTCACTTCCTCCCCAAAGGCGCTGAATTCAAATTTCAGCTTCTCTACATCCTTTACAGCCACTGCAGCGGTACATTCCCTAGCTATGGCGTTATGCTTCCCACCCCCATTAATCTTAATGAGCTGAATCTCATCCAGATGAGAGTAGAGGAACCGGAGCATCAGAAGCACGGTATTAGCACGTCCCTTATTGATATCGTCTCCGCTATGGCCTCCCCTGGCTCCAGATATACAGAGCTTTACCCTTGAATAATCAGGCTTAACATCCTCATAGTCATAATGATAGACTGCCTCGGTGGTAACTCCGCCGGCGCAGCCTATGAACATCTGCCCTTCGTCTTCAGAATCGAGGTTAATCAGGGTCTTGCCCGTGAAGAAGCCCTCCTGCATCGCCTCAGCCCCATCCATTCCGGTCTCCTCTGAGATCGTGAAGATACACTCCAGTTTAGGCAAGACCAATTCGCTTTCGAGCAAGGCTAAACTTGCAGCGATGCCAATTCCGTCGTCTGCGCCAAGTGTGGTGTCCGGAGCTATAAGCCAACCGTCCTGCTCCACGAACTTGATAGGATCTTTCGTAAAATCGTGCTGCACCCCTTCGTTCTTCTCGCAGACCATATCCTGATGCGACTGCAGGACCAGCGTCGGTACATTTTCCTTGCCTGAGCTGGCTTCCCTGGTGATACATACGTTACCTATTTCGTCTCTCTTAGCTGCCAATCCTCTTTTCTCTGCCCAATCCAACAGATACGCGGTCATAGCCTCTTCGTGACCGGATTCACGAGGAATACAAGTAATTTCCTTGAAAATTTCAAGGATTCTTTTTTCTATCATATATATGAAGTATTAATGTCTATCAGCTTGCAGGAGACCTTCGAGATCTTGAACATAAGTCTTGAAGATCCTGTCTGTACTCATCAAATCGCATACCGTATTGCAAGAATGAAGTACGGTAGAGTGATCTTTTCCTCCGGTTTTAGCTCCAATTACAGAAAGTGAGCAGTTAGGGATGAGATTCCTGCAGAGGAACATAGATATCTGACGGGCCTGAACGAGCTGGCGCTTGCGGGAATGGGATACCAGATCATCCTGAGCTATATGGAAATACTCGCATACCACGCTCTGAACTTTCTCTATGGTAAGGTCGCTCTTCGGCTCACTTACTATCTTGTCCAAAATCTTAGCCGCCATCTCTATGGAGCAATCCTCATGAGTGAAAGTGGAATAAGCCATCAAAGACACCAAAGCCCCTTCCAGTTCGCGGAAATTGCTCTTCACGTTCATGGCTATGTATCTGAGCACCTCGTCAGGGATGATCAGACCCTCCCTGTGACACTTGGCCTGAAGCATGCTCAAACGGGTATTATAATCCGGAGCCTTCAACTCCACGGACAGGCCCCATTTGAACCTGGAGAGCAGTCTCTCCTCGAAGTTCTCAAGTTCCTTCGCAGGCCGGTCGGAGGTAAGGATGAGCTGTTTGCCGTTCAGGTGCAGATGATTGAAGATACTGAAGAAAGCACTCTGATTACCTTGGCCCCTCATGTCCTGAATATCGTCCACAATCAGCACATCTATCTTCATGAAGAAAGAGAGAAAATCCGTAAGCACATTCTTCTGGGTGGCATCCATGTACTTGGTCTTGAACTCGGTACCGGTCACATAAAAAACTATGCTGTCAGGGTATTTCTCCTTTATGGCATTGCCTATGGCCTGGGAAAGGTGAGTCTTGCCAAGTCCACAGCCGCCGAAGATAAAGAGAGGGTTGAAAGGAGTCTGGCCCGGCTTGAGGGCTATCTCCTTGCCGGTGAGAATACCTATCTTGTTACACTCACCTTCAACCATGGTGCTGAACCTGTAGTCAGGACTGAGCCTCGGGTCTATCTGGAGTTTCTTAACCCCAGGCAGAACCATAGGACCGTTCGAACCAGCCGGTTTCACGGTGTTAAGGGATATGGCCTTGTTAGTAGCCACAGGACCTGCCGCCCCGTCGATCAGCACTGAACTCTGGCCCTGAACCGGAGCCACCAAATATCTGAGCTTAGCATTCGGTCCTATCACCCTCTTCAAGGTGCGGGAGATAAGATCCAGGAAGTTCTGCTCCAGATAAGTGTAATAGAAAGAAGTAGGCACCTCCAATACGAGAACGTCATCAGCAAGGCTGACGGGCCTGATAGGTTTAAACCAGGTCTCATACTGCTGAGGAGGAATATTATTCTGAATGACGCGCAGACAATCCTCCCAGACATCTATGTGTCTTGACGTTTCTTGCATTGTAGTTCTTGAATTGAGGAAGACAAAGGTGAGGCAAAAAAAGATTATAAAAAAATAATTTTTCTATTGCATAAATGAAATTTATTTATAGACCGAAAAATTTTTTTTACAAATTTTCTGCATTTTCATAAACAACTCATTATCAATAGTTTGAGTCAATTCTCGAAAATCAAAACCACCTCTCACTTGCATCTGATGAGGTTTTCACCTTCTATCTTAACCAGAAATGCATCCGGATACTTCTTTCGGATCTCAGGCAATTTTTTCTTAGTCTCTTCCTGAGAATCTGAAACGGAGATTACATATTTATAATACTTTCCGGACTTCTGAACAAAAGGCTTATATCCGAGCAAACGACTGTCATTTTCAGACAGCTGGCTCTTTAGGGTAAATATCTGGATTCCATATCTATCCTTGCTTTCGGTCTTGGCTTCCTCCGGCTTGACAGAAGAGCCCAAAGACATGCTGCTGTCATATTCCTTCTTATATTCTTCGAAGGCATGGAGAAGTCTTTTGGCCAATTCTTCCCTCTCGCTGCTTTTCTTGAGCTTGGAGAGGTCTTCCTGATTCGAGATAAAGCCAAGTTCCACGAGTACCGCAGGCATAGTAGTCTTCCAAAGCACATAGAAGGGGTCTTGGCTTACTCCCCTGTTCACTACGATGGGACCGCCTTTGAGCTGAGAATTAATCAACTGCGCGAACTGTATGCTCTGTTCCAGATGCGCACTCTGCATCATGGTCATGAATATATAGGAACTTGGATCGTCCGGATCGAAACTGCTCTGCTGGGCATTGTAGCTCTCATCGAGCAGTACCACAGAGTTCTCACGTTTCACAAGTTCGAGATTGGCCTTATATAGATCGCGGTCCTTCTGGGAGGACTGGCCCAGGACGTGGGTGGAAAAGCCGGAAGACTTGGTGGAGTATGCGGAATTGATATGGATGGATATGAAAAGGTCGGCATTATTCCGGTTAGCTATCTGCGCCCTCTCGTCCAGGGAGATGAAACGGTCATCCCTTCTGGTAAGTATCACTTTCACTTCCGGATGAGCCTGCTTTATGAGTTTTTCGAGTTTCAGTGCTATATCCAGGGTGAAAGTCTTCTCAAGGGTCTTGCCGTCCTTGCTGACGGCACCAGGGTCTTTTCCCCCGTGCCCAGGGTCTAACACAACTGTCTTAAGAGAGAGTTCATCCGAGGCAAACACACTCGGAGAAAGCAGAAAAAGTGAAAATAACAGGACTGCGATGCGTTTC
The DNA here is from genome assembly GCA_051870275.1 of Candidatus Cryptobacteroides sp. Lineage (GTDB taxonomy): Bacteria > Bacteroidota > Bacteroidia > Bacteroidales > UBA932 > Cryptobacteroides. The sequence continues at coordinate 16,170 of JBJEBS010000113.1, forward strand.
ATCTTGGGAAACTTGGAATAATGTTTTATCTTTGCGAGATTGCAAATTTAGGAAAAATTGCGCAAACGCATATATAAATACTGCATCTTTCTGACGCTTCTGAGTCTTCTCTGCTGCACGGACCTTTTCGCGCAGAGGCCAAGGCGTGGAGAAACTCCACTTGCCGGAGGGGCAAAGCCGAAGAAGGAAGCAGCAGCGCCCGATTCGGCAGCCTTGGCCAGGAAAGACAGCTTGGCCAGAGCCGATTCACTTTTCCGTGTAGATTCCCTGAACCAGCTGAGCAACAGCTCCCTAAAGCAGCCAGCCTTCTCCAATGCCAGAGACTCCATAGTGGAAGTCTTCACTGATGGCAAGAGGATGATATATTACTACGGAGATGTCACGGTCAAATATCAGGACATGACCCTGACTGCAGAGCGCATGGACTACGACATGAATACGGGAATAGTCTATGCCAGAGGCGTTCTGGACACCCTTACCGGAGAATGGAAGGGTCTTCCGGTGATGACCCAGGGCAAACAGTCCTACAAGATGCACGAGCTGAGATATAATTTCAATAGCCAGAAGGTCAGCATCAAGAAGGCCCTTACCCAGGAAGACGAAGGTCTGCTGCACGGAGAACACGTGAAGATAATGCCGGACAAGAGTATGAACGTGGAGCACGGAAAATACACAGTCTGTGACCTGGAGCACCCGCACTACTGGATGGAACTTTCTGTAGCCAAGGTAGTTACCAAGCCTACGAGGAAGACGGTATTCGGGCCTGCCCACCTGGTAATAGCTGATGTGCATATCCCCTTTTTAGCCATACCCTTCGGATTCATTCCTAAAAAGCCTGAGAGGGCCACGGGTCTGCTTATGCCGAGTTTCGGAGAGGAGACTGCCCGAGGTTTCTATATGAGGGATGCCGGTATGTATTTCGTCTTCGGAGACTATCTGGACCTCTCGGTGACAGGAGACTACTACACTCTGGGCTCCTGGGCTCTGGATGTCAACTCCAGATACAAGATCAATTACAAGTGTTCAGGTAACCTGGCCCTTACCTATTCCTATGACCAGACTGGAGAAAAGGGAGCCCCTGACTTCTTCTCCACCAGCAACTTCGGTATCAAGTGGAGCCATTCCCAGGATTCCAAGGCCAGACCTGGAACCAGTTTCAGTGCCTCGGTGAACTTCTCCAGCCCTTCGAACAGCCGTTATAACTCCCACTCGGTGGACGAAGCTCTGCAGAACCAGATTCAGTCCTCAATCTCATATTCCAAGAACTGGAACGGAAAGGTGAATCTCTCCCTGAACATGCTCCATAACCAGAACTCCAGGGACAGTTCATACTCTTTCACCCTGCCTAACGTAACCCTATCGGTAAGCACATTCTACCCTTTCAAGCAGAAGAACAGGGTGGGTAAGGAAAAGCCTTGGGAGAAAATCTCTTTCGGATATAACACTTCTTTCCAGAACAAGATATCCTTCAAAGCCAAGGAATTCAACCAGCCGGGTTTTACAGACAAGTTCCAGAATGGAATGAGCCATAACTTTAGCATAGGACTGCCAAGTTTTCAGCTCTTCAAATACCTGACATTCAACCCTTCTGTTAGTTACAAGCAGAACTGGTTCTTCCGCTCGAGCGAGGCGGTCTATAACCGAGAGACGGACAAGGTGGAAGTGGTGCAAGGCAAGCAGTTCGGCACTTTCGGAATCACTCAGGACTATTCCGGATCCATATCGATGAGCACCCGTATCTACGGTATGTTCAATTTCGGCAAATACAGTAAGTTGCAAGCTATCAGACACGTCATCTCTCCTTCCATCTCCCTCTCCCTTTCACCGGAAAAGGGCACTTATGCGAATGGCTACAGAACCCTGTATTACACCGACGTGAACGGTAACGACAAGGAATACCAGTATAACATCTATTCCGGCCAATTGCTTGCGCCCCCTACCAAAGGCAAGAGTGCTACGGCCAGCATCAGCATAGGTAATAACCTGGAGGCCAAGGTAAGAGACTTGGCAGACTCCACCGGAAAAGGCAGCAAGAAAGTTAAGCTTCTGGACCAGTTCAGCATCTCAACAGGTTACAACTTCCTGGCGGACTCCCTGAATATGCGAGCCGTCAGCACCACTATGAGCACTAACCTCTTTAACAAGATTAACCTCAGCGGTAGTGCCAGCTTCGACCCTTATGCCCTTGACAAGAATGGCAGACAGTATAACAAGTTCGCCGTCCTCGCCGGTCAGGGTCTGCTGAGAATGACCAGCGCATCCCTTTCTGCTTCTTACTCTCTCTCCGGAAAGGGTACCATAGAAGGAAATGATGGAAGGACAGAAAAAGGAAGTGCCGTAGATTATTATCAACGCATATATTATCACCCTGTTACAGGAGAATATATACCAGGTGGCTGGCTATACTACACTAACCCTAACGTCCCTTGGTCACTGAATTTCAGCGGAAGTTTCCGCTGCAGCAGGACTTATAAATACGATACTGAGGCAGATAAACTGACGGCGAAGAACACTTATATGACCACCTTGAACGTTACGGGCAACATCAAGCTCACACCGAGGCTGAATATCAGTGCTTCTTCAGGTTATGACTTCATAGCTAAGAAGATTACTACCACCCAGTTGAATGCCACATACGACCTGCACTGTTTTAATATCACTTTCTCATGGGTGCCTATAGGTACCTGGCAGCAGTACAGTTTCAAGATTGCGGCCAATGCCGCGTCCCTTGCCGACCTGCTCAGATTTAAAAAGAGCAGCAGTTATTGGGATAATTAAAATTATTGAATTATATTTGCAGTGCTTTCTGAGGACAGAAAGTTTCTATTTGATATTTATTTTATATATCGGCTATTCAGCCGTAAACTTAATACATTATTAAAATGCCATATCGTCTATACGACCTTACCACGATGAGCAGGGAACAATTGGAAGAAATTGCGAAAGGCCTGGACATCAAATTCACTAAAAAATCAAGTCTGGAAGAAATTGCCTTCGGCATTCTGGATGCACAAGCTACAGCGGTGGCTACCAAAAGCGTAGCAGCTGAGAACTCTTCTGAAGGGAAAAAGAAGAGAGGCCGTAAAAAGAATACGGAACAGAAAGCCGAGCAGAAGACCGAGACTAATACCGAACAGAAAAACGAGCCAAAAGCTGAACAGAAGCCTGAACAAAAGCCTGAACAGAAGACTGAAAGCCCAGCCGCTCAAGCACCAGCAAAGAAACGGGGACGTCCTAGAAAAACTCCTATAGTCAATACCACAGAAACTGAAAAGCCTAAGGACACAGTCAAAGTTCCGGAAAAACCTCAGAAAGTCGAAAACAAACAGGGAACTGCTGCAAACACTGAGAACAAGCTGAAAGCTGAGGGCAAGCAGATAGCCGAAAACAAGCAGAAAACTGAGAATACTAACAAAGCAGCACTGGACACCGAGGCTATCAGAAACAGGGCTAATGAAAAATTGGCAGCCCAAAAACTTAGACAGACTTCTCAAATTCCGGCACCGACTTCTACTCCAGCCACACAAACTGCTCCAGAAAAACATAAAGAAGTTATCGAATACGAAGGCACAGTTACCGCCACTGGCGTATTGGAGATTATGCCTGACGGATATGGATTCCTTCGCAGTTCCGATTATAATTATCTGAACAGTCCTGACGATATATATGTATCTGCCCAGCAGATCAAGAGCTATTCCCTGAAAAACGGAGACACTGTCTATGGAGAGATTCGTCCTCCTCGTGAAAACGACAAGTACTTCCCTCTCGTGTCAGTAAAACAGGTAAACGGCCGCAGCCCAGAATTCATCAGGGACAGGGTGCCTTTCGATTTTCTTACCCCACTTTTCCCTGAAGAGAAATTCAATCTTCTCGGACACGGCCACGGTTCAGACCCATCCTGCCGCATAGTGGACATGTTCTCCCCTATCGGAAAAGGTCAGAGAGGTCTTATCGTAGCCCAGCCTAAGACAGGTAAGACCATGCTGCTCAAGAGTTTGGCCAATGCTATCGCAGATAACCATCCTGAGGTTTACGAGATCGTTCTGCTCATCGACGAGCGTCCTGAGGAAGTGACGGACATGCAGCGAAGCGTGAAAGCCGAAGTGGTGGCATCCACATTCGACGAACCGGCAGAAAGGCATGTGAAAGTAGCTAACATGGTGCTCGAGAAAGCACGCAGGCTCGTGGAGTGCGGACACGACGTAGTGATTCTGCTGGACTCCATAACCAGATTGGCCCGAGCATACAATACCGTGCAGCCGGCATCGGGCAAGGTACTGACCGGCGGTGTGGATGCCAATGCCCTTCAAAAGCCGAAACGTTTCTTCGGAGCAGCCCGTAACGTGGAGGGAGGCGGATCGCTGACCATATTGGCCACAGCCCTTACGGAGACCGGCTCGAAGATGGACGAGGTTATCTTCGAGGAGTTCAAGGGTACCGGCAACTCTGAAATCCAGCTGGACCGCAACCTCTCGAACCGTCGTATCTTCCCTGCAGTGAATGTAGTGCTGAGTGGAACCAGAAGGGACGACCTGCTGTACGACAAGTCTTCCAGCCAGAGAATATGGATTTTGAGAAAACTCTTAGCAGATATGACCCCTATCGAAGCCATGAACTTCATGCTTCAGCTCATGGACGAGTATAAGACCAACCAGGATCTGCTGGATAATATGAACAAGGTTACTCCTCGCGATCCGAAGTACTACGACTAAGAGTAAAAGCGCTCATTGTCAATCTTTTGGATTTCATTTCTGCGTAATATGCAGCGTTTAAAGAAATTGTCCAGAAAACCGAGCGCATAAGCATACAATTGAACGAAAGAAGAAGCGATGGAAAGGAGCCCCACTTGGAGGCTCTTTTCTTTTATACTGCTGTCCAGCAGGATAAGAAGGCAGTATAACAGCAGTAGAGCCGCCGGGATAAAGTTCTTCAGGACCATGCTCAGGACTATCAGTCCTATGCTGCCTAAAAAAAAGGCCAATGGTAGGAGATGGACCAGCTTTAACGAGCCTTTGTGCCTGATACTCAGCTCTATGCGTGCCCTTCCGGAATTGAGAACCTGTCGGTAAAAGGCCCTAAGGCTTGTGCGTCTCTTATGATAGATGGCAGCTTGTGAAATAAGGGCTGAGCGATAACCCCTTTCCATCAGTCTCATGGAGAAATCCATATCTTCTCCGAAGCGCATAGGAGCAAACCCATTTACTGCCTCAAAAGCCTCCCTCGAAACTCCCATATTGAAAGATCTGGGAATGAATCGGCTGAGTTTCTTCTTCCCTCCCCTGATGCCTCCAGTAGTGAAAAAGGAAGTCATAGAATAACTGATAGCTTTCTGCAAGGGACTGAAGGTTGGATCTGACATATCAGGGCCGCCGAAAAGATCCACCTTGTCCTTCTCGAGATATCCCAGGATAGCTTCAAAATAGGAATCCGGTATCAAAGTGTCGGAATCCAGAAAGAGCAGATACTCCCCTTTCGCCATGCGTGCTCCTGCATTACGGGCCGAGGCAGGACCACCATTTTCCTTATACAGGTAAGTAATTATAAGATCCTTATACTGTTCACACAGAGCCTTGCATGGCTCATTGGAGCCATCATCTACCACTATAAGTTCGAAATTTCTGAAAGCATGCTTCCGGATGCTGTCCAGAAGTTCTTTCAGTTCTTCACTGCGATTATAGACTGGTATGATTATAGAGAAAATCACTGTTTGATTTGCTTTTTCGAGCCTCTCCATAAGCCATAGACTTCACTGACATTGCTGGCAGTAATGAAGGCTTTGATATTGTTATCGGATATGAATCTCATCAGGTCTGCAAACTCAGTTTTAGTAAGAAGTGCCTGAATTTCCACCTGTGATTCAAGGGAATAGCCACCTTTAAGCTCGTAGAGGGAGCAGCCCCGCTGGAGCTTTTCTATAATGAAAAGACGAATTTTCTCGTGGTCTTCGGAAATGAGGCAGACTCTTTTCCTCCGGTTCAAGCTCGCCATGAAATAATCCACACAGAGTCCATTGATCCAGGTACCTATAAGACCTATGATCACTAATGGGAAAGGATTGATAAACAAAGCAGTAAGACATATCATCGCCCCGGCTATAGTAACAGACAAACCCATGTCGAACTTGAAGAATTTGTTAAAGATCTTGGCCACTATATCCAGACCACCGGTAGAGGCGTTGATGCGGAAGAGAATGGCCTGGGCGGCGCTTAAAATAAGCACAAAACTCAAAAGATCAAACCAAGGATCTCCCATGATGGAATGTTGGCCTTCAGGAATGATGCTTTCTACCGGCAGGATGCATTCCCAGAGTTTGATCATAGGGCCCAGGATGAGGGCAGTATAGACGGTCTTGATTCCGAACTCATGGTCTATGAGCAGATAGGCTACCACCAGAAGTATGGCATTGATTATAAATACCATAGTGGACACATCGATGCTGATGCCAGCCCTCGTGAAGAGTTCTGCCACCACGATGGAAAGGCCGGATATGGAGCCGACTATGAGTTTGCTCGGAACGAGGAAATAATATACGGCCGCTGCCGATATGAACATAGCTATGGTCATAAGCAGGAACTCGGACCAGAATTTGCCGGTTCCTAGAATTTTAAGTATGGATTTAAAGGACTTCATCGCTCTAAATTAAGGATATTCTATGAAATATCCTAATCAAGTTTCGCAAGAACTAATTATTTAAAATTTACAGATTTGTGTTGCTTGCAAACTTTTCTTCCCCACGCACATTTCCCTGTTTATCTGACCCTTCTCCTAAATCCTCTTCCTCAGGACGAGGACTTTGTCGATGCTATAGCATCTCCGTACAGAGGAGTTTTCGCACTATGCGAAACATGATTATTCTACTGAACTTTAACAAATACTTTATTTTTAGTAATTTTGTGTCGATGTTTAATTCGGATATCATTTACGCTCCCGCCACCGTAGCGGGGACTGGAGCGATCTCCATAATAAGAGTTAGCGGAGAAGGCTGCCTGGAACTTTCAGACCGGCTTGTTCAGTTAAAAAAGGGACTTCTAAGCGAAGCTGCAGGATACAGTCTGCATTTCGGCAGCATCTATTCAGGGGATGAACTGCTGGATGAAGTGCTGGTGAGCGTATTCAGGGCTCCTCATTCCTATACGGGAGAGGACTCCATCGAGATCAGCTGTCACGCTTCCACATTCATAGTCAGCGAGATACTGCATCTGCTTTCAGAGCTTGGAGGCAGGCTCGCCTCTCCTGGGGAGTTTACTCAGAGGGCCTTCCTGAACGGCAAGATGGACTTGGCCCAGGCTGAGGCAGTGGCGGAACTGATAGCAGCGGACTCCAAGGCCGCGCACAAGGTGGCAAGCAAGCAGTTGAAGGGGGAATACTCCCGAACTTTCAGAGAACTGAGGGACAAGCTGCAGGAGCTGGCGGCGCTACTGGAGTTGGAATTGGACTTCAGCGAAGAGGAGGTCGAATTTGCCGACCGACGGGAGCTGAAGAGATTGGCCTACAATGAAATAGAAAGACTGAAAAAGCTCTGTGGTAGCTTTCGTCTGGGAAATGCGCTGAAAAACGGGGTGCCGGTGGCGATAGTCGGGGCGCCGAACGTGGGGAAAAGTACCCTGCTGAATGCCCTGCTCGGGCAGGATAGGGCGATAGTCTCGGAGATCGCGGGAACCACTCGGGACACAGTAGAGGAAAGCATTGTGATAGAAGGACTTAGGTATCGCTTTATCGATACTGCGGGGCTGCGGCAGACAGAGGAAGTGGTGGAGAAAATGGGGATTGAGCGAAGTCTGAAGGCGGCAAGTTCGGCGCAGATCGTGATAGCTCTGCTGGAAGAGGGGGCGGATAAGGAAAACGAAGAGATCAGAAAGGAGATTCTCTCTCATGTGGACTTGAACTCTCAGAAACTTATCTGGGTTTATAACAAGAGCGACCTGCATAGGGACACAGAGCCTGAAGGACTGAGAATCAGCGCATTAGAGAGAGAAAACTTAGAGGACTTGCTGCAGGCTATCAAGGACTGTGCCCTGGCGAGCGAGCTGGAAAATGACACCATCGTCTGCTCCGAAAGGCATTACGCAGCCCTTAAACAGGCATTGGCAAGTATGGAGAATCTATACCGCAGCCTGGACCTGCAGATAAGCGAAGACCTCCTCGCTCAGGACCTTCGCGAGGCCATCTCTTCGCTCAACTCCATCTTCGCTTCCGTGAGCGAACAGATCACCTCGGACTCCGTCCTCGGCGAGGTCTTCAGCCGGTTCTGCATCGGAAAATAGCCCAATATCAACATCCATCGAAATAAAGCACAAA
>JBJEBS010000114.1:0-24331 GCA_051870275.1 Candidatus Cryptobacteroides sp.
CCTTCAAGTATATGTTTATGTCACATTATGCCACGGAAGTTTGCAAGTGTCCCGTATTTTCGCCTAATGTCTAAAGTTCCGTACGGATTAACCTTCGGGGGGGGTAGTTACACTGGATTGATGAATATGATAGTTATGCTGATTTGACTGATTATTTTGTTTTCTCGAAAACATATAGGATTTTTCTGCTCTTGATAAAAAATTGATTAACTTTATAATTCCTTTAAAAGGTGAATGGTAATTAATTAGACTGTTAAACTTGTGGCTGGATTATGGTGAAGATAATGGGGATTATTAATCTGACGCCGGATTCGTTTTTCGAGAAGAGCCGGTATAACTACTCTATCCTTAGCAGCAGGGCTGATATCGTGGATGTGGGGGCCATCTCCACGAGGCCTGGGGCGGAGGATGTGAGTCTGGAAGAGGAGTGGAAGAGGCTGGAGCCTTTTCTGCTGGATTGGCGTCGATCCCTAAAAAACGAGGTCGAAAGTGTGTGTGGTAGGGGAAGTGATAGCAACAGTGTGAGAGAACGTGATAGTGTGTGTGAAAGTAACAGTGTGAAAGAAAAAGATAGTGTAATAGAATTCAAAAGCCGAGCACTTAATAATAAGGAACTTTCCATCGATACGACCAGGGCGGAGATAGTCCGAAGAGCATACGAGATAGTGGGCCCATTCATAGTGAATGACATCTCGGCAGGAGAAGAAGACCCTCAGATGCTAGGGTGCGTAGGAGAATTGGCATTAAAATATATAGCGATGCACAAGCGGGGGAACCCGAGGACCATGGACGCGCTCGCGGACGAGGGGATGCCGATAATGGAGCAGCTGGAGCAGTACTTTATCGACTTCGAAAGAAGAGCAGAGAAGGCTGGGGTGAAGGACTGGATTCTGGACCCGGGACTTGGCTTTGCTAAAACGAAGGAGCAGAACGTGGAGATTATAGAGAAACTTCCGCTGCTGAAAAAGTTCGGCCGCCCCATTCTGATAGGAGCAGCCGATAAAAGATTTACCGAAGGCAATACCGAATACTATCACCTACTTGCCCTTAGAGGGGGCGCTGATCTGCTGCGAGTCCATGACGTGGAAGCGGCTTATCTGACTTATGCCAAGTATCAGCGTGAGTGTGAAGAAAGCAAATAGTACCCAGTAGCAGCCCTGAGGCATAATGCTGAGCCAGGTAGCGGTGTCAGGAACTTCTTCTATCTGACCTATAATGAGGCTGGTGAAGTTGTTCGTGAAATGCATCAGGATACAAAGCCAGAGATTGCCGGTCTCATAATACACATATCCGAATAGACAGCCCAGGGCGAAAGCCGGAACGGCCTGCCAGAGATTGCCGTGAATCAGGGCGAAAAAGATGGCGGAGAGCACTATGGCCCAGCCGGCTTTCACTCCGTTCCTGAAAAGAGACCTCATAATGAGTCCCCTGCAGAGCCACTCTTCGAGAAGAGGAGCCATTACTGCCACACAGAGGAAATTGATAAAGAAATTCCCTCCGGTAGCTGAGCTAAGGGCCTCCTCCAGCCATGCAGGCATCTCGGGCATAGCCTCGTTAACGGCATCCATTACGAAGGAGGCAGCGAAGGTGATAATCACTACCCATAGCCACAGAGACCAGTCCTTCCCAGCCACAGGTATGGAGAAATCTGTACGCCAGACCTTGTCCGAAGCGTTCCTGATACAGAAGTAGATAATATCGAAGAGGAACATCAGCGGATAGGTGATGAGCATCAGCACATCCTGTCCTATCCCCAGGCTCATCAATATCGAAGCTATGACGGAAGAAAACAATACTCCTACGATGAAGAGTACTATTATCAGCACCATCTCGAACCATTTGGGAATCCAAACTCCCTTAAATGACTTAGTCATAATAGTTTAATAAGCTACTTGCTCCACTACCTCTTATACAAAGGCGTAGGATATACCCCCTGCTCAGCGAGCTGAGCGAACTTGGCGACCACCAGAGGTCTGTCCTCCTTGAAGGTTACTCCGAACCAGCGCTCAGGAGAACTGATCACATCGCACTGCTCTCCGCTGTGCTTGATAAGGTAATCCACCACGAAAGGAATATAGAACTCTTTCTTGAGTTCAGCGCCGTTAACTTTCAGGAAATCCTTGAAAAGGTCCTCGGTCTTAGCGAAAAAGTCTGGAGTAAAACACCACATATTCATGGAGCAGAGGTCCTTAGGCTTGATCTCCACACGAAGGGAAGTCTCGGAATTGTCTGCCCTGAGCACTCCGTCCTGGTCGAACATCACATTATGATGCTCCACCACGTCGGTAAGTTTACCCTCAGAAGTATAGCTGCAGATACCACGGGATACTCCACCGGACTCAGAAAGGGTGTTATCCACTTCGAAACCTACGATGGCATATACTCCGGAAGTGTGCTCGTGAGAAGCGCACCAGCGGGCAGCTATCTTGAAAGACTCCTTACCGTAGAAATCATCTCCGTTAATCACCACGAAAGGCTCGTGGATGGCATCCTTGGCCATCAGAACAGCGTGGGCAGTACCCCAAGGCTTTTCCCTCTGAGGATTCAGGCTGAAACCCTGAGGAATCTTATTCAGCTCCTGAGTCACGAACTCGAATTCCAGAGGAGATCCGTCCAGACACTTTACAGAGCTGTATTTCTCCCTTACGGTCTGCTCCATCTGCTCGCGGAAATACTCGCGAACTATATAGACAACTTTTCCAAATCCTGCCTCAACGGCATCATAAATCGAATAATCGATGATAGTCTCACCGGACGGGCCAAGTCCATCCATCTGCTTCAGACCACCATATCTGCTACCCATTCCGGCAGCGAGTACAAGAAGTGTCGGTTTCATTAATTAAATTCTTTTTTAGAACTCGGCAAATTTAATTAAATTTGCGCAATTATGGGCATCATGAAGCACATTTGGGATAAAAAACAGGACGGCAACCGTAAGGAAGAGCGTTCTTTTGCCCGTGTAGCCATAATTGCAAGCTGCATAGCTCTGCTATTTCTATGCTTCAAGAAAGATAATATCTTCCAATGGATAAAGGCAGAGCTTACCATCTCCAGACAGAACAAGGAGATAGCGGCTAACAAGAAAAAGATAGACGAACTTGACAGACAATATTACCTTTTGACCGAAGACAGGGATTCTCTGGAGAAGTACGCCAGAGAACGATACCACTTCAGCCAGAAAGGCGATGACGTGTACCTGATTACAGAATGAAATTTACAGGAAGGATACTCTTCCCGACGCTTCTGTCGGCTTGTATAATCACATCCCTCGCCTCGGAGATGGCGGCAGGGCCGATGAGTTTTACACCTTCGGAGATAGCCGCTCCAGACACAGTCATCTACCCTAAAGACCATTACAAAGCCCGCAGGGTAGGCAATTTCGAGACAGTAAGCATAGCGGACAGCCTCCTGGGCGGCCCAGACTCCCTGATTTACGACAAGCCGGAAGAATTGGACACTGTCAAGCACCTCACGGCCAGAGACACCATAGTGGCTCCCGATTCTCTGAAAGACATAGACCCATTCAGATACAAGTACTATGTAGCCCTGATAGATTCCCTTACCCACAGGCAGGTCAGCGACTCGCTCAGAGCCAGCGGAGACTCCCTGCTGCTCTGCGATGCCATCAAACTGGACTCCCTCTACAAAGTAGATTCCATCTTCAGGGCTAAAGCCGCCTTCGAAGCCTGGTACGCCTCCCTCTCTAAAGAAGAGAAGAAAAAATACGACTTCGAACAGAAGGAACTTAGGAAAAAGGCCAAGGCCGACAGCCTCCAGGCCATAAAGGAAGAACAGCAAGCCATTAAGGACAGTATCACCAAGAACACTCCGCGAATACTGGACACTTATGCGGTAGCTGACACGATGCACTACAAACGCATCATAGCCTGGACGGCAGACCGTGACTTCCAGGACCTCAATGTCTATGTCCCCGATACCAGTTACAACCACCACTTCTACGATTACGATTTTCAACGTAAAGACGTGAATGCCACCTGGTTAGGCGTAGCGGGCTCCCCTGTTCAGACATATAATTTCTTCAAAAGGGAGAAATACAGCGGAACCGGCTTCTGGGACTCCTACGGAGCCTGGTCCTACACTCCTGAGAATTTCATCCAGTACAACTCCAAGACCCCTCACACCGAGCTTGCCTATTTCGGAACCCTGATGGCAGGAGACGAAAAAGAATCGGACAACATTCACTTCCTCAGCACCCAGAACATCACCCCTGAACTGAATTTCAGCATACTCTACGAGAAATGGGGCGGCGGCGGAATACTCACTAACGAAAAGACCGCTAACAAGACCTTCGGCTTCGGAGTCAATTACCTGGGTAAAAAATATCTGCTTAACACAGGCTATATCAGTAACAACATCTCCATGGGAGAGAACGGAGGTATAGTGGATCTGAGCGAAATCAGGGACACCACCCTCGAATCCAGGGAGGTAAAAGTAGCCATGAGCAATGCCTCTTCGGCAGTTAAGAAAAATACTTTCTACATAGACCAGCAGCTCCGAATCCCATTCAATTTCATCAACGAAAGAAGACTGGCCAAGGACAGCACTTATGTAGCCAGTGATAACATCACCACTGCCTTCATAGGCCACGCCCTGGAGTTCAGTAGCTATGGCAGACGATTCACGAATGGCTCCCTTACCGACACCATAGGCCGGAAAGTCTTGGATAACAAACTGTATATCAGGCTACAGCCTTGGACGGAAGAATCCTTCATCTCGAAGATGGACATAGGCATAGGCGACCAAGTGGACAAATTCCACAATGTCAGCGCCACCGACACCCTCTCCACCATCGAGAACGACCTCTACGCCTACGCCGGAGTGAGCGGCGGCATAGGGAAAGCCTTCGATTGGAAGGCCAAGGCCCGTTTCAGTTTCGCAGGCCGAAGGGCCGGCGACTTCGAGGCTTCCATAGGCTTCGACACCCGCTTCTATCCGTTCCGCAAAGCCAAGACCTCTCCACTGAAATTAAGTGCCGGCCTGAGCACCAGCATCCTGCTGCCGGAATTCTACGAGAGACATTTCTACTCTAATGTGAACGAACTCTTCCGTTGGGACAACTCCCTGGAAAGAAACGGAGTAAGCAAAGCCGAATTGAGCATAGACATCCCTCACTGGAAGTTCTCACTGGACGCAGGCTATGCCCTTCTAAGTAACTATACCTATTATAATACCACAGGACTTGTCCAGCAGAGCACAGATCCTATCTCCGTTCTCAGCGCAAGCCTGAGAAAAGAGTTCGTCTTCTGGGACAAAATTCATCTGGACAACCGCATCCTGACCCAGTACTCCTCAGATCAGAGCGCCCTGCCACTTCCGACCCTGGCCCTGAACCTGAAGTACTTCATCCAACTTCCTATCCAGCCAGGAGTCATGGACATGCAGATAGGCCTCAACGGCTGGTGGAACACCAAATGGTACAGTCCCCAATGGAACTATATCACGGGCACTTTCGCGAACCAGGACGAGTGGCAGTATAACAACGGTCCTTTCTTCGACCTCTTCATAAATGTCCAGTGGAAAACCTGCTGCATCTTCATCAAGGCCCAGAACCTGGGAGCCGGCTGGCCTATGGATCACGCCGACTACTTCAGTGCCCACCGCCACATAGTCACCACCGGTTTCACCCCGAGCCTGAAACTCGGCATCTTCTGGCCTTTCTACATCTCGCCTACCATCAACCGACAGGCTAACAAGTAATGAGTGCCAGCAGATTCATAGCCTCCAGACTCAGTTTCAAAAGCAGGATTTCGCTGGCTGCCACTGCAGTCTCGGCCTTCGTAATAGTGCTTGCAGTCTGTATTTTCTCCGGGTTCAAGGAAGAGATATCCGACAGTATATCAAAGTTTTACGCCGAGATTAACCTAAGCGAGAACGGCAGCATAAAGATAGACGACCCCAGGCTCGAAGTACTATCTGAAGACAAAAGGATAGCCTCCATCAGCCCCGCCATCTCCCAAGCCTCTCTGGTCCAGGCCGGCTCGCAGATGCAAGGAGTACTCTTCCGCAGCAGTCCCGAAATCCAGGACGGAAATATCACCAGCATCCCATCCAGCCTGGCCCGCAGACTGAATCTCAGTCAAGGAGACACCCTCACGGCCTACTTCATCACTGACAGAACGAAGGTCCGCCGCTTCCGCGTGAGCGAGATATATGAAGACGCAGCCCTTCTGAGCGAGGACCAATGCATCGCCTTCCTTAGTCTGGAAAGCCTTCAAAGAATTAAGAAAATCCCTGCAGATCAGGCAGATTGTATGGAGATAAGGCTCATCAGTTCCTGCCGCGACAGGCAGAGCATAGAGAACTGCGCCATAGACTTTTCGAACGCCACAGGCCTGCAATACCGCAGCAGCGCCCGCGAATTCCCCGCCCTCTACGACTGGCTCGAGATCCTGAATGCCAATGTCCTTCTCATCCTGCTTCTCATGTGCATAGTAGCGGCTTTCAACACCATCTCCGCCTTCCTCATCTTCATAATGCGCAGCAGCTCCACCATAGGTCTGCTCAAAACTCTGGGGATGAGTTCCTCCGCCCTAAGCCGGAGTTTCCTGCGTCTGGTCTCCTCCTCCACCATCCGCGGCCTTCTGATCGGCAACCTCAGCGCCCTGCTGCTCTGCGCCATCCAAAGCGCCACCCACATACTGAAACTGGACCCTCAGAACTACTTCGTATCTTTCGTTCCAGTACACATAGACCTAGGCGGGATACTGATTGCCAATCTTATCGCCTGGCTGGCGATAATGCTGCTGACCCTGCTTCCTACGCGCCGTATTGCTCGAATAGACCCCGCCATGACCACTAAAGGCGAGACTCTCTAAAGACCTCCAAGATAGAAGGATAAGTGTTTTTCAAGAAAGGTGGCAGACTGCTCTTGGCCACCCAGGCGGCCTTGCTGATATCCTCTTCCCTCTGCGGAATCAGATCCACCGGAGCGGTGTAGAGCATAGCGTACCACCAGGTATGTTTCAAATGCCAAATTCCATCCCTTAGATAGCAGTGGTCGGTGACACAGATGAGCTCTCCCAACTCCAACTCCCCCACTCCTGTCTCTTCCTCCACTTCTCTGAGGGCGGTGACTTCTATCTCCTCCCCCGGGTCCTGATGTCCCTTAGGCAGATCCCACTTCCCGTTTCTCTTGATGAGCAGATAGTCACCTCGGCGATTTACCACCAGACCTCCGGCGGCGTTCACCTCTTTGAATTCTGCACAAAGACTCCTGTAAACCCCTTCTGTGTCCTCGGTCGGGATATAGATTTTCGAAAGGGAATCGGTCTGCTCGAACATCCTGGCGAAAGTGGACAGATCTATCCTGCTTCCAGGGTGAAAAATTACGGCATTGGAATCGAGCAGTCTCTCATCTACAGGTTCACAGATTATTATGCATCTGTTCTCGAAATATATCTTGTGCATAAAAAATTCTTATATTTGCGGCAAAATTAAGAAAAAATTATGGCAGCACAATACTCCAGCAAACACGGACTTGTGAAGTGTCCCTGCGAGATGATGTATATGAACTTCACAGACCTTCGCAACTTCAAGAACATGATTCCACAAAATGTGGAAGACATCAGCATAGAAGCCGAATTCGACCAGATAAAGATAAGCGCGAAGGGCATGAGTTTCGGGCTAAGGGTAGAAGAGCGTCAGCCTTATTCGAAAATCGCCCTCGTCTCCTGCGACTCCCCTTTCAATTTCGCGATTCAGTTCCATTTCGACAAGAAAGACGCCCTCTTCACTGAATTCTTCATAGAGGTGCAGGCCGAATTGAACGGACTTATGAAGATGATGATAGGAGGCAAGATTACCGAAGCCCTTAACAAGGTAGTGGATGAACTCGTCGAGCACAGCCGTTAGACTGAACCCCTTCAAGGGTCTGCTCGGCCCAGAGGGCCGAGCCATAGCCTGGAGTCCTTACGGAAGGATTCTGGACGAAAGGCCGGTATTCACCCTGGATCCCCTTTTCCACGCAGGCTGCTACTATGTGCAGGACGCCTCGGCGATGTACGTGGGACATATCTTCCGCAAGGCATTGGACAGAATTGGCATAAAAGGAATCAGGGTTCTGGATCTGTGCGCAGCGCCAGGCGGGAAAAGCACTGATCTGGCGGCTTCGCTTCGGGAGCGCTATGACGATGATTTTCTGCTGGTCAGCAATGAGGTAATGAAGGAAAGGGCGAGGGTGCTCGCATCGAATATTAGCCTTTGGGGAGACCCGAATGTGTTCGTATGCAGTGTGGATCCGGCGGTGCTGGGAGAATTGGCAGGCTTTTTCGACATCATAGTGGCAGACGTACCCTGCAGCGGCGAAGGGATGTTCAGAAAGGATGAAAGGGCAGTGAAGGAATGGTCCGAGCAGACCGTCCAACTATGCTGCGCCAGACAGAAAAGAATATTGGCAGACATATGGCCGGCACTAAAGGAAGGCGGCATTCTCGTGTATTCGACCTGCACCTACGAGAAGTGCGAGAACGACGACAATCTGCTCTGGGCGGCACAAAATTTGGGAGGAAGCATCATCGCTCCGGAAGATGAATTTCCGCAGCTGGGCGTGGAGCTGAGCGAGTACGGGAATCTGCTGCGAGCCGGAGTCGTGGAAGGAGAAGGCCAATGGGTGGGCTCCCTGGTCAAGAGCTCGCCCTGTCATAGGGCTTCCAGAAAGCTCGATTCCATCAGGCCTCTGCGCTTCGGAGTGCATAAGGGCGAGTTTAAAGGCCACAAGTTCGTTCCGGACCCTGAATATGCCCTGAGTTTAGACTACGAAGGAGAGTATCCAGAGATAGAATTGAGCCGAGAACAGGCTTTGGAGTACCTCCATCACGACAGCCTGTGCTTCCCGCAAGCCCCTTTAGGTTACAATATGCTGAGCTATATGGGACAGCCCCTGGGCTTTGTGAACAATCTGGGCAGAAGGTGTAACAACCTCCACCCTAACGAAAGACGCATACTTATGAACATAAAGTAGGTAAGTGTTGAAACTTTTTTATGAAACTTGTCGTATAAATAAATATGAAACTATCTCAATTTGATTTTGTACTCCCGAAAGAGAAGATCGCCAAGGAGCCCAGCTACTGGAGAGACGAATGTAAGCTGATGGTGCTCCATAAGGACACGGGCGAGATCGAGCACAGGTTGTTTAAGGATGTAATCGACTATTTCGGCAAGGGCGACCTTTTCGTGCTGAACGACACCAAGGTATTTCCTGCCAGACTTTTCGGGAAGAAAGAAAAAACAGAAGCCGACATAATGGTATTTCTGCTCAGGGAACTGAATGCGGAACAGAAACTCTGGGATGTAATCGTGGAACCTGCCAGAAAGATAAGGATAGGGAACAAACTGTATTTCGGAGAAGACGACTCTATGGTGGCTGAAGTCATAGATAACACCACCTCCAGGGGCAGAACCCTGCGTTTCCTATACGACGGACCTTACGAGGAGTTCAAAAAAGACCTCTTCGCCCTGGGAGAAACCCCTGTTCCGGAATGGGTGAAGGAGCATCCGGATGAGAGTGACGTGACAAACTACCAGACCATCTTCGCCAAGCACGAAGGTGCGGTAAGTGCTCCGGCTGCCGGACTACACTTCTCCAGAGAGTTATTCAACAGAATGATTCTCAAGGATATAGACAAGACCTTCATTACAGTTCACATGGGTATAGGACATTTCCGTGAAGTGGATGTGGAGGATCTTTCGAAGCACAAGATGGACTGCGAGAGGATGATTATCTCCGAAGAGGCAGCCGAGACCATCAACAAGGCGAAAAGAGCTCATCACAAGGTGGTGGCCGTGGGAGTTACCGTAGCCAGGGCCCTGGAGACATACGTGACCACAGAGCACGAAGTCAGACCTACCGACACCTGGACTAACAAATTCATCTTCCCTCCTTACGAGTTCTCCATTCCGGATGCCTACATCTCGAATTTCCACCTTCCTGAATCCACCATGCTTATGTCCGTAGCTGCTTTCGGAGGTTTCGACAAGGTAATGAAAGCCTATAAACTGGCTCTGGAAGGAGATTACAAATTCGGTCCTTACGGGGACGCTATGCTGATTCTTTAGACTTATGAGCAAATACAAAATATCTCTCGATCTCCCGGGCGCCTGGGAAAAAGAGGAAAGCACTTATATCGAAGTGGACGGAACGGAGGTGACCCATATCGAGTGCCACCTGCCGGATGACAAGGCCCAGAAAGACATAGCCATAGTGGATCTCTATTCTGGAGCCATGCCTTCGGATACCACCGCTGCCGACGAAGCTCTGGCGAACTATGTGGACACGGTGGGCTTCGACGAGACTGACCCCGAGGACTTCGACCCTATTACGGAGTGGCCTTTTGCCGGCAAGAAAGCCTATGGCTTCGAGGCCCTCTGCGAGGATGACTCTCCTATGAGGCTGATGTGCATAGAGATAAAAAGTGGTATTCTCTGCATACTGAACATCTGCGCCCAGAGTGACGAGAAACTTGTGGAGATAATAGAACTTGTAGAAAGAAAATTAAGATATAAATCAGAAAACTAAACTTTTTAATCACGATGAACTATGAATACTTCAAATCCTACTGTCACGGCAGGAGCTATCACTCTTAACCGTGCCTTCGGATTCAATCCGAAAATCGCTTATGAACTCATACGGAAAACGGGCTCCATAGGGGTCCTTTTCGGCTTGCCCGAAACTGAAAGGGACTTGCTTCTCCTGCATCACCCTGATTACATAGGAAAGCTCTGCGATCAGGAACTCGAACTCAGTTATAAAGAATACGATAGGATTAAAGCCTTAGGGGCAGACTTTATCTGTATAGAAGACGAAGACTATCCAGAGGCGCTTAGAGAATGCGAGGATGCTCCGATAGGTCTTTACTACAAGAGTCGTTCGAAGCCTTCGGAATTCTTCTCCTTTCCTATGATCTCTGTCGTGGGCACCAGGGATATCTCCTCTTACGGCAGGGAGTGGTGTCCGAGAATAATCCAGGCCATAGCAGGCTCACCCCGCAGAGCCAGCATTGTAAGCGGATTGGCCTTCGGAGTGGACGCGGAGGCCCACAAGGCGGCGATGAGTTTCGGCATCCCCACCCTGGCAGTGCTGCCTTGCGGGATAGACGAAGTATCCCCTTCGTCGCACTGGGGATTGGCAGAAAGCATACGGAACAGCCAGAATTGCGCGCTGCTAAGCGATTTCCCTGCTGGCTATCCGGTGACCAAGGCCAATTTTCTTAGGCGGAACAGAATTATCGCCGGACTCTCGTCCGCGACCATACTCATAGAATCACGCAAGCACGGCGGAGGGCTGATTACAGCCCGCACCGCTTTTTCCTATGGAAGAGAGGTCTATGCCATGCAGGGAAGGATAGACGATGTCCGTTCCCACGGCTGTAATAATCTGATAGAAGAGAAGATAGCCGAACCTATAGCGAACATTCAGACCCTCGGAGCGAGACTTGGCCTGGGGAGAAGCATCTACAGCCCTAAGGGCAGCTTCGCAGAAGGGGTGGAGAAATACTATCAGAACCTGCCTCCCGAGATGCTGGAGGACTTGCTGAGCCTATCGCGTGGAATAGAGAAGAACAAGGGGGTGAACATTGAGGATCTGGCTCTGGACTATGCCTTGACTTATCCGAGAACCCTGAGTCTGTGCACAATGTTACAAAAAGACGGATTTATTCAAATAGACCTGATGCAAAACTGCATTATTCTCGTGAAAAATGCTTAAAATTGTATTTAAGTTTCGCAAGCAGCACAAATCTCTAAATTACAATTAATTAGTTACTTGCGAAACTTGAGAAATTGTATTTGGCTTTTAACCAAATCTTATATGAATTTTATAGACACACATACACATATCAGTGACGAAGCCTTCCACTCTGAAGAGGAGGCAGTGATAGAGAGGGCCCTGCAGGCTGGGGTGTTCAAGATGCTGATGGCGGACGTAGATTCCGGAGAGAGGGATGCGATGAGGGAGTTGTGCGCGAAACACGAAGGGGTGCTGTATCCTATGCTTGGACTCTACCCGGGTTCGGTGAAGGAGAATTGGCATGAAGAACTGGATAAAGTCTTCGCACTGAGCGAGAAAGGAGGGGTGGTAGCCATAGGAGAAGTGGGTCTGGACTACCATTTCAGCACTGAGTTCGCAAAGGAGCAGATGGAGGTCTTCGTGGCGCAGCTGGAATTGGCATCGAAGAAGAATCTGCCCGTAAACGTACACCTAAGGGATGCCACGGAGGACTTTTTTAAGGCGATGGAGGCCTGCAAGGGACTGGGACTCAGGGGAAACCTGCATGCTTTCAGCGGTTCGGCGCAGACCCTGCACAGACTTCGCAAGTACGGAGACTGGAGCGTGGGGATAGGTGGGGTTCTAACCTTTAAGAATGCAGGAATAGCCAAAGAACTGGAAGCCATAGACTTGGAGCAGATAGTTCTGGAGACCGACGCACCTTATCTTAGCCCGACGCCGAAGAGAGGGCAGAGGAATGAGAGCGCAAATATCCCGCTGATAGCACAGAAAGTTGCTGATATCAAAGGAATTGGCATAGAAGAAGTAGCTCGCATAACTACTGCGAATGCTATGAGACTTTTTTCCTTATTATAGCAGAATAATTTTTTAGTACCGCTTTTTTTTGTTATCTTGCATCGATTTTTGAAAATAATACGAAACAGATAAAATTCATTAATTAAAAACACATCAAAAACAGTTATGAAAAAGATTTCAATGTTTTTGGCAGCAATGACCATTATGGTCTTCTCCGCTAAGGCAGCTTCAGCACAGGAAGCCGAACAGGCTACAGCAGCTGCAGTCGAGGAGGTATCGGCTGCCGATGAGGGTGAAATTGACCCATTCAAAGTTAAAAGTGAAGTTCCTCTTCATCAGGCGCTCAAGACCAAATTCATCGAAGGTGGTGCAGGCTTTATGTCCCTCATCATCATCTGTCTTATAATCGGTCTTGCACTTTCCATCGAGAGAATCCTTTACCTTTCATTCTCCAAGGTTAACGCTAAAGCTTTGGTAGCGAAAGTGGAGAAGGCTCTTCAGGAAGGCGGCATCGACGCTGCGAAGGAAGTTTGCCGTAACACCCGCGGTCCTGTAGCCAAGATTTTCTATGACGGTCTCGACCGTTACGACCAGGGCATCGACGTAGTCGAGAAGAACGTAGTTTCTTCAGGTTCCATCCAGATGAGCCTTCTCGAGAACGGTCTTTCATGGATTTCCCTCTTCATCGCTATCGCTCCGTCTTTGGGATTCCTCGGAACCGTTATCGGTATGATCCAGGCCTTCGATGCTATCCAGGCTGCCGGTGATATCTCTCCTAACGTTGTGGCTGGTGGTATGAAAGTCGCTTTGATCACCACCGTTGCAGGTTTGATCGTAGCTATGATCCTTCAGGTATTCTATAACTACATTCTCGCCAAGATCGACAGCATCACCATCGATATGGAGGAGGCTTCTATAGACCTTATTGACGTTCTTACAGCATACAAAGCAAAATAATAATGAAATCTAACTATAGTAAAATCATTAAGTGGATAATGATCGGGCTTTTGCTGGTCAGTGTCGCTGTAGCCCTTTTTGGCTGGGCCAAGGGTTTCAACGATCTGTCAGTGGATTTGCTCTTTTATTGGGCCTACGTAATGGTTGCTGTAGCTCTTATCGGTATCGTCTTCATAGGCGGTTGGATATCAATCAAGAACGATAAGAAGTTCCTCGTCAAGGCGCTTTGTGTTCTTGGTGGAGTGGCAGTAATATGCGTAGCCGTTTATCTGCTTTCGCCAGGTGCTCCTGCCATCGGAATTGCCGATCAGCCATCTGCAGGCACTCTTAAACTCACCGATACAGTGATTAACCTCACCATCGTCGCCGGTGTTGCGGCTATCCTGGCCATCGTAGTAGGAGAAGTTTATAACGCCATTCGAAACAAAAGAGAGGCTAAATAATTATGGGTAAAAAGAAAACACCGGCTATCAATTCCAGCTCGACTGCTGATATCGCATTCCTGCTCCTGTGCTACTTCCTTATGACTACCACCATGGGAAGCCAGACAGGTCTGGCACGCCGTCTTCCTCCTATGCCTAATCCTAACGAGAAGGTAGAGGACCAGAAGATTAACAGGCGTAACATCATTATCGTGCGTATCAGTTCATCGGATAGAATTCTGGTCGGCTCTGAACAGATAGATATTACCCTTCTTAAAGATAAGGTCAAGGAATTCCTTGCGAACCCTAACGACGACCCTAACAAGCCTGACAAGGAGATGAAGCTCATCGAAGGCTGGGGCAAGACAGTTCCGGTATCTAAGGGTGTGATTTCCCTTCAGAATGACCGCGGTACGAGTTACAAGGCATACATAGCCGTACAGAACGAACTCGTGAAGGCCGTAAACGAACTGCGTGATGAATTTGCAAGAGCTAATTTCGGTAAGACCTATGCTCGTCTAAGTGAAGAGGAGCAGAAGTGGGTAAAAGAGGCTGTACCTCAGATTATTTCCGAGGCTGAGCCTATGGATGTAAAAGCAAGCAGATAACAGGAGGATAGATTATGTCTAAATTTGGAGGAAGTAATAATAAAAAAGATGTTCCTGGAATTTCTTCAGGATCACTTTCCGATATAGTCTTTATGCTCTTGTTCTTCTTTATGGTTACCACTCAGATGCGCGAGACTGAGAACAAAGTTCAAGTCACAGTGCCTGAGGCTTCAGAGGCTGTAAAGCTTGACCGTAAGGATTTGGCTTGCTATATTAACATCGGAACACCTATCAGGTCCCTCCAGGCCCAGTATGGTACCGATGCCCGCATCCAGCTGAACGACTCTTTTAAAACCAAAGACGACATCCGCGACTTCGTGGCTTCAGAGCGTGAAGCTATGAGCGAGGGAGACCGTCCTCTGATGACAGTGTGCATCAGGGCAGACCAGGATGTCCGAATGGGTATCGTAGTCGATGTGAAACAAGAGCTTCGTCGCTGCTCAGCGACCAAGATTATGTATTCAACCAGAAAACCGGCCGAATAAAAAGGTCCGTAATATACGAGCGGTCCCCCATAAAAGGAGGACCGCTTTTTAAAATCAAGAAAAATGTCTAAAGAAATACTGCGTTCTAAAGTAATAGACCTGCTGCAGATGACTCCAGGTCAGAAGGTTTTGACCAAAGGCTGGGTCAGGACCAAAAGAGGTAACAAGGAAATCGCTTTCATAGCTCTCAACGATGGCTCCACCATCAAGAATATACAGATAGTAGTAAACAAGGACGAGAATACTAATGAAATTCTGTCCAAGATCAGCACAGGTGCCTGCATCAGTGTATATGGAGAACTTGTGGAATCCGTGGGCGGCGGTCAGGCTGTAGAGATCAGGGCAGAGAAAGTGGAAGTCCTGGGAGAGTGTGACCCTATGCGCTATCCTCTACAGAAGAAAGATACTTCCTTCGAATATCTTAGAACAGTGGCCCACATGCGTCCAAGGACGAACACCTTCGGGGCTGTCCTTCGTCTGCGCAGCCAGATGGCTTTCGCTATCCACCAGTATTTCCACAGCAAGGGCTTCGTCTATCTGAACACGCCTCTCATAACCGCTTCCGACTGTGAAGGTGCAGGACAGATGTTTCAGGTGACCACCCTTGACCTTAACAATGTACCGAAGAACAAGAAGGGAGAAGTGGATTTCAGCAAGGACTTCTTCGGCAAACAGACCAGCCTTACAGTGAGCGGACAGCTCGAAGGAGAACTCGGAGCTACAGCTTTGGGAGAGATCTATACTTTCGGTCCTACCTTCCGTGCTGAAAACTCGAACACTCCACGCCACCTCGCAGAATTCTGGATGATAGAGCCTGAAATGGCCTTCTACGACATCAAAGATAATATGGATCTGGCGGAGGACTTTATCAAGTCCTTGGTAAAATATGCCTTGGACAATTGTAGAGACGATATTCAGTTCCTTAATGACCGTTACGATAACAGCCTGATAGAAAGACTTGAAGGAGTCATCAATACTGAATTCGTCCGCCTGCCTTACAGCGAGGGTATAGAGATACTTAAAGAAGCCATCGCCCAGGGCTACAAATTTGAATATCCGGTAGATTGGGGCACAGACCTGCAGAGTGAACACGAAAGATTCCTGGTAGAGGAACATTTCGGAAGGCCTGTCATCCTTACAGACTACCCTAAAGACATAAAGGCATTCTATATGAAGCAGAACGAGGACGGCAAGACAGTTCGCGCCATGGATATCCTCTTCCCTAAGATAGGGGAGATCATCGGGGGCAGCGAGAGAGAAGCCAGCCTGGAGAAGCTCGAAGCCCGTATAGAGGAACTTGGCATGAGCAGAAAGAATCTGGAATGGTACATCGATACCAGACGCTTCGGCAGCTGTCCTCATAGCGGTTTCGGACTTGGCTTCGAGAGACTTCTGCTCTTCATTACAGGTATGCAGAACATCCGTGACGTCATCCCATTCCCAAGAACACCTAAAAACGCAGAATATTAATATATGCTTGTAATCGGAATCGCCGGTGGCTCCGGCAGCGGCAAGACTACTGTCGTAAAAGCCATCAAGAACAAACTGAAAGATGAAAAGGTAGTGGTAATCCCTCAGGATGCTTATTACAAAGACTCCAGCGACCTTACTGACGAGGAGAAAAGGGCCCACAATTTTGACCACCCCGATGCTATCGACTGGGAACTGCTTTGCGCCCAGCTCCGCGACCTGAAGGAAGGCAAGAGTGTGGAACAACCTGTTTACTCCTATATCTCCTGCAGCAGAAGCAAGACGGAGACTGTCAAGGTAGAGCCTGCAGACGTAATTATCATCGAGGGTATTTTGATTTTCTCTTGCCAGGAGCTCAGGGATCAGATGGACATCAAACTCTTTGTAGATGCCGATGACGATGACCGCCTGATGAGAGTAATGGCCAGGGATATCACCGAAAGGGGCAAGGATGTCAGCTGGGTCATCGAAAGATACTCCCGCACGGTTAAACCTATGTACCTTCAGTTCATAGAACCGAGCAAGCGTTACGCCGACGTGATTATCCCTCAGGGAGGACATAACAAGGTCGCAATTGAAGTTATCACAGCTACAGTAGAAAAGTTTCTCAAGTGAAAAGACCTTCAAAAGACACATTGGCAGGAATACTTATCACCGTGAGCATACATCTTGCGGTGATAATTGTTTTGCTGCTTACTGTCTTGGAGCCTAAACTTCAAAAGGAGAAACTGAGCATAGAACTGGATTTCTCCGAACAGGAAAAACTTGAAAAGCTCGAATCAGAGCTCGCCAGACAGAAGGCTTTGAACGAAAAACTGGACCGAATGCTCAAAGATGAAGGAATCAGTACTCCTTCCCAGAGCGAAGTGAAAAACCTCAGAGTAGATGCCTCTCTAAAGGATGCCAAAGGTATAGATGCCGAGCAGCTCTACAAGGATGCCGAGCGTATCCAAAGGGAATACGAACAGAATATGTCCAGAAAAGATGAGGACTATGCCTATATCTCGACTCCTAAAAAGGAAAGCCCTCAAGAAGAAGTGCAAGAGAGTTATATAGGACCTTCAGTGCTTTCCTATCAGCTCGATGGTAGAAAAGGCAGTTATCTTCCTATCCCAGCCTACAAATGCATAGGAGCGGGTGAAGTGACAGTGATAGTTACAGTAAATCCTAACGGAGATGTGGTCGGAGCCAAGATTCAAGATGACATGTCATCTGATGACAAGTGCCTGAGGGAATATGCTTTAAAAGCGGCGAGCCTGAGCCGCTTCTCTAAAAAGAGCGATGCCCCAGCCCGCCAGCTTGGAAATATCGTATATCAATTTATTGCTCAATAAGCCTTCCGCCATTTTCAAGGGCTGCCTTGAAAGTGTCGTCTATGCTTAGAAACATCCTGTAGAAGGCATTTTCGCCAAGCTGGGAATATCTTCCCACCTGAGCCCTAACCTGAGTCATCAGATAATCCCGCGACTGTCTCCACTCCTCTTCAGTAGGAACCAGGCCATCCTTTTCCTTAACGAATTTAAGGAACTGCTCATCCAGATGTGCAGCATCCAGATAAGTCAGCAGACTTTCATAATCCGCTATGGAGGCCAATTCTGCTGCGTGCCTGTCAAAGTAATAGGAAGAGAAACGCAAGGCGCTGACTTTCTTATTACACTTCAGATGGAAATCACACACTTTGGTGGTATCAATCGGCACGAAAAGGTCTGGAATAATTCCGCCCTGAGTTGTCAGCATACTGTCTCTTGAGACCATCTCGGAGCCGGCGTAACGCTTGTAAACCTCATAAGCATAATCCTCAGTATAAGGCTTTTGGATACATCTTCCGGACGGGGTGTGGAAACGTGCCACTGTAAGGCGGATACCGCTGCCGTCGGTGAAATTCACCGGCTCCTGCACCAGACCCTTTCCGAATGAGCGCCTTCCCACTATGCAAGCCCTATGGTTATCCTGCATCGCCCCAGCAAATATCTCGCTGGACGAAGCGCTGCCTTCATTTATCAAGACACTTAATGCCAATTCTTTATATCCTCCCCTGCCGTCTGCTCTGTAATCCTCACGTGCTCTCTTTCGGCCTTCCAGGAAAACGATAAGGGAGTCCTTCTGAAGAAAGAGGTTGCTAAGAAGTAAAGCCTGGTCGAAATAGCCTCCGGAATTATCTCTCAAATCCACTATCAGGTGTTCCATTCCCTGAGTCTCAAGTTCTTTAAGGGCCTTGCTAACCTCGTCATAAGTGCTTCTGGAGAATTTGGAAAGCCTGAGATAAGCATCTTTGGAATTAAGCATAAAGGCAGCATCCACAGAATGAAGCGGAATCTTCCCTCTGGTGATCTCGAAAGGGATAAGCTCATCGGAACGTTTGACAGTAATGCAGACCTTGCTCCCTGCAGGACCTTTCATCCTGCGAACCATGCTATCCTGAGGATACTGGATACCAGCTATCTCAACATCGTCCACCTTTATTATCCTGTCTCCAGGCAGCAGGCCTGCCTTCTGGGCAGGACCTCCTATGATGGATTCTATCACTATGGCCGTGTCATTCGGCACATTGAACTGAATGCCTATGCCCTCGAAACCTGCAGAGAGAGAATTGTCACTTTCCTCCCTGATGGCCGGTGGCATATAGACTGAATGTGGATCCAGTTTAGACAGAGCTGCCTCCACGGCGGCATCTGTCAAGGCCTTCTTATCCACTTCATCAACATAGTTCAAATCTATCTGCTGTAAGATAAGATTTAACTTCCTCCAGTCTGAATACTCTGTCTTGTACAAGGCCTTGCTTTCCTGGATGCGATATACCAGGCTCACTGCAAGCGCGCCTATCACTATGCCCAGCAGGGCTATCCATATCGAACTGCTACTCCTCTTCATCTCCTACATAATGCAGACATTCTATGCCCGCCCTTTTTAAAAGATCAATTCCATCAGTGAGCCTATACTCGTCCAGATAAACCACTCTTTTGATTCCCGCCTGTATGATAAGCTTGGCACATTCCATACAGGGGGAAGCAGTAACGTAGAGGGTAGCATCCTGAGAGCTGTTACCCGACTTGGCCACTTTGGAGATGGCATTGGCCTCAGCGTGAAGCACATAAGGCTTGGTTACTCCGTTCTCGTCTTCACAGACATTCTCGAAACCGGAAGGAGTGCCATTATAACCGTCAGAGATAATCATCCTATCCTTAACGATCAAGGCCCCTACCTGACGCCTTTTACAGTAAGAATTTTTAGCCCATATCTGAGCCATTTCCAAGTAGCGTTTATCGAATTTGCTCATTATTTGTTTCTTTGATATAAATATCTCTTGATATTCTTCTTCGGAGTTCTCTCAAAGTCCTTCTCCATAAACTCAATCCTACGAATCTGGGCGTAGTTAGGCAGGGCCTTGTTCACTTCCGGAAGCATACTCTGAAGCTTACCCTCCACCTCTTCCTGAGAGATACCGTACATTCTGGATGCCGCATAGTCAGGATATACCAGGGCAGTAAGACCTCCCTTGTCCTCTATTACCAGAGAATCCACTACATAAGGGAAATTATTTATCACGGCCTCAAGCTCCTCTGGATAAATGTTTTGACCATTGGCAGAGAGAATCATACACTTGCAGCGACCTTTCAGATAGAGATAGCCCTTCTTAATGATTCCCATATCTCCAGTCCTGAACCATCCATCCTGAGTAAAAGCATCCTTCGTGGCCTCTTCGTTCTTGTAGTAGCCCAGGAAAACATTCTGTCCGCTGACCTGAACCTCGCCAGGAATCTTGGCAGGGTCTGGAGAATCGATTCTGATCTTGCAGCCTGGAACCACCTTTCCGGAACAGCCTACCTTGGTCTTGTTCCACTTCTCAAAGGTAATGATAGGGGCACACTCAGTCATACCGTAACCCACGGTGAATGGGAAGTGCAGCTTATGGAAGAACTTCTCCACCTCAGGATTCACCGCAGCCCCGCCGAGAATCACTTCCTCGAATTCCCCTCCAAAGGCAGTAACCACTCTCTTCCGCATATACTTTCTAACCAGATTTCCGATAAGCGGAGCTGAGAAGAAAAATTTCAGTTTGTCAGCTACAGGCTTGAGCTGGGTACGATATACTTTCTCTATAATAAGAGGTACGGCCACGATTACAGAGGGATGTATCTCCTGGAAAGCATCCATAATCACCCTCGGACTAGGAGTCTTGGTAAGGAAATACACGTGGGCACCTATGCTGATTTCGAAAAGAAATTCGAACATCAGACCGTACATATGGGCAAGAGGCAACATGGAGACCATCTTACTCTTGCTATTCATCTGAGGTTCGGCGACATTGGCCGCGAAATTCATATTGCAGGCGATAGCCCTGTAAGGAATCATTACGCCCTTAGAGAATCCGGAAGTACCTGAGGTGTAATTGATTATAGCCAATTCATCAGGCTTGTCCTCATAATAGCAGATCTGCTCAGGACGAAGTCCACAAGGATACTTGTTTCTGAATTCCAGAATCACTTCCTCCCTGATGGCATTGATGTCGTGAGTATTAGACATAAAGCACTGCAGGTCAGAGATGTTAACTACTACTTCCAAAGCTGGAAGAGAAGATGTGTCGAGTTTTTCCCATACTGATTCATCCACGAAGAACACCCTGGATTCAGAGTGACTCAAAAGATGAAGAATACTGTCCGGATTAAATTCGTTCAAGATAGGTACAGGAACAGCACCATAGGTTAAAGCCGCTAAAAAACATACTCCCCAATTGGCTTGATTGCGACCGCAGAGAGCGACTCTGTCTCCAGGATTAAGGCCACAACGCTGAAAGATGACATGCATCATCTCGATTCTTTCAGCCACCATTGCGTAATTCATAGTTTCACCCTTGTAATTCGAAAGGGCAAGATTCCACCAGTTTTCCTTGAAACTGGCCTCGATCTGTTTGTTTACTGATTTAACATTCATATTAGTAAGGTTTGTACACTTCATATAATAAGCCGGATTTTGTCCAGCTGAAACAGAGTTCATCGGCCCAGAGCACAGCCCTGACATTCTTATCTTGAAAATGCCGTACCCGCTTGGAAGCCGAAGCCCTGCTGAAAGAACGGACCGCTGATTCCGATCCGATTATCGCCCACTCTCCCCTGGTCTTCACACAAGTCTCATCTTTCAGGGAAAAACCCGCTCCGAATAGCACAGCGGCCGTCTTCGGTGCGTATGTAAACTTCTCCTGCTTATCCCATCTGAGCAGCAGCAGTTCCTCACCTTTGTACACGATTTTCGCCACTTCCTTTATGCCAATTCTCTCTGCCCACAGCTCGGGACTATCCTGCAGTGCTTCTTTCTGCTTGAGCAATGCCAGGTTGTAATTATGCAACTGCCCCCTGCTGTCCAAAAGTATCTTTCTCTGAGAAAAATAGTACTGCGGAGAATCGATCAACTGCCACATAAAAAAAGATGTGCCTCTCGGAAGTTTTCCTGCATAAGAGCAATCCCCACAAGGGAGAGAATCCTCGAAAGCCGCAAACTGGGAAAACTCGTCACTAATCAGAGGATGCACCTCGAAACTAAGGGACTCTCCTCCGCTTAGATATTCTATATTATTGAGAGTCAGTGCAGTCCATTCACAAAAAGAACTCAAGAAACGGCTTATCTGCTTCCTGTCGAAATACTTGCTTAGAAAATCCTTTTCCAGAAAATAAGCTACGGCATCATTGCGAAGCAGAATCAGAGAATTACCCCGGTCATTCTTTTCCTCTATAAGATTCTGTACCATTTTCAGATCCAGAATAGAAGCATTCAGATTCACATGCCTCTCTGCAGATGAAAGCAAAGATGCTGACTCACTGATCAGCAGCGTATTATCTATTATCTCTGTATTCAGGCCAATTTCCTTGGCCTGATTTATCAATTCCAAAGTGTTCTCAGCATTCTTGCCGCTCTGCTTTCCCACTGGCAGCACCAACATAGGAGTGATGCTTCCATAATAATGAAAAGAGACCAGCATCTTTTTATGCTGAAAATGACCCAGATTAATGTTACTATATGCAGAAAGAGGCTCGAACATCAGTTCTTGAGCCTCCATAGCCTTATCTGAGCAGACAACTGCGCAGGCATCGGAAGGCACAAAGCGAAGCAGATTCTCATAATACTCAACATCGGAATTCTTTCTCGGTAGCAGGAAAATACAGCTGATAACCACTGCCGCGAGAATCGCGAGTGCGACGAATACTATGGGCTTAACTTTGTTCATAGGTGCAAAAATACGCAATTTTTTGTATTTTTGCGAAATGATGCAGACAGTAAACGAAATACCGAACAGCTTCTATAAGTTATCCACCCAGATCATTCACGTTCTGAGTGTACCAGTATTTTTCGTAGTATTCGTCCTTTTATACAAGCCAGCCGAGATAGTCAGTTTCCTGGATGCGAAGGATCTTCTAGAGTTCAACATCATAATGTTATCCTGCATCATTATGGTAACTCTGCTAATCAGCAGGCTTCTGATGTTCTTCATGAAAAAATCGCTACACTTGAACTATACCTTATATATATGCTGGTGTCTGGTGGAGACAGTAATCTATTGCATGTTCTGCGCCCTTTACCTGCACCTTATGCAAGGCAAGACATATAGCTATTTTACCGTGGTTGCCAGATGCATCACTTCCATAGGCGGGATTACGATTTGGCCATACATCCTTTTAGGCTGCGGGATAGCCCTGCATGCTCTGAAGAAGGAAGAGAAGGCGGAGCCAGCCACTACAGAAGACGGCAGAATCCGCTTCAAAGATGTCAGCCAGAAACTCAAGCTCATAGTCACTGCTGAATCTATACTCTATATAGAGGCCAAGGAAAATTATGTGGATATAGTTTATACCGATATGGACGTGGTTAAACACTACACCCTAAGGGCATCGATGAAGACTCTGGAGAATATGCTTCAGGCCCAAGGACTGCAACGCTGCCACCGCTCCTACTTCATCAATCCTAAGCATGTAAAAGTTCTCCGCAAAGACCCTCGCGGATATGTTTTCGCCGACCTGGACAACTCCTCCTGCCCATCCATCCCTGTCTCCAAATCCCACTACGACCAACTCTCCAGCCTGCTGTAGCTCAAGGTACTATTAAACAACAGCCCTATGCAGCCGGAGTCGAACCGACCATCTAAGGGCTTACGCGCTTCTGCCTTCCGATTGGCAGCATTATGCATAGGGCTTATACTAAAATAGAAGAAGCCAAGTCACCCGAAGGTGTATACCTGGCACCACTGTCCTTACATTCTCTTACGAGTAAAAGGACAATGCAAAGTAAAACCTAACTATTCATTTTTTCCAAAAGTCATCACCAAATCTCGAAGAAATGAGCAAACGGGAAGCAATTGACAGCATTGGCTCTAGTGTTTGACAATGAACATAAAGATTCCCTTAACCCATCACTGGTTGGCGAACAGAAAAAAAGCCGAGTTTCTCAAGGAACACCCCGGCGCCACCGAACTAAAGCCCTTGCGGGGACAAGTTCAATGCAAAATTAAACATTACTTTCCACATCTCCAAATGTTATCACAATATCCAATAGTTGATCTTATGATAGCAAAACCCTCCGACTATTAAATCTCCCTCAGAGCCACACAGCCTCCACTATAAGGTTTCCAGATGCCAGCCTCCGCCACAAGTTATCCAGATGTCAGCCTCATGGATGTTGCCAATCGAGCATCCTCCGCCATGAACTTAGCGATAATAGGCCGCTTTTTCGCTAAAATCCATTAAAATCATCAAATTGCGAAAATTGACTTTTTTTACTTTTTTGCTTTTTGCTCTCTCTGTAGTGACCTTCATGAAGCTGATGAAGGTACAGTGCGCGGCAGTCCTCTTCGGAACACGCGCC
>JBJEBS010000115.1:0-1617 GCA_051870275.1 Candidatus Cryptobacteroides sp.
GTCTGGGCTGTTTCCCTTTTGACAATGAAACTTATCTCACACTGTCTGACTGCTGCACATCAATTCTCCGGCATTCTGAGTTTGATAAGGTTCAGTAAGCTCTCGCCCCCTAGCCTATTCAGTGCTTTACCTCCGGGAATCTAATGCAACGCTAGCCCTAAAGCTATTTCGGAGAGAACCAGCTATATCCGGGTTCGATTGGAATTTCTCCGCTAGCCACACCTCATCCGCCGCCTTTTCAACGGAGGTCGGTTCGGCCCTCCATGGAGTTTTACCTCCACTTCAGCCTGGACATGGCTAGGTCACCCGGTTTCGGGTCTATGGCATACAACTAATTCGCCCTATTCAGACTCGCTCTCGCTGCGGCTCCGTACCTGAAGTACTTAACCTCGCTGCATACCATAACTCGCCGGACCATTCTACAATAGGTACCATATCACCCGTTGACGGGCTCTATGTGCTTGTAAGCACAGGGTTTCAGGTTCTTTTTCACTCCCCTCCCGGGGTTCTTTTCACCTTTCCTTCACAGTACTATTCGCTATCGGTCATTAGGTAGTATTTAGGCTTGGAGGGTGGTCCCCCCGTCTTCCCACGGGATTCCTCGTGTCCCGCGGTACTCCGGATACAGCTCGCTGAACTTAACTTTCGAATACACGACTATCACGTTCTTCGGTGCGCTTTCCCACACGCTTCTTCTAGCCTCGTTCAATGCTAAATGCTGTCCAAAACCCCGAAATCATTGCTGATCTCGGTTTAGCCTCTTCCGCTTTCGCTCGCCACTACTCACAGAATCTCGGTTGATTTCTCTTCCTCGCCCTACTTAGATGTTTCAGTTCAGGCGGTTCCCCTCATATACCTATGGATTCAGTATATGATACTTGATCTTCAATCAAGTGGATTGCTCCATTCGGAAATCTGCGGATCAAAACTTGCTTGCAATTCCCCGCAGCTTATCGCAGCTTACCACGTCCTTCTTCGGCTCCTAATGCCAAGGCATTCACCCTGCGCTCTTATTAGCTTGACCACTTTGCTTGGTTCTTCAGAATTATGCTCTTCTTTTGAGAAGTTTATCTTGAAATTGTATCCACAACATTTTATTGTCGTTGAATATTTTCAATGTTTTCCTCATTTGCATTACTTCTTAATTTCTTTATTCAATTTTCAAGGTACTTCGCTTTGAAGAAAGTTTCTTATGTTTCTTTCTTCGTGGTGGGCACAAGTGGACTCGAACCACCGACCTCACGCTTATCAGGCGTGCGCTCTAACCACCTGAGCTATGCGCCCATTTGCTAAAGCTTTTCGGCTTATCGTTCAATCCTTATCTCTTACCTTTGGTGGAGATGAGGAGGATCGAACTCCTGACCCCCTGCGTGCAAGGCAGGTGCTCTCCCAGCTGAGCTACACCCCCGTTTGGTAAGGGATAGGATCGCCATTTGCTTCCATCTTTGGTTTTAAAGGTTCTTCTCAGAGCCTTCAAAATTGAACAACTACTCTCTGCTTACCCTTCTAAACTTCTTTTCCCTTGTGACCAGAGAATATTTTGATGATTTTTATCTCATCGGTTTCTCCATAGAAAGGAGGTGATCCAGCCGCACCTTCCGATACGGCTACCTTGTT
>JBJEBS010000116.1:0-5957 GCA_051870275.1 Candidatus Cryptobacteroides sp.
CTCCTTTATAAAGCCAAGTGTCTGATGTTCGTTATATTTGTGATGTGAAAGCAGTTTTCCCTCTATCTGATAATGTTTTAGAAGGACAGAGCTGGTGCGGGTATCCTCTGCCAGGATGATATCTGCTCCCTTCAGAACCTCGAGAGCTCTGAGGGTGATGTCTGAAAGATTGCCTACCGGAGTAGGAACTATGTAAAGAATTCCCGCCATTATTAAATTAAAAAATACTATCTTTGTATAGTATAAATTACAAATCTACAAATGTTTTCAGAAAACCACAAAAAATCCGGCTGCATAGAGGTAATATGCGGCTCGATGTTCTCAGGCAAGACCGAGGAACTTATCCGCCGACTTAAAAGGGCGCAGTTTGCTAACCAGAAGATAGCCATCTTTAAGCCAAGCATCGATGTCAGGTATTCCGATGTGGAGGTGGTCTCCCACGACCTGCACTCCCTGAAGTCCACCCCTATCACCGATGCCAAATTTATGCTGGAGATTCCTTCAGACATCGAAGTAGTGGGAATTGACGAGGCTCAATTCTTCGGCGAGAATATTGTGGATGTATGTCAAAGCCTTGCCAACAAGGGAGTTCGCATAATCATCGCCGGCTTGGATACTGACTTTCTGGGCAAGCCTTTCGGCCCTATGCCTGCCCTAATGGCCGTGGCTGAAGACGTGCAGAAAGTTCACGCCATCTGTGTAAAATGTGGTAATCTGGCTAATCACTCCCACCGTCTTTCGAAGAATGCGGACCTGGTGGTCCTGGGAGAGAAAGATGTCTATGAGCCTCTGTGCCGCGACTGTTACAACGCGGCTATCGCTGCAGAACATCAGAAATAATATCCTTAATCTCTTTCTGCCAAGTGGCGCTGTCCACATGGGTATAAATCTCGGTCGTGAGTATGCTCTCATGACCGAGCATTTCTTGTACCACCCTAAGATCGGCCCCGTTCTCTATCAGATGAGTAGCAAATGAGTGGCGGAAGGTGTGAGGGGAGATGTTCTTGGTCACGCCCGCGCGAAGAGCAGTGTCCTTGACCAGATTGAAGATGGCTACTCGACTGAGCGCGGCCCCGAAACGATTCAGAAAGAGAGTGTCCTCGTGCTTGCTGTCACACTCCTTTCGCTCTGCCAAGTAAAGGGAAATGGCCTCGGCGGTGGATTCCGCCATAGGTACCAGCCTCTCCTTGCTGCCCTTGCCCTTGACTTTAACGAAGAGTTCGTCCAGATAAACCTGGGATATCTTCAGGGAACAGAGTTCGCTGACGCGAAGTCCGCAGCCGTAGAGCACTTCAAGAATAGCACGGTCCCGAGGATTGGCAGCGGCATCCAGAATGGAGCAGACCTCCTCTACAGAAAGCACTGTAGGGAGGTATTGGCCTAACTTAGGGCTGTCCACCATGGAAGCAGGGTTGTCTTCCCGCTCCCCTTCCTTAATGAGATAGTCGAAAAAGGAGTTCAGGGAGCTGAGGATGCGGGCTTGGGAGCGCTTGGAAAGCAGGTCGGATATACTTATCAGATAATTTGTTACATCCTCAGCACTGACGCTTTTCCAAGGCTTGCCGCACAGATAATCCTGAAAGGCCTGCACATCAGAGGTGTAGGCCTTGAAGGTATTGGCAGACAATCCCCTCTCCACCTTCAGATAGTAGGAGTACTGGGAGAGTATGTCATGTGCAGGGGCAGGCATCAGTGTATGGCGTCAATGATGCGCCAGAGAAGCAAACCGCTGAGAATCAGGTTTATACCTGTGGTGAGAAGGAAGCCGATGAAGGCCCCGAAGGCGGCTTTGAAGGAGGCCCATACCCCTTTGTCTTCGAAAATAAGTTCGGCCAGGAAAGCCCCCAGAAGGCTTCCGCCTATCATCCCTATAGGAGCCAGGAACATTCCGGCGAAGAGGCCTATGGTGGCACCTATGGAAGCTGCCTTATGTCCTCCGAAAGTCTTGGTCAGGGCTGGCGGGATCACATAGTCTATTACCGTAATTATCACCACCACTGCAAGCCAGATCAGAAGTGAAGTCAGGCTCACGGGATCCGGAGTGTGGGCGAAGTACATTAGCAGGAGACCTATCCAGCCAAATGGAGGGCCAGCGAGTCCCGGAAGTATGCTTCCCAGGACTCCCAGCACCCCTAAAATTACGGCTATGACTATCAGAGCGGTGTCCATGGATTAGATTCTTTTCAGAATTTCCTCAGTCTGAGCCTCGTAACCAGGCTTTCTCAGAAGGGCAAACATATTCTTCTTATAAGCCTCCACACCTGGCTGATTGAAAGGATTTACTCCCAGGACATAAGCTGAAACTCCGCAGGCGAACTCGAAGAAGTAGAAGATAGCTCCGAGATTATACTCGTCTATTTTCTCTATACTGAGGTCAATCTGAGGTACCCCGCCGTCGATGTGCGCTACCTTGACACCGAGCTGCGCCATGGCATTACAGTGCTCAACCCTCTGGCCTGCAAGGTAATTCAGGCAGTCGAGATTCTGTTCATCTGTGCCAATTACCACTTCCCTCTGTGCTTTCTCCACCTTGATCACTGTTTCGAACATTACGCGGCTTCCCTCCTGGATGAATTGGCCCATAGAGTGCAGGTCAGCAGTGTTAGTTACACTTGCAGGGAAGATACCCTTGCCGTCCTTTCCTTCGCTCTCGCCATAGAGCTGCTTCCACCACTCGGCGAGATAAACAAGTTTAGGAGAATAAGTTACGAGGATCTCCACAGCTTTGTTATATTCACTATGAAGCAGGTTTCTGATGGCAGCATACTGAACTGCAGCATTAGTCTCGCTCTTTTTCAAGAGTTCCTCTCTCTGCTCGGCTGCGCCCTTGAGCATGGCTCTGATATCGAAACCGGCGAGGGCGATAGGCAGTAGTCCTACAGGAGTAAGTACACTGAAACGGCCACCTACATTATCCGGAACTACGAAAGTCTTGTATCCTTCCTGGGTGGAGAGAGTCTTGAGGGCTCCCTTGTGGGCATCGGTCACAGCTACGATTCTGCTGCTGGCCTCAGCCTTTCCGTAGGTCTGCTCTATGTATTCTTTGAAAATTCTGAAGGCAACTGCAGGTTCTGTGGTGGTACCGGACTTGGAGATTACCACGCAGGCGGTGTTTCTGATTTTAGCCAGATCCATGAGTTCTGCTATGTAGTCTTCGCTGAGGTTGTTTCCGGCGAAAACCACCTGAGGAGTTCCTTCAGGACGTACGAAACTGTGGCTGAGGGCCTCGATGGCGCAGCGGGCTCCCAGATATGAGCCGCCAATTCCTATTACGATGACCAGGTTCACACCCTTGGCCTTCCACTCGTCCCTGATCTGCTCTATGTTGCAGATAAGATTCTCGTCTATATCTATAGGAAGAGTCTTCCATCCCAGGAAATCGTTTCCTGCTCCATTCTCAGCTATCAGAGTATCAAAAGCGCTGAGGGCTTTAGCCACATAATTCTGATATTCAGTTTCCTTTACAAAAGAGCCACAGGCTCCAAGATCAATTTTTACCATATTATCAAATTTCTATAATTAATTCTGTCAATACCCTCTCCCTCCTCACTAATTTCTCAGCACTAATCCCTTCAGCACTCATTCCTCACTTAGCTCTTCAGCACTATGTGCCCACTGCTCACCCTATCCCTTAACAGCCACTCTACCATTCAACAGTCCGACAAATTCTTCCATTCACATTCAAGCTCAGCAGTTTAGCACTTACAGTCACAAGACCAATAATACTACCGTTTCTTCAGTCCATCATCTTATCCACACTGTCAGAGCGAATGAAAAACTAACACTGAATAAAGCGGGACAAAATTAACAAAAATTTCATGTATTTCCCAGAGGTGCCGGCAGCTCAGAGTGTGGCGTGTGTTCCGAAGAGGACTGTCGCGCACTCACGAACCCTGCCACGATCACGCTTGGTCCAGGCCAGCCGCGGATCGTGGCACCCACTACCGAGCCGTGGGCGGCATGTCCCTCAGAGTCATCAGCCTCCACCTTGCCATTCACCATATCCATATTCATCATAATCTCTATCTCTATCTCCATCTTTGTCCATCTCCCTCTTCTACATCATCCTCAATATCTAATTTTCCATTTCCATCTCCCTCTTCTTCTTCCTCTCTATCCATCTTCTTCTCCAACTCTCCCCATCTCCATCCATCTCCATCCATCTCCATCCATCTCCATCTTCTACTCCATCTTCTTCCTCTCTGTACATCTTCATCTACCTCTCCATCTATCTATCCATCTATCTCTCCATCTATCTCTCCAACTACCTCTCCAACTACCTCTCCATCTTCTACCCCCTTTTGCTGCAGCTATTCCCTTCATGAAATTCACCTGGCATATCGTCAAATCGTATCTTATTGATTATTAGGAAAGTACCGAAGTACGATATGGCAAGTGGAATCAAATTGAGCTCATCTGCCATAATCTAAAATGATAAATACCTGAGTATTAATTTGTTATGATTTTATCTTATGCCAGGTGAATTGCACGAAGCGACGTAAGTGAGCAAATAGGCCGAATTGCTTATATGCAGTAGTTCCTGATGTCATCAGTGCCGGCAGCTCCTCTCCGGAACCGTCTCACTTCGTTCGACCCGACCGCAAGCGGTTCCCCCTCTTACATGCCGAGGGTGGCGTGTGTTCCGA
The DNA here is from genome assembly GCA_051870275.1 of Candidatus Cryptobacteroides sp. Classification (GTDB taxonomy): domain Bacteria; phylum Bacteroidota; class Bacteroidia; order Bacteroidales; family UBA932; genus Cryptobacteroides. The sequence continues at coordinate 4,647 of JBJEBS010000116.1, forward strand.
AGAGGACTGCCGAGCACTGTACCTTCATCAGCTTCATGAAGGTCATTACAGAGAGAGCAAAAAGCAAAAAAAGGTGAGCGAAAAGCCGAAATTACTTACCGACTACTTGTTCAAAGTGCCTCTGGTGAGCGAAAGCCTGGAATTACTCACCGAATATGGGGTTCAGCAACGGCCACAGCGAGGAGAGCCATACATAGCTCCCCGCAGCTGTGTGTTGTAGCTGCCGGAGACCGTATATTCCGGCCGCGATGCTGATTCGTGCAAATCACCCCGCACGGAATGGGGAATTAATTGTCTTATAATCAAATACTTACATATATGGGGCATGCTCGGTGATTTTCTTGAAGAGAGAGCTAGGGATAATCTACCGCTACTGGCCCATCTGATATTTGGAGTTGATGGAAGTTGATTTGCTGGAGGTAGAAGAACTGATGACAGTTGGTAAATGATGGTTGGTAGATGGAGGTATTGATGCTAGAAGAGTTGATTGTAGAAGAGTTGATTGCGGCTGCTAGATTTGATAGTGAAAGGAAAATGAGACGAGGGTAGATATGGGGTAGTGGTAGATTACGGTTGGTAGGTGGAAGACAATAGGTAGATGGCTTAGTGGAAGGAGTTATGGTCTGACGCCAAACATTAACTAACAAAATCTCACCAAGCATAGCTCCAAAGAATCACGGTGGGTAAGCCAAAATTCTCACCAAGCATAGATTCAAAGCACCAACGGCAAGTCGCAACACTCACCGAGAATAGTAGTAGGCTAGTGATTACAGAGGATAGATACCCATCTGGACGAAATCTATGAGGTCTTGCGGATTTATTTTAATCTGGAGACCCCTTTTTCCTGCACTTATGTAGATGTAATCGTAGAGCAGGGCTGACTCGTGGATAAAAGTGGGGAAAGGCTTTTTCATGGCTATAGGGCAGCAGCCTCCGCGGATGTATCCCGTAGTGGGAAGAAGCTCTTTCATCTTCAGCATCTCACAATTCTTGTTCCCTGAGATTCTGGCAGCCACTTTCAGATCCACTTCCATATCTCCTGGGATGACACAGACGAATTCACCAATCTTATCTCCCCTGAGTACCAAGGTTTTGAACACCTGTTCTATAGGTTCTCCCAGCTCGGCAGCCACGTGTTGGGCACTGAGATCCTCTTCACTGAAAGCATAGGGGATCAGCCTGTAGCTGACCCCCGCCGCATCCAGCAATCTGGCTGCATTAGTCTTTTCGACTTTCATTTTCTGAAGCTTTTTTCTCTGCCTCCTTCAAAGCCTGCCCGTCGTGAGTCTTGTCTTCTAAGGTAGGCGCTGA
>JBJEBS010000117.1:0-5913 GCA_051870275.1 Candidatus Cryptobacteroides sp.
ATGGTCTCTCCTGCAGGGATGCAGACTTTGCTCTCAGTGAAGGAGAAGAGGCCGTCAGGAGCCTGTTCGAAGTCTTTTTCTCTCTTTTCGCTTTCCTGGGCTATCAGGCTGTTGTCTATGGCCAATTCCAGGATTACATCTTCACTTGGAACAGCACTGTCCAGATTGATCTCTCCTTCGTACTTGTTTACTGTCTGGAAGTCGTTCTGGGTAGGGAAGAGGGTCTTGACATCCTGGTTCTTGAAGCTGACATGGCTGAGAATAGGGCGGATAAGCACCAGGCTTCTCGCCTCGTCGGCTTCGATACTCGGGTTGACAAGTTTGAGACCTATGACATAGTCTTTGCCATTCTTGGCAGAATTGGCGAAGAAAGTAGTCTTCCATTCAACTTTGAAACTCTGTCTGATGTCAGATGTTTCGAAGCTAAGTTTATTCCCTGGCAGGTCTATGCTGTAGTTAAGTTCGCTTGCCAGAAGAAGTGGAGTTTCATACCCGTTAGCTTCTCTCCAGGCATCGATTTCCTCCTGGGTGCAAGGCTCTACCTCTACTGTAGCAGCGCTGCTTCCCTTGCCGCTCTTGATAACGCTTATGGACATTCCGGCATTGAAGACGGAAGGCTGCTGCAGGTTCTCAGTATAGGAGAAACCTAATTTGTCAGGGACCATATTATGATTCAGGTCGTGCTCGCAGGAAGTTAGACTTAATGCGGCGATGGCTATGCTTGCCAGTAATAATTTATGTTTCATAATCAGTCTCTCTATTAGAATCCGTAGTTTTGAGTGTAATTAGGCATCTTGGCCTTGTCATCTGCAGAAATAGGGAAGAAGTAGTCTCTCTTGCTGAAGGCTGCGTCAGCTCCTATGAACTCGTTGTCAACTCTCTCGTAAGAGTCCTCGTAGTTGTCGGCTGTGCAGTGCAGGGTCCAGTTGGCACAAGGGTACTCCTTTTCGGCATCGAGCCAGCGGCAGGCATCGTAGTGACGCATGGCGTCCATAGCAAATTCCACCATTCTTTCTTTCTTGATAAGGGTTCTGAGCAGATCCTGGTTTCCGATAACTTCAGGATAGGCTTCTTCCACCTTATTAAGGCCAACTCTTTCACGCACGAGGTTGAGGTATTTGAGGGCCTCGGCTTCGTCTCTGGATGGTTTTTCATTGCAGGCCTCAGCATAGTTCAGATACACCTCTGCAAGTCTGAAGGCAGGATATACGTGCTTGAGACCTGTGTAGTCTGTCTGGACTTTGAGCGGATGGTCAGCAGGATAGAATTTTCTCCAGGCGTAACCTACGCGGATGGCGCTTCCTGAAGCTGCCCAGCGGGAGGTGCACTCTTCATTGTCATAGCAGGTGAACTTGGTTTTCAAGTTCTTGTCAGGCCAATAAAATCCGTTAGGAAGTATGCAGGCATAGTAGCGAGGCTCACGTCCTACGGTAGAGTTATGTGCCTTAAAGGCTGGAGCCCAGTCGGCATCGATCGGCTGCTTATAAGCTTCTTTAAATCCCGTGGCTACATAGCCGGACTTCTCGTCTATGATAGGACGGGAGTAGTCGTTATTGCCTTCATAACCGGTGACAGGGAAGCGGCCTGTTTCCCACATGGCGTAGCTGTCCACGAGTTTGAGGGATGGAGCGATACCTCCGAAACCCCAGAGTACAATTGAATGTGGGCAAGCGCAGCCCAGAAGGGCACCGGCTCCACCCATATAGGCATATGCGCTGGAGGTTCTCTTCCACCAGCCGAAGATGGTCTCTTCGTTCCAAGGGGTGAAGTAAACCTTCTGGTAGGAAGCAGCTCCGTTCTTGAATCTGGCGGTTTCGTCTTCTTCATCATCTCCGTAAGTGTTAACCTTGCAGAGAGACCACTGATTCAGATCAATGATATCCTTGGCAGCCTGGGCTGCAAGTTCCCATTTGTTAGGATCAGGAGTCTGAGGGAAGATATGTTTGCCTTCGATATTGGTCATGTTCTTGAGCCAGTCGGCACCTCCGTTGTAAAGAGGTGAGGCGGCCCAGAGCAGGATGCGGGATTTGAGAGCCATAGCAGCTCCCTTGGTAACCCTTCCCTGGTATGATGCTGCCGATTCAGGACAGGTCATAGGGAGTTTTTCTATGCAGGCGTCGAGCTCAGATACTATGAAGTCTATGTTCTCTTCTACAGTGTGACGGTCGGCTTCCTGAGGAACTATGCCCTCGTCAGCAGGAGCATTTCCCCAGATATGTACAGGACCGTACTGGCGGAAGAGGCAGTAGTAATAGTAAGCTCTGAGGAAGCGGGCCTCGTAGTACATGCATTCCACGACCTCAGGGCTGTCCTGTTTATCCTTGCTTACATTTTCCATAAAGATAGTACATTGGTTGATACCGATGTAGAACTTGCTGAAGTAGTTGAAGTAAGTTTCACTTGAAGGAGTGGCGCTGGAGTAGTTGCCGGTACGGTAGAGTTCGTAGTAAACCCACTGGTACCAGGAGTAGCGGGATTCGTCTGCACGTCCTACCACCCAACCGTCGCTACCCACTATCTCTTCATCCAGAGGAATGTAGGAGTAGCAGTGAGCCAGATACTTGTGCGTGGTAGTGCTCTGGGAGAAGACTTCGTCGAGGGTCGCCTGGTCTTTCAGATCGACGTCGAAATAACTGTCACAGGCACTGAGCACAAAGACTGTCAATATGGATGCTATTAATATATTTATATTCTTCATCTCTCATTAAAAATTAAGGTTTACTCCGAATGTGTAGGTACGCATCGTAGGATATACGTTGCCATAGCTGGAGTCCAGCTCAGGGTCCCAAAGTTTGAACTCGGAGAAGGTGAGCAGGTTAAGTCCCTGAGCATAGATGCGGACTGTGGATAGACCGATCTTTTTAGTCAGTTTCTTAGGAATGGTATAACCGATCTCGGCATTCTTCAGACGTATGAAAGACATGTCTCTCTGCCAGTAGGTTGAAGGTTGCTGGTTATTCTCTACCTTGTTAAGGGAAAGGCGAGGATATGGAGCATTAGGATCCTGGTTCGAGAGTGTCCAGCGGTTCAGGGCTACGTCCTCGAAGATCTGACCGAGCTTGTGAATCTGGGAAGATGCTCCGAAGAGGTTCTGTCCTCCGATGATTCTGGTCACATGGGATACTCCCTGGAAGAATACTGAGAGGTCGAAGCCCTTGTAGCCCAGGCTTACTCCGAAGCCGTAGTTAATCTCAGGGATGGTGGTGTAACCTATAGCTACCTTGTCGAAGGTGTTCACAACGCCGTCACCGTTTACATCGCGGTATTTGATATCACCAGGTCGTACGTTGCCGAATTCCTGTTTAGGCCAGTTGTCTATATCATCCTGATCCACGAACAGGCCTTCTGCGATAAGCCCGAACTGCTGATTGTATGCAAATCCCGTCAGGTTCTGGTAAGACCATATCTGGTCAGGCATATCGTCGTAGAGTTTCTTGTTACGGTTAAAGGTGTAGTTCGCACGGGCAGATACATAGAGGTCTCCGAATGTGTGATCATACTGCAGGCTCATATCCACACCCTTGTTTTCCATCTCTCCGAGATTAACCCACTGCTGTTTGTTAAGACCTACGATAGGAGGAGTGCTCTGTCTTTCGATAAAGATGCCGCTACGGTGGTCGGAGAAGTAGTCGATCTGGAACTGAAGGTCTCGGAAGAGGGTGATCTCTAGACCGGCGTTAAATTTGAGTGCCTCTTCCCATTTAACATCGCTGTTACCTACTTCACCGGTGGTGATACCTCCGATGGCGATAGGATTGGTACCGAAGGTGAATCCTGGGGCGGAAGTATTGACTGTAGAGTTGTAGGCAAAACGTCTCGATCCACCGATCTGGTCATTACCGATCTTACCGTAGGATACCTTGAATTTCAATAGATTGATAGTGTCTTTAATTGGATCCCAGAAAGGCTCGTTGCTTATCATGTAGCCGACTGCTACTGATGGGAAGAATCCGAAACGGTTACCTGGGGCAAAGTTTTCGGAGCCGTTGTAACCGAAGTTGAATTCTCCGAAGTAACGGTCTTTGTAAGAATAGGTTGCTCTTCCTGCCAGACCCATATTCTTGTATGCAAATGACTGCTCAAAGGTGGCAGGAACGTTGTTGTATTTGCTTCTGGCACTGAAGAGCAGCAGGGCGCTTACGTTGTGGGCATATGCGAATTCTCTTTCATAATTTACGCTGGCTTCGAAGTTGGTAGTAGTGTAACTGCTGTTAGTCCTGGACAGGTACATGTAGTTGGTACCCTCGTTCCAAGGCTCGTAGATAAGATTGCCGTCTTCGTCTCTGCCGTTGGTATAATATAAGGTAGGGTTGAGCAGTCGTCCGAGCACGTTGCCGTTGTCAGCATCCCAGGAAAATTTGACATTGGCCTTTAATCCCTTGGTTATGATGTCCGAGAAGTCCTGGGTAAGGGATATCAGGGATTGGGCTACGATGTTCGTGTTACGTTTGTAGCCGGAACTGTTGATCATGCGGTAAGGGTTGTATCCGCCTTCAGGGTTCGCAAGTGTACCGTCGGAGAATACAGGAGGCGATGCGATAGGGGTGGAGTACATCGTATAGGCATAGATGTCAGCCAGGCTGTGTCCAGGGGTGGTCTTCGTGTAGTACTGTGTGGATAGGGATAGGGCCAGGGTCGTGGATTTGGTGATGTCGATATCCACATTGGAGCGGAAGTTGAACTTGTCGTAACGAATCTGGTTATCGTACTGGGAGTAATCGCTATCCTTCACTACGTTGAAGATACCGTCTTCCATATAGTAGGATGCTCCGACATAGTAACGTACGCTTTTGGTACCTCCGGTTACGCTTACGTTAAGTCTTTCGGTGTTGGCCATATCCTTGAAAACTGTGCTTACCCAGTCCACTGAAGGATAGAGGTCCGGATCTGCTCCGCTGAGGTACATCTCCCTCTCGTATTCGTCGATGACAGGCTTGCTGCCTGCATCCACGTAGAGCTCGTTGTAGTAGTCGATCCACTGCTCAGTGTTAGCCAGTTTAGGAAGTTTGACAGGTTGGGTCAGACCGTGTTCGTATTTGAAGTTGACCTGAGGTTTGCTCTCCTGTCCACGTTTGGTGGTGATGAGCACGATACCGTTAGCACCTCGTACACCGTAGAGGGCTGTGGCTGTGGCGTCCTTGAGGATAGAGAAGGAGGCGATGTCTTCGGTATCCACCAGGTCCATGTCACGCTCGATACCATCTACCAGGATGAGAGGCTTGGAATTGGCTCCGAAGGTGTTTACGCCTCGAATCCAGAAGTCGGAACCTGCACCAGGCTCACCAGTTCTTTGGAGAGAAACTATACCGGCGAGTTTTCCGGCAAGCCCTGAAGATAGCTGTCCTGCAGGACTGGCCAGGGCGTCTGCCTTGATGGTGCTGATGGATCCGATCACACTGGCCTTACGCTGTGAACCGTAAGCTACGAAGGTTACTTCGTCCAGCATGTCGCTTGAAGGGGTCATCTTGATGATGATGTGCTTTTGATCACCTACGCTGATCTCCTCGTCTTGATATCCGAGGAAGGTGACCTGGAGAATGTCTCCTTTTTTTACTTCGAGGGTGAATTTTCCCTCTACGTCAGTAATAGATCCTCGTGTCTGGTTTTTCACGACCACGTAAGCTCCTGGGATACCCAGATCGGTCTCGTCCAAGACGACGCCGGTAATGGTCCTGAGCTCTTGTGCTCTGGAATAACCAACACTTAGTGTCAGAGTGGCTATCGCCGCTGCTAACAACTTCTTGAAACTGTTACGCATTAATTTTTACAAGTAGTTATTGGTTTAATTATGGTTAATCATTCCGTTCAAGTTTCAGTGTTATTATCGTAAAAAGCATAGCAAATTTAATAAAATTTTAGTAACTACTCAGGTACCCCTATCCTGACTGTTAACCGAAGGTGGCGCGGGGCTTT
>JBJEBS010000118.1:0-5861 GCA_051870275.1 Candidatus Cryptobacteroides sp.
AGGCTCCTGACGGACTCTTCTCCTTCACTGAGAGCAAAGTCTGCATCCCTGCAGTAGAGACCATAGCCCACTTCGGCTTCCAGGTGGACCTGAGTGTCCTCTTCGATGAAGAAGGGGAATTCAAAAAGAAACCGGCCAACTATATGGTACCTGTCACTATCAAGAAGAGAAGTCCTGAACTTCTGGGCCTGGGTGAGACCAGCACTACCTGCGTTCTGCTCTACATAGCCGACGATGACATCGTGGTTCCTCCAAGCACCCCGAGCAGCATTCTGCACGGACCTTGGGAGGTTCTTGAAGGAGCGGATCAGCATATCGGTGCCGACCCTGCATGTACGAACAGAGACTGGTATAATAACTACAACGTGGACCGCCTCGTGGACTGGAGATTCGGTAACAGCTCTACAGATGCCACTGCAAACGGTTACTGGGGTTCATATTTCTGGACCGAGCCTACTTTCCCTTTAGTATTCGTGTTCGATACGGGAGCTGAATATATCTTCGAGAGCTTCAACAAGGTAGATGCCAGCGCATTCCAAGGACAGTTCCGCGATTTCGAGGTCTATGTAGCCCGCGAATATGCCGCAGGCGACACAGACTGGAAACTCGCAGCCAAGGGTAGAACCGCTGACAGAGGCTGGCAGGCCTACCCATCCGGAGCTGAGGTGGATATAGACGATGTTCTCGAAAGATTTTCTTATCCTATCCCAGAGGATCCTAATGCCGAAGGCAGCGAAGTGAACTACACCCGTGGCCGCTATATCAAGTTCTGCATAATGAACACCATGAACAAGTATCCAACTTCTTCAAAGGGTGGATACCTGATGGAGTTCTATGCTACAGGATGGGAACAATAATGAGACTATCTCGAATAATATGTGCGTTATCCCTTTCTTCCCTGCTGCTTTCCTGCACGGGGAAGGAGGGGGAACCCACTTACCAAGCTAAACCAGCATTGAGAATAAGCCCCATTGAAGTGTCTTCCACTCGTGGGACTTTTCTCATAGAAACGGTTAATGCCAGTGAATGTCATATTCTTTGTCAAAAAAGAAATGAATCAAGCCCACAACTGTCTGATATCCTCGAAAAAGGAGAAAAGACAGAAGCGGGCAACTACGAGATCTTCGATCTGGAGCCTGAAACTCTCTATACCCTTTATGGAGTGGCAAGTGATGAGAAAGAGCAAACTAGCAGTATCTATCGAGTAGAATTCAGCACCATAAAAGGCCCTGAGGTTCTTTACGACTGGGAAAAGGCGAGAAAAGAAAAGGCCAGATATTCGAACCTGGCCCTCTGCTACGGAGGCTCCGCCCACCGTGTGCCTTATCAGTGGAACGAGGACAGATTTGCCCACCATGTGACTTATAAAGACAAGAGCGGAGTGGAGCACTGGCTCTTCGATGCTTTCCTGGCCATAGAATTCGCCGATTCCGGCTACCATATGGAATACGCCATAGGCTACCAGGGGAATGCAGCCGACAAGGCCTCCTGGACCAGACTACTGGACTACTGGTTCGACGAGCAGGACGGATTCGCAGCCCTGAACAGGGCTGTAGGAGAAGCCATCAAGAGAATTGGCAATCCTCCTACAAAGAGAAAGGTAGTAATAACCCTGCCGGACCCTATCATCTACAAAGTTTCAAAAGATGCCACAAGCGGCACGGTGTACTGGGGTTTCATAGATGGAAAGGCTATGGATTTCAGCAAAGCAGCGGACAGAAGGGCGGCTATGAAATGGTACATCGACGAAGTAAGAGCCAGATGGAACAGGGCTAATTACGAAAATCTGGAATTCATCGGTTTCTACATAGTGAGCGAGGACCTGGCCACCCCAGGGAACGGTTACAGCACAGAGCTCAAGCGCTGGGAAGATATCTACCCTGAGATGAGCGACTACATCCATGCCTGCAACGAGACCTTGAACTGGATACCTTACAATTCGGCAGCCGGTTACCAAAACTGGGAGAAATTCGGCATAGACTACACCATGATGCAGCCTAACTACTTCTGGCACAGCACCTACGATATGAACGCATATATGAGCAAGGTCCTCTCGACGGGGCTCTCTATGGAATTCGAATTCGATTCCGCCATACTGGAGTCCTCGGAAGGTTCCGCCCCTTACCGCGAGCGTTTCTACAAATATATGGATATGTGCAAACAGATGGATCTCTACGGTAAAAGGGAACTCTCCTACTACTTCGGACAGGATGATTTCTATAAAATAAGCACTTCCGAGTATCCTCTTGACCAAACTTTGTATCACGATTTGTGTAACTTTATTATAAACAGCATACATTAGAATTTAACATGAAACATCTTCTAAGCCTTGCGCTCGCCTGTGCAGGCATTCTTTTGTGCTCCTGCACAAATGATCCTGACATAAAGGCAGCCAAAGACTTGACCAAAAGGGTCATCCCTGAGCAATCAGGCCATTTCAAATTCAAAAAACTGAAAGAAAACAAAGACTGTTTCACCCTCGAAAGCCGTTCAGGCAAGATAGTGATAGCAGGAAACAATGCCAATTCCATGTCCTATGGCCTGAACTATTATCTTAAGAACTATTGTCTCACCACCGTGTCCTGGAACAAGGCCGACCCTCTCTACATGCCTAAAGTCCTGCCTAAAGTTCCAGAGAAAATCGAGGTGGATGCGATAGCCAAGGACAGGTTCTTTCTAAACTACTGCACCTACGGCTACACTATGCCTTGGTGGGGCTGGGAAGAATGGTCCTGGATGATAGACTGGATGGCCCTTAACGGAGTGACTATGCCATTGAACATCACTGGCGAAGAAGCCGTGCTGATGAAAGTCTGGGAACATTTCGGCCTGGAGCAGGAGGATATAAGGGAGAGTTTCACCGGTCCTCCTTTCCTGCCTTGGAACAGGATGATGGATATAGACCGCTGGAAAGGTCCCCTTCCCCAAAAATTCATAGACAGACAGGAAGCCCTGCAGATAAAAATTCTCGAAAGGGAGCGCGAACTGAACATGAAACCGGTCCTGCCGGCCTTCAACGGCAAGGTTCCAGCCGCTTTTGCCAGACTGTATCCCGAGGCCCACATCAAGGAGGTCACCAAATGGGACGGTTTCGAAGATGAATACGGCTGCTGGTTCCTGGATCCTTCAGACCCGCTATTCGCCGAGATTCAGAAGGTGTTCATAGAAGAACAGACCAAGATCTACGGGACCAGCCACATCTACGGACTGGACATTTTCAACGAGGTAGATTTCTTTGAGGACATCGAAGGAGACGAATGGGATCCCGAGGTGCTCGCCCGAATTTCTCACCACGTCTATGAGACTCTCGCCGCCGCTGATCCCGAAGCCGTCTGGCTCCAGGTAGGCTGGATGCTCTATTTCGACCAGAAACATTGGACACCTGCCAATGTCAAAGCCTACCTCGGTGCTGTTCCTCAGGGCAAGGTCGCTATGCTGGACTACTTCTGCGACGAGGCCGAAATCTACAAGCTGAACGAGAATTTCTACGGCCAACCTTATTATTTCTGCTTCCTCGGCAACTTCGGCGGAAACACTAACCTCTCCGGCGATTTCCACTCCCTGAGTCAGCGAATCAGCGAGGTTTATAAGCAGGGCGGGGATAATCTAATGGGCCTGGGCGGTACGCTCGAAGGCTTCGGAGTAAGCCAATGGCTTTACGAATATGTGCTGGACCGTGCCTGGGAGCTCGGCCAAAGCGACGAGCAGTGGCTGAAAAAATTGGCCGACAGACATGTAGGAAAAGAAGACAAGAGCATAGAGGAAGCCTTCTCCCTGCTCGCGGACGAGATCTACGTGAAGGCCACCTACTCCGGAATCTGCCCTGTAGCCTGCATACACCCTTGTCTGGAAGGGAATTGGCGCTGGACCACCCTGCCGGAAGTGCCTTATACTTTCGAGCAGATCGCAGCAGTATGGGCTAAACTTCTCGAAAGCCCTGCGAACACCGACTGGTATCGCTTCGACATAGTGAACATAGGCTCGGAAGTGCTTAAACTCGCCTTCCCTGCCGAAAGGGAAGCCTTCAGCCGATGCTACTACAATCGAGACATCGAAGGACTCAAACTCCACGCGGACAAGATGAGAAGGCTCTATGATCTCTGGGAGGAACTCCTCTCCTGCCATAGCGCTTTCTCCCTGAAGAACTGGATAGAACAGGCCCGCCTCTGGGGAGACTCGGCAGAAGAAAAAGACTACTATGAGAACTGCGCCCGAATGATACTGACCACCTGGGGAGGTACCGGCCAGCTCACCGACTATGCTAACCGTCAGTGGAACGGCTTGGTACACAACTACTACCGACAGAGATGGGAGATGTTCTGGGAAGAGATTATAGCAGATGTGGAAGGAACAGGTCCGGAGTTCGACCAGAAGAGATTCGAAAAGAGAATTAGGGAGTTTGAACTGGATTTCTCTGAGCCAAGTCACCCTCTGGAGTGGATTAGCTCCGATGCCGACGCCTACTCTACAGCCTGCAAGATAGCCTGCGAACTGGGCGTAATTGACAAGAGCCGAATCGCTCTGGTGCCTGAGCCTGTCACCCTGGTGGCAAATAAGGGATATACCCTAATAGGAGAAGATGCTTCACTTTACCTCGCCGACAAAGAACTCGGCAGCCTGCTGAAAGGCTTCCAGGCCCTGAACCACAAATACGGTAACAAAAAATGGAAAAAGAGCCGTAGCGAGAAGAGCGCCAGCCTGATTTTAAGTCTTAATGACAAACTGACGGAAGAGGGATACACTCTGGACAGCAAGCCTTCGGAAGGCAAGATCCGCATAGCCGGCGGAAGCCCTCAGGGAGTATGGAACGGACTTATGAGCCTGATTCAGCTCAGCAAGCAATACCCTTACGAGATGCCAGGAATGCATATAGAAGATGCACCGGCATTCTCCTACAGGGGGACTCACTTGGATGTATGCCGCCACTTTTTCTCCGTGGATGAAGTAAAAGACTATATAGACATCCTCGCCCTGCATAAGATCAATACCTTCCACTGGCACCTTACCGAAGACCAGGGCTGGAGGATTGAAATCAAGAAGTACCCTAAGCTCACAGAAGTAGGCTCGAAGCGTAAAGAGACCCTCATAGGTCCGCTCTATGCGATGATAGGCTATGACGGCATCCCTTACGGAGGCTATTACACCCAGGAAGATGCCAGGGAGATAGTCAGATATGCTGCAGAACGTTACATCAACGTCATTCCTGAGATAGAGATGCCTGGACACGCCATCGCAGCACTGGCCAGCTATCCGGAGCTGGGTTGTCTGGGAAAGGACCACAACTACGAAGTCTGGTGCAGATGGGGTGTAAGCCCTGAACTCTTCTGTGCCGGCAAGGAGGAAAGTTTCAAGTTCCTGGCCGATGTCCTGGACGAGATCTGCGAGATATTCCCGAGCGAATACATTCATATCGGAGGAGACGAAGCCAGGAAGGACAGGTGGAAGGTCTGCCCTGCCTGCCAGCAGAGAATCAAGGACGAAGGGCTCAAGGATGAAAAAGAACTCCAGAGCTACTTCATCCGAAGGATAGAGAACTATCTGAACAGCAAGGGTCGCAAGATCATAGGCTGGGACGAAATTCTCGAAGGTGGAGTAAGCAAGACTGCCACCGTGATGTCCTGGAGAGGGACCAAGGGAGGAATAGAGGCGGCCAAAATCGGCAACGATGTAATCATGACCCCTTCCTCCTATTTCTACCTGGATTATTTCCAGACTGCGGATCCTGAGAAGAACGGAGAGCCTCTGGCCATAGGCGGGCACCTGCCACTTAGGAAATGTTACAGTTTCGACCCTTACGACCAGCTCGACGAACACGAAAAAGCCTACATCAAAGGTATTCAGTGCAATCTCTGGACAGAGTA
>JBJEBS010000119.1:0-23133 GCA_051870275.1 Candidatus Cryptobacteroides sp.
AGGGGGCTATTCTGGATCTGGAACCGATTGAGTCTGTATTGGGTGTTTATTCTCCTGTAGTTAGACTTTTTATGCCGGACGTGATTCTGGGGACGAAGAATTACGATTCTTACTCGCACATATATCATCTGGTGCAGCATGAATTGGCTCATTGCAGTCATTATATGCAGGTGGGAAATGAGTTCTGGGATAAATACGCCATAATGATACTCTCGTCCTATCTGACTTCCGGAGGCGTGACTTACGGGACTGGAACGGAGGATGGTGCAGGGTATTGTGAAGTGGGGGAGATGTGGGCTTATTATGTGGAGAATATCCTGTACAGGCAGAGATATAACAGTTATGAGGATACTTTCGGAGATAAGTATTGGTTTCATCCTGAGATATTGATCTATCTGGATGACAGAGGGATGAACAGATTTCAGATATTTCCGGCACTTGCTAAGGATGTGAACGGAAGAGAGGCTCTCAGGAGCCGCCTTATAGTGCTTTACCCCGAATGCAAGAGTATGATCAACGAAGCATTCAATAAATATTTATAGTACGTTAAATTTTTCATACAATGGATAAGTTTAAGTTGTTATTTGTACTGGTTCTGGCGATGCTTGTGAAAGTCTCGCCAGTGTTTGCCCAAAACAAATTGGCCGTATCCACCAATATGCTGGAATGGGTAGATGGAGCCACCTTGAATATGGATGCCTCCTATTCTTTCGGGGAGCATTGGAGCATGGTAGCTGGTGTGGAGTATAATCCGTATAAGTCAGCTGACAAGCAGAGGGTATTTTCTATGGGGGCAAGATTCTGGCCCTGGTATGTGTATAGCGGATGGTGGTTCTCCGCGAGAGCTCAATACCAGGAATTCAGTCAGCTTTCGACTCAGCTTTCGGAAGGCGACCGCTATGGCGCCTCACTCTCTTTAGGCTATTCCAGAATGCTTAGCAAGCATTTTAATCTGGATGTCGGATGGGGATTGCGGGCTGGTTATGAGTATTATAGGGTATATGGTTGTCAGACCTGCGCAAGAATAAAGGAACAGGGAGAGAATTATTTTTTGAAGCCGGATAAGATAATTCTTTCAATTTCCTATGTTTTCTAAAAATTATTCGTATATTTGCAGACCCTTTTGCGCGGGTGGCGGAATGGTAGACGCGCTAGTTTCAGGAGCTAGTGTCAATTGCGACGTGTGAGTTCGAGTCTCATCTCGCGCACTGTTAGTGGTTCGGCTATATGCCGGACCTTATTTTTGGTGGTGTATGACAGATATTAGAAATATAGCGATTATCGCTCACGTCGATCATGGAAAGACTACTCTGGTGGACAGAATGATTTATCAGGCTAACCTGGTCCGCCAACCCGAGAATCTGGGTCAGTTGATCTTGGATAACAATGACCTGGAGAGGGAAAGGGGTATCACTATTTTAGCTAAAAACGTTTCCGTTACCTATAAGGGTGTCAAGATCAATATTATAGATACTCCAGGACACAGTGATTTCGGAGGAGAAGTGGAAAGAGTTCTGAATATGGCCGACGGTGTGTTGCTTCTGGTGGATGCTTTCGAAGGCTGTATGCCTCAGACTAGATTCGTGCTTCAGAAGGCTCTGCAACTCGGCAAGAAACCTATAGTTGTAATTAATAAGGTGGACAAGACGAATTGTCGTCCTCTCGAGGTTCAGGAAGAGGTGTTCGACTTGATGTTTAATCTGAATGCCACTGAGGAACAGCTTGATTTCAAGACCGTATATGGTTCTGCCAAGCAAGGCTGGATGTCTTTGGATTTTAACAAGCCTACGACGGATATTACTGCTCTTCTGGATGTAATTCTCGAAGAGATACCAGCTCCTGCAGTTAATGAGGGTACGCCTCAGATGCTGGTTTCGTCTCTGGAATATAGCCCTTATGTGGGCCGTATCGCAGTGGGTAAGATTACCCGTGGTTCTCTTAAGGCAGGTCAGCAGGTGAGTCTCTGCAAGCGTTACGATGTGATTCAGAAGCAAAAGATCAAACAGCTGATGGTCTTCGAGGGACTTGGCAAGACTCCGGTTGAGGAAGTAAACTGTGGTGATATCTGTGCTGTAGTGGGAATAGACGGTTTCGAGATCGGAGATACCATAGCCGATTACGAAAACCCTGAAGCCCTGCCTCCTATAGCAGTGGATGAGCCTACTATGAGTATGCTCTTTACCATAAACAATTCTCCTTTTTTCGGAAAGGATGGAAAGTTCGTGACCTCCCGTCATATCAAGGACAGATTGGAGAAGGAACTGGAGAAAAACCTGGCATTGAGAGTGAAACCTGGGCTTTCCGCTGATTCATTCGTGGTGTATGGTCGTGGAGTGCTGCATCTTTCCGTGTTGATCGAGACCATGCGCAGGGAAGGCTTCGAACTTCAGGTGGGGCAGCCTAAGGTCTTGGACAAGACCATAGGGGGTCAGAGATGTGAGCCTATCGAGGAACTCTCCATAGAGGTTCCGGAGCAGTTCGTGGGTGCTGCCATTGAGATAGCTACCCGTAGAAAAGGTGCATTGGTGCATATGGAGCCTCGCGGAGACAGAACTCTTCTGGAGTTCGAGATTCCTACCAGAGGTCTGATGGGTTTGAGGAGCAATCTTTTGACCGCATCTCAGGGAGAGGCTGTTGTAGCTCACAGATTTAAGGATTATCAGCCTTTCAAGGGTGAAATCGAGAGAAGGAACAATGGTTCTCTGGTATCTTTGGAGACAGGAGTAGCCAGTGCTTACTCTATGAACAAGCTCCTGGACAGAGGCCGGTTCTTCGTGGAGCCAGGGGAGGAGATTTATGCGGGTCAGGTAGTGGGTGAACATACCCGTGAGAGGGATCTGAATATCAACATCTGCAAGACTAAGAAGCTCACTAATGTTCGTGCTGCCGGATCAGACGAGAAGATTATTCTTCCTCCTGCCATCAAGTTCTCTTTGGAGGAGGCTCTGGAGTACATTCAGGAGGATGAACTTGTGGAGGTTACCCCTCACTATATGAGGATTCGCAAGATTTTGCTCGATCCTTTAGCAAGGAAGAGAAATAGCGATAACATAGATTGATATTAGAAAAAAATTTATTAACTTTGCAACCCTTTGTAGTAAACATCAACAGTCTGGGCACGGGAGTTAAGACTCTTAGTGCCGTAGCGGACAAACAGTTCTTTGACAGTTTTGAGAACGGCGAGATCCTCGATGCCAGTGTGAATGTGGAGCTGAGTCTCCGTTCCAGAGGAGGCAGCGTGGATGTCATCTGTAAGATTAAAGGCAGCCTCACGGTCCCTTGCGACCTGTGTCTGGAGCCTGTAAGTCTGGAGGTGGAAAGCGGTTTTGAAGACAGTTATATTCCTGAAGGAGTGGAACTTGACCTGAGTCAGGACGTGTATGATTACATAATCACAGCCCTGCCTATGAGGAGGGTTCATCCGGAGGGGGAATGTAATGCTGAGACGACAAAGTATTTGAGTAAATAAAATAATAATTAAAAAAGTATAAGAAAATGGCACATCCAAAACACAAATTCTCTAAACAGAGAACTGCCAAGAGACGTACACACGATTTTGCGCCTGTACCTACTCTTGCTACTTGTCCTAATTGTGGCGCGACTGTAATCTATCACCGCGTTTGTCCGGAGTGCGGATATTACAGAGGACGTCAGATTATCGAGAAGAGCGCTGAGTAAATCGCATAAGGCTCTGTAGTTCAACGGATAGAATAGTGGTTTCCTAAACCATAGATAGCAGTTCGATTCTGCTCGGAGCTACTTTTACGATTTTTTGACAAAGGCTGACTTTTAATAGGTCAGCCTTTTTTCGAAAATTCTTATATTTGAAAAAAATTAATTACCCAGATAAATGGCTATCATTGAGATTAAGAATGTCAGCAAGTCATTCGGTGAGAAAGTTGCCTTGGATGACGTCAGTTTGGAGATTCCTGAAGGGAAAATCTTCGGTCTTCTGGGACCAAATGGTGCCGGAAAGACCACGCTAATCAGAATTATTAACCGTATCACTATTCCTACCGGAGGTCAAGTGTATTTTCAGGGCAGACCTATCACTCAGAGAGATGTGGAGAAGATAGGTTATATGCCGGAAGAGAGAGGTCTGTACCGGAAGATGAAAGTGGGAGACCAGGCTTTGTATCTGGCCCGACTCAAGGGTATGAGTAAGTCAGATGCCTTGCGTGAACTTAAAGAATGGTTTATCAAGTTCGGCATTCAGGACTGGTGGAACAAGAAGGTGGAGGAACTTTCCAAGGGTATGGCTCAGAAACTCCAGTTTATTACCACAGTGGTTCATAAGCCGAAGCTCCTTATTCTCGACGAACCTTTTTCCGGCTTCGATCCGGTTAATGCCGACATAGTCCGTAAGGAGATACTCAGGCTCAGGGACGAGGGTTCTACCATCATCCTTTCTACACATAACATGGAGAGTGTGGAGGAACTCTGCGACTACATCGCCTTGATCAATCATTCTAAACTGGTTGTTACCGGAGAACTCGAGCGCATCCGCAAAGAGTATGGTAATAATGACATAGAACTGATATATTCTGACGAGCAGGGACAGCATCAATTGGTACTTCCTAAGGAAGAGAATGGCAGTCTTACTCTGGAAGAGTATCTGAAAAAAGGTGTCAACATAATTTCATATAGGGAGTTGATACCTCGTATGAACGATATTTTCATCAAATTAGTCAAAGGGGAGGAATAGATATGAATTTTCGTACTATCGGTGTAGTCATAGGTAGAGAGTATTCGACCAGAGTAAGGAAGAAAGGTTTCCTTCTAACTACTTTTTTAGTTCCTATCATTATGGTGGTATGTATCGCCATATTGATGTTTATGGTAACTAATGTGAAAGAAAAGACCAAGGTTGTCGCCGTGGTAGATGATTCCGGCATAGTTTTCTCTCATTTGAGGAGCAGCGAGGTGGTGTCTTTTCAGGATTTTTCCGACATTCCTTTGGACGAGGTAAAGGCTAATCTCGCCGAACTTGGCCTGGATGGAGTTCTGAGTATCTCTGCCCTGGATTCGAACAAGAGTGTTCAGGCAGTCTTCACTTCCATCAAACCGGTGGGAATGGGGCTTACTGAGAATATGAGCCGTTACATAGACGACGCCATAGAGGAGTACAGGATCAAGTCCTATGAGATAGAGGGCTTGGAAGATATAGTGAACAGTATAAAGTCGAATGTCAGGATTAGCACTTACACTCTGGACGAAAGCGGAAAGGAGAAGGTCAGTGAATCCGGAGTGAACTCTATTCTCTCCATGGTTCTGGGAATCTTTATCTTCCTCTTTATCACCATGTTTGGTTCTATGGTTATGAGCGCAGTCATAGAGGAGAAGACCAGTAGGGTGGTTGAGGTCTTGATCAGCAGCGTGAAGGCTACCG
Source organism: Candidatus Cryptobacteroides sp. (assembly GCA_051870275.1). GTDB lineage: Bacteria > Bacteroidota > Bacteroidia > Bacteroidales > UBA932 > Cryptobacteroides. Next base: position 5,390 of record JBJEBS010000119.1, read on the forward strand.
AACTGATGTTCGGAAAGATTATAGGAGTGGCTCTGGTGGCTCTCACCCAATTCTTTCTCTGGGTGGTTCTCTCTGTGGTGCTGATTGGTGCCACGATGGGCATAATGGCTCCTAAGATGATGGAGAGCGTGGATGCGCAGGCCATTGTGGCCGCGATGCCGGAAGGCACGAGCCAGTTGGAAGCGATGACCCAGGTTCTCGCACAAGGCGACGGGGAACTCGCAGACGTGCTGGGAACATTGGCAGGTCTGAATATAGGCCAAATGATACTCTACTTCCTGGTATTCTTCCTTTTAGGTTATCTGCTTTACGCCTCCCTTTTCGCTGCGATAGGCTCTGCAGTGGAGAACGAGGGTGATTCGAATCAGCTGCAGCTGCCGGTTACTGTGCCGCTGATGATAGCTTATTTCATAGCTCTTTACGCTTTCAATGCCCCTGACAGCAGCATAGCACTTTGGGGTTCTTTGATTCCTTTCACTTCACCTATAGTGATGCTCGCGAGGATTCCGTTCGGAGTGCCTGCCTGGCAGATTATCCTGTCGGTGGTACTTTTGCTGCTGACCACTGCCGCCTGCGCCTGGCTTTCTGCCAAGATATACAAGGTGGGTATCCTGATGTATGGAAAGAAGACCACGTATAAAGATCTTTGGAAATGGTTAAAGCAAAAGTAAATCCTTTTATCTGTACTCTTCTGCTGCTATGCTCCTGCACTAATCCAGGCGGGAGTAGCCGCAGTTTTGAGTGGAATACCATTCATGCAGATGCCCATCGCAGTGGGGCTGTGCCAGTGACTGCTGCGAACAGGGACAAGGCTCTCGGAAAGGTGCAGGACGGGGTGTATGAATCTCCTAAAGGGGAGGAATACGCAGAAGGTTGTACTCCGGAATTGGCCTCGCTCCTGATAGATGTGCAGCCTCAGATGGCTTATCTTAAGGAAGTTATAGCCTATGCTCCTAAAGCGATGGTAAAGGATAGGCCTCAGAGTGAACTTTCGAATTTCACGGTGGACTGCATTAAGGACAAAGTGGAGGCTCTGACGGGAAAGCAGGTCGATCTGGCCATTACCAATTTCGGCGGAATCAGATGCGACATCCCGCAGGGAGATGTGATTCTGGACGACATAGTCTCCATGTTTCCTTTCAAGAACTATCTGGTCTATGTCCAGGTGGATGGAAAGAGGCTTAAGGAAATTTTCACAGAGATGGTCTCCCGTAAGGTGGAAGCTGTCTCTGGAGTAGAACTTCAGATAGAGGGGAAGAAACTCCTTAGCCTGAAAGTGGGAGGAGAGAAAGTCCAGGACGACAAACTTTACGGTGTGGGAAGTATAGATTTTCTTCTAAGAGGTGGAGACAAGATATACCTTGCAGACGGGGCTAGGGAGATAATCAAAACAGATTGTCTGATAAGGGATTGCGTGCTTGAAAGAATACAGGCTCTTACAAGCGAAGGAAAGCCTTTGGAATATCATCTGGATAACAGGGTACAGGAAGTGAAACTTCCTCACGGACGCCTTTCCATTCTGCACGTGAATGATACCCATTCCCACCTGGAGCCGCTTAGGGAAGCTGAAAAGCAAGGCTATGGCGGAATCATCGAGAGGGGAATCATAGTGGACAGTGTAAGGCTCATCCGCGGAGCTGAGAATGTACTTCTGCTTCACGCCGGAGACTTTAACCAGGGCAGTTCCTATTACAGCGAATTCGGGGGAGAACTGGAGGTGAAGGTGGTCAACGCCTTCGGCTACGACTGTATTACCATAGGCAATCACGAGTTTGACAATGGGGTAGAAGATCTGGCCGCAAGGCTTAAAAAGATAGAAGTTCCGGTGGTCTGCGCTAATCTCAGACTCGAGGACACTGCTCTGGAAGGTGTAGTAAGTCCTTATGCCATAGTGGAGAAGGCGGGGATGAAGATAGGAATCATAGGCCTGGTCTCAGATCTGGCTACCAATGTCGCTTACGAGATATCATCTCAGCTTCATCAGTATGATAATCTGGCAGTTACTAACAAGTATGCCCGTATTCTCAAGAAAAAGTACAAGTGTGACCTGGTTATTCTGCTCTCCCATCTGGGTTTCGAAGAAGACCTGAAACTTGTAAGTTCCACCAAGGATGTGGACCTGGTGGTGGGCGGACATTCTCATACTTTCCTCGACGAGATCTGCTATGCTAAGAACGCTGCCGGAAAGCAGATACCTGTAGTTACGGACGGCTGCTTTGGAGTGGGTGTCGGAGAATTGACTATAGAGTAAATTACATTAGTTTCGCAAGTGCGAAACTTAAATAAATTACATCAGTTTCTTCTTCTTGAAGAGGAAGACTACGGCTACGACTATAAGAATCATCACAGCCAAGATGCAGATCCAAGTATATGGCCAGCTTTCGAAAGGCAATGACACGTTCATTCCGTAGAAGCTGGCCACAAGTGTAGCCGGCATCAGGAGCAGGGATATCAGGGTGAATATCTTCATAATCCTGTTCTGGTCCAGGTTAATGATACCCACTACCGTGTCCTGGAGGTACTCCAATCTCTCGAAAGTGAAGTTTATATGACTTATCAGGGAAGTGATATCCTGCAGGATGATGGAGAATCTTTTATCCAGAGAGTCAGGGAAAAGGTCGCTCTTAAGTATGTTCCCAAGGATTCTCTGCTTATCCACCACGTTCTCTCTTATAACCATCGCGTTCTCCTGCAACTGGTTGATATCCAGTAAGAATTCTTCATTAATATCGTCCTGCTGGTTGATTCTCTTGCTGAACTGGGAGGTCTCCTGGGAGATAAGTTCCACCAGGTCGGCATCCAGGTCCACCCTCTTGTCCATAATCTCCACGAAGATGCTGAAGCCGCTCTTGTAGAGTTCCGGCCGAGCCTGAATCTTGTTAGAAAGCAGGTCGAAACTGCGTATAGGCAATTCTCTAAGGGTGGTAAGGGTATATGGGGCCAAAATGAAGGACACTGGGTCCATACTCATCTCGCTTCCGGTAGGGGACATGAAGTTCGTATTAGCGAAAATCAGCCCTCCAGCCTCGTGGAAACGGGAAGAACTCTCGATCTCCTCGGCCTGGGCACGGGTCTGAATCAAGGCATTGTTAAAGGACTCGGCAGCCCTTTTCTCTTCCCCGCTCGGTTCGATAAGGTCTATCCAGAGCACGTTCTCCTTTTCGAGAACTGCCAGATCTTCTTTAGCGGTAGAAAGCAGTATTTCTTCCCCCTTTCTGTAAAAAATCCTTATCATAGCCCACAAATTTAGGAAAAACTCCTTATAAAACAATACTGATACCGATTATTATCAGCACTATTCCACCTATCCCCTCAGCCCATCTTCCAGCCGCCTGCGCTATGACTTTGCTTCCTATTATGCCAATCGCCACGCTCAGTCCTGTGCACAGGAAGACCGACACTGCCTGCGCTGCCGTCTTATGCCAGTCCTGACCTGCTAATGACAGGCTTCCTCCGATCGCCAGTGCGTCTATGCTTGTGGCCATAGCTCCCAGCAGTATGTTCTTAAGCCCGTTCAGGTTCTTTCCCTCATCTGATTCTCCCTTTATTGCCTCCACTATCATCTGCCCTCCCACGAAGAGCAGCAGGGCCAATCCTATCCACTTCGCGATATTCTGAATGAAGGAGGCCAATGCTCCGCCGAAGGCCCAGCCTGCAAGCAGGAAGGCGGTCTGCGTAATGGCAAAACAAAGGGATATGTACAAAATCTTATGAGCGCTTTTGTCCTTGAGTCCAATTGAAGAACACAGTGCTACAGCAAAGCAATCGGTACAAACGGAAAGTCCGAAGAGTACTATTTCCAAAAAATCCATTTTCTCTAAGGTTTGAAAGGTCTTCTCGCTTCTATGCTCCTTCCCAGGGTCAGGGAGTCGGCATATTCGAGATCGTCTCCGAAGCCCAGGCCCCTGGCGAGGGTGCTGACCTTGACTCCGTAAGGCTCTATCTGTCTGTAGATATAGAAAGAAGTAGTTTCTCCCTCCACATCCCCGCTAAGGGCCAGGATAACTTCCATTTCCGGCTTGAGTCTGGCGAGCAATTCCTTGATACTCAGATCCGAAGGCGATACTCCGTTGATAGGAGATATGATACCTCCCAGGACGTGGTACAGGCCATTATAGGAATTCGTGGCCTCTATGCTCATCACATCCCTGACACTCTCCACTACGCAGATGAGATTCCTGTCTCTCTTAGGTGAAGAACAGATCTGGCACAAATCGCTGTCCGACACCATTCTGCACTCCTTGCAATAGTGAATGTCAGTGCTCAGCGCAGCTATGGAAGAGGAAAGCCTGAGGAGCTCTTCCTTGTCCTGTTTCAGAAGATGCAGCGCCAGCCTGAGCGCACTCCTGGAACCGATTCCAGGCAGCGAACTGATAGCTTCAACTGCATTCTGCAAGACTTTGGAAGGATAGTTTTCTGCTTTGTACATCTGTTTGCAAAGATAATTAAAAGCGGTAAATTTGTACTATGAAAAAGATGTATATTTTATTGTTTTCCTGCGCAGCCTTCCTGATGTCCTGCCAGTGCGGCTGCGATTCTGGAAAAGAGAATTATCTCTCGGAGCATAATCCTCAGACTGTGGACTGGGCTAGGACTGATTATTATTCATCCCTCAGGGATACCCTCAGTTTCAGGCCTAAGGCCGTATTTTACGGAGACAGTATTACAGAAGGTTGGAGAGATCCCGAATTCTTCGCTTCCCATAAGAGCCTTCAGCTCGGAATCGGAGGTATGACCAGTTGTCAGCTCCTCTGCAGATTCCGCACAGACGTAATCAATCTTAATCCTGAATACGCGGTCATAATGTGCGGAACTAACGATATAGCCCAGAACATAGGCCCTGTGGAGATAGAGACTGCCGTAGGCAACATCATCTCTATGTGTGAGCTTGCCAAATGCCATGGCATAACTCCTCTTCTCTGTTCCATAACTCCTTGTGACCTGTATCTATGGAGAGAGTCCATCGGGGATCCATCTCAGAGCATCATCCGTTTCAACTCCCTGCTTAAAGCCTATTGCGAGCAGTCCGGGGTTCAGTATGTGGACTATCATTCTGCCCTGGATAACGGGAAAGGAGGCCTCCGTCCAGAGTATTCCAGGGATCATTGTCACTTGACCAAGGAGGCCTATTCAGTATTGGAGTCCATTATCGCTGAGTATATTAAATGATTTTCACTTTTCTGGAAAATGCATCCCTGCTTCTGGGACTGGTATATGTGTGGCTGCAGGTAAAGCAGAACCGCTGGATGTGGCCTGTGGACATACTCTGCTGCGTCGCGCTGATAGTAGTCTTCGCCCATCAGAGACTGTGGGCTTCGATGGGATTGAACATCTACTACCTGCTGATGGGAGTGATAGGAATTATGGAATGGAAGAAGGAATCAGAAAAGGTGGAAGGAATAAAGATAAGGAAGATGAGCCTGAAGACAGCTCTGCTCTCCCTTGTCGCATTCATCCCAGTGCTGATTATCCTTTTCCTGATTCTGAAGGCTACCGGTGACCCATATCCTCTGACCGACGCTTTCATAGGAGCTTCCGGAGTTATAGGTACCGTATGGCTGGTAAGACTGCACATAGAGAACTGGGCCGTGTGGCTTATTTCTGACATAGTATCTACAATTCTCTGCTTTGTAAGCGGACTGTATTCTATGTCGGTATTATATTTGGTATATACCCTGATGTCCATTGTCGGTTGGAGGCAGTGGAAAAAAGAAGGACGATACATATGATGACAAATCTTTTCATAGGCCTGGTCCTGGCGGTGTTCAGTTTGAGTCCTGACAGAAGATCAGTTTACAGTATATCTGCAGATGATTGGCGACTCCAAAAGGAAGAGGAGTTGGTTTTTGAGAAGGAGAGTGATCTGGCCAAGGTCAATTACTCCGATTTCGACTGGATGAAAGTGGAGGTCCCTTCTACGGTACTAGACTCCTTTGTAAAAGCCGGGGAGATACCTGAGCCTATCAGGGATGCGGACATTTATTCCATTCCCGACCTGTATATGGATGGGACTTTCTGGTACAGGAAACGTTTCATTCTGCCTGCCAGCCTGGTCAAGGAAAGAATTTTCCTGACTTTCGAAGGTATCAGCTCCGGAGCTCAGATCTGGTTGAATTCTAAGTTGGTAGGAACTGTGGAGAAGCACAGAAATTCGGCGCGATTCGATGTTACGGGCCTGGTGAAAGGGAAGAATGCATTGGCAGTGAAGATAAACTCTCAAGACGAGAGCTGTGGAATCTGGGGAGACGTGTATTTCACTTCCACGGGGGATGCTTCGCTCTCGGAGCCTTTCGTGGAGGTTAGGCTTGAGCCGGACAGCTGCATATCCCGAATCAGGGTCGGAGCTACGGTGAGCAATCACAGCCGTTCCCGCAAGGCAGTCCGCTTAAAAGGCAGTCTTGCAGATGTTCCCTTCGAATTTTCTGCCCATCTGGGGGCAGGGGAAAGCAGACAGCTGGGGACAATAGTGAAAGTGGAGGATGCATCTCTTTGGTGGCCTGGTACTTACGGGGAGAGTCCGCTCTACGAGCTGAATCTCAAACTGATGCTGGGCAGAAGCGAAAGTGACAAGCTCAGCCTCAAGGTTCCATTTAGACAGGTGGAGACGAGAGGAGACAGCCTCTTCGTGAATGGCCTAAGGATAGTGCCGAGGGGAGTGAAGATGAGCCGTCCGGAGCTTCTTATGCGTTATAATCCAGTGCATTACGAGATCATAGCTTCCTATCTCGAGCAGCAGAATTTCAATGTCCTGCTCTGTTCCCAGGAGCCTCTTCCTGCCCTTAGGGAGGCTGCTGACAGGCACGGAATACTTATCCTGGACAGTCTCGACTGTTCTGAAATCCAGCTGCCTATAGTGCCGAATTACGAGAGCCTGGCACTGTACATAGACCCGCAGTGGGATTGGCCTCAGGGGGATCTATGGAAAATTCACGGCTTTGACCTGTCCACTCCATCTGCCAAGTCCTTTTCCTCCAGCCTTACTGCGCTTTTCGGAAAGCCGGAGGATGCCGCTGCCTTCTGTTTTCTAGGCCAATGGGAAAACTACTCTTCGGTGCTTTCCCTTCTGGAGGGCTCTGCCTGTGATTCCACTGCTGCGCCTATCCTTTTCTCTCATCCATACTACAGCAGTATGAAGGGCTGCACCTACGATTATTTTATGGATCCTACAGCTGCCTTTTTCGCAACGAAAAAGGCCCTGGAGCCGATTCACGTTCAATTCGACCCATCGGATTCTGTCGTAAGGCTTGTGAACAGGACGGCCAGGGATGAAAGCGGACTCAAACTGGGGATTCAATGGTTCGATTTCGCCGGAAGGAGTCTTGCCGACCATATAGTAGATATTCAGTCCTGCAGGGCAGCTTCGCTGCAGACTCTCGGGGAGTACCCCAAGCCTTCAGAGGAGGCCTGTTTTGTGAAACTAGGCCTATATAAAGGGGAGGAACTCGTGAGCGAAAATACTTATTTCCTGCCGCAGGAGCCGCTGATGGATTATTCCACGATGAAAAGGGCCGTGATAGAGCTGGGCGGAGAAGTGAGCAGCGAGAACGGGATGTGGGTGATGGATTACACCCTTACTAATCTGGGGGATGTGCCGGCTCTGCTTCTGCATGCGCAGATTAGGGATGAGCTGGGGCACAGAATCCTGCCCGCCTTCTGGTCGGATAATTATATCCATCTTCTGCCAGGGGAATCAAAGACACTAAGGGCCAAGGTTTTGGTCTCCACCTGCCCTAAAGTTCCGAAGATAAGTCTGGAAGGTCTTAATCTTTAAGCAGGGTAATCTTCTGCAGCAGCGGGGTAGTAATTTTCATGCAGAGACCTATGGCCACTGCCATAAAAAGGGTCCCCCAGCCAATGATAGGAGTCTCACTCGGTCCCAGGATGTTTCCGAAGAATATCAGGCAGACTATGCAGGAAAGCAGCAGGATGCTGCAGTCCACGCCTATCTTTACCGTACTGAATTTGCCTTTTGTGACGATGCTGAAGGCCCTTACTGTCATGTCGGCTGGTAGCATCCAGGCCTTGCTCAGCACTTCCAGGGAGATGCCGAAGGCACTGAATATGCAGCTGAGTATCAGCAGTATGGCCTGGGAACCTAGGCTGTCGGCACTGATGCCCAAGGCGGCACAGAGAGCCATAGAGAGGTTAATGAACCAGCTCAAAAGAAAATTGGCCGGAAGCTGAAGCAGGTCTATGGCCTTGAATCTCTTGCCGAGCACTGCCATCTGAAGCAGCATGCAGAGGGTGAAGAAGGCGAAATTGTAGAAGCCCAGGCTCAGAGTGGGGTATTTGATGTTGAAGGCATAGGCTGTGGCGTTAAGGCAATTGATGCCTAAGTTGGCATAAACTGAGAGGGCGATTCCTATGGCTACCAGGAAAATACCGAAAGTGGACAGAAGATAGCGAAGACTTGTTTCAGTGTATTTTTTCATCTTGATTTGTGCTTGTATTCTTTGCAAAAGTACTAAACTTTTCTTAAATTTGCCCGCTTTTGTACGTCGAGTGCTTTTAGCCAGGGGCGTCGAGTTTAGTATTTATTGTTTAACCCTTTTAAAAAAAGTTGTTTTACCAGTTATGGCAGAAACAAAAGAATCAGTTCGTCTGAACGCTTCCATCGCTCCTGAGAATTTCGATTGGGAGGCATTCGAGGAAGGTACCGTATATGACGGACAAGACAAAGCAGCCATTGAACAGGCTTATGCTGCAACTCTCAACAAGGTAGTTGAGAATGAAGTTGTAGAAGGAGAAGTAACAGAGATTAACAAGCGCGAGGTTATCGTATCTATCGGTGGCAAGAGCGAGGGCGTTATCAACGCAGCCGATTTCCGTTACAATCCAGACCTCAAAGTAGGTGACAAAGTAGAAGTTTTTGTAGAATCAGCTGAGGACAAGAAAGGTCAGCTCGTGCTTTCTCACAAGAAAGCCCGCGCCCTCAAGTCTTGGGACCGTGTCGTTGAAGCTTATGAAAACGAAGAGATTGTCAAGGGCTTCGTGAAGACACGCACCAAGGGTGGTATGATCGTCGATGTATTCGGCATCGAGGCTTTCCTCCCTGGCTCTCAGATCGATATCAAGCCTATCAGGGATTACGATCAGTTCGTTAACCAGACTATCGACTTCAAGATCGTCAAGATCAATCCTGACTTCCGTAACGTAGTGGTTTCTCACAAGGCTCTTCTCGAAGCAGAGCAGGAGCAGAAGAGAGCTGAGGTTATCGGCAAGCTCGAGAAGGGTCAGGTTCTCGAAGGCGAGGTCAAGAACATCACCAACTACGGTGTATTCGTGGATCTCGGCGGTGTGGACGGTCTTATCCACATTACAGACCTCTCTTGGGGCCGTATCAACCATCCTGAAGAGGTGGTTAAGCTCGGCGAGAAGATCAAGGTAGTCGTTTTGGATTTCAACGAGCAGCAGAAGAGAATCGCTCTCGGGCTCAAGCAACTCAGCGCTCATCCTTGGGATCAGCTCGATCCAGACCTCAAAGTCGGTGACAAGGTCAAGGGTAAGGTTATCCTTATCGCTGACTACGGCGCATTCGTGGAGATCGAGCCTGGCGTAGAGGGTCTCGTACATGTATCCGAGATGTCTTGGAGCACCCGTCTCCACTCTGCACAGGATTTCCTCAAGGTAGGTGACGAAGTTGAGGCTCAGATTCTTACCTTGGATCGTGAGGCCCGCAAGATGTCCCTCGGTATCAAGCAGCTCACTCCTAATCCATGGGATGAGATCGAGAAGAAGTATCCTGTAGGCAGCAAGCACTCAGCTGTAGTGCGCAATATCACCTCCTTCGGTGTATTCGCTCAGCTCGAGGACAGCGTAGAAGGACTTATCCACATCAGCGATCTCAGCTGGAACAAGATCAAGCATCCTTCAGAGCTCGTGACCGTAGGTGAGCCTATCGACGTAGTTATCCTCGATTTTGATGAGGCTAACCATAGACTTAGCCTTGGACACAAGCAACTTACTCCTAACCCATGGGATGAGATTGAGAAGAACTTCCCTGTAGGTACAGTAGTAGAGGGTAAGGTTGTTTCTACCACCGACAAGGGAGCTAATATCGCTCTTCCTGGTGATGTAGAGGGCTTCTGCTTCAACCGTGAGCTCGTCAAGGAAGACGGCAAGCAGGCTGTAGCAGGTGATACCCTTCCATTCAAGGTTATCGAGCTTCGTCGCAGCACACACAGCGTTCTCGTAAGCCATCTCCGCACATACCAAGAGATCAAGGAGAAAGCTGCTGCCGCTGAAGTAGAGAACACTAAGAAGGCTGTCAAGAAGGTCAATGCTAATGTCGAGAAGACCACTCTCGGTGATATCGACGCTTTGGCCGCTCTCAAGTCAAAACTCGAAAAAGGCGAGTAATGAGCTTTAAATTGCAGATATTGGGCACAGCTTCGGCTATGCCCATTTCTGAAAGGAATTCCAGCGCCCAGGTACTTGATGTACACGGGCGCTTGTTCTTAATCGACTGTGGAGAAGGGACACAGAAGAGATTGCGTCAGATGCATCTCTCGATGTTGAGGATAGAGGCAGTGTTCATCAGTCACATACACGGAGACCATGTCTTCGGACTTTTCGGACTGCTGTCCACTATGGCCATGTATAACCGTCAGCAGACCCTTCATGTTTTCGGACCGGAGGCTCTTCGGCCCATTTTGAATTTCTATCTGTCTTTCTTCGCGGATGGAAATAACTATGAGATAGAATTTCACGAAGTGAAGGCCAAATCTCTGGAAGAGATTTACGACAACTCTAAAGTCAAAGTATCGGCCTTTCCTTTAAAACATAAGATAGAGTGTTACGGTTATCGTTTCGATGAACTCTTGAGCGAAAGGCAGGCGCTGCACCGAAGTCCTTCTTCTTATGCATACTGTTCTGACACTATGGCATTCCCTGAGCTTGCAGAGTATGTAAAGGGCGTAAAACTTCTCTATCACGAGACTACTTATACTGCGGATATGGCTCAGAATGCTGCCAAATATTTCCACAGTACCACCAGGGATGCCGCTACCTGTGCTCAGCAGGCCGGAGTGGGAAAATTGTTGCTGGGGCATTATTCGTCCAGGGTAAGGGACATTTCAGTTTTTGAAAGGGAATGTCAGGAGCTTTTCCCGAATTCTGTGGCGGCTGACGATTGCGATATTTTCGAAATTGACTAAATTAGCGGAATGAAAAGATTTTTGACTTGCATATTCTTCCTCCTTGGACTCTGGACTTTGTGTTCTGCACAGACTAATCCTAAGGAGGAATACATAAAGAAATATTCTCAAATAGCTGTATCCGAGATGAAGAGGACGGGTGTTCCGGCTTCTATTACCTTGGCCCAGGGCTTGCTTGAATCCGGAGCCGGCAAATCCCGTCTGGCCACCGAGGCTAATAACCATTTCGGAATCAAGTGCCATAAGAATTGGAAGGGAAAGACTATCTCTCACGATGATGATGCAAAGGGAGAGTGCTTCAGGGCTTACGACAAGGCTGAAGAGTCCTTCAAGGATCATTCTGATTTTCTCAGATATAACGACAGGTATAAGTTCCTTTTCGACTATGAGCCTTCCGATTACAAGAGCTGGTGCTACGGGCTTAAGAAGGCAGGCTATGCTACCGACCCTAATTATGCTACCAAACTCATAGGGATAGTGGAGGAGTTCAATCTGACCCGTTTCGACAATGTAAAAGTCGAGGTGGACTCCCCTGACAAACTGGAAAAACCTGTGGAAGTTCCTTCAAGGGAATTGTCCTCCTTAACATATAACGAGGAGTATGTATTTGAGGTGAACAGGCCTGTATATAAGATGAACGGAGTGGATTTTGTCTATGCCATGGCCGGAGACAGTTTCGCCTCTCTTGCCCAGCAGTACTCTCTTTTCCTTAAGGAGATACTTTCTTTTAACGACCTGAAGGAAAGCGTCGAACTCTTGCCTGGTGATATGGTCTATCTGAAACCTAAGAGGAACAAGAGCCCTAAGGGTCTGGATATGTATATAGTCAGTGAGGACGGTGAGGATCTTTGGAAGATATGTCAGAGGTTCGGGGTGAAGATGAGCAAAGTTATGAAACTGAACAATTTGACAGCTGATACCGTCCTTGTCAAAGATCAGGAATTGAGACTTAGATGAAAAAAGTGTTATGGTACAGCTTAGGGGCGATAGCCGTGTTCCTGCTTTGTGTGTCCTGGGGCTTCGTCCGAGATTCCAAGCTTCCCGCTTTTACGGGGAGCGCGGAAGTCTATGTCTGTGATACCACGACTGTGGATGGGGTAATCTCCCAGATAAAGTCTCAGTGCGGCATAAGATTTGAAAAATCCCTGCGGAAGGTCTTTGAAAGAAAACGTGTTCCCGAGTTTATCACTCCAGGTTATTATAAGATAGAGGCCTCGAATTCGGCTGTCTATGTGGCCAGGATGTTGAACAATGCCTGGCAGGCTCCGGTAAGGCTTACCTTGTCGGGTTCACTCAGGCTTAAATCTGAAATTGCATCCAGGATAGGATCCAAACTTCTCATGGATTCGGCCACGGTGCATAATGCCCTGAACGATGCTGCCTTTCTGAAGAAGTACGGCTGTACTCCCCAGACAGTTTTTTCTATTATTATCCCTGATACCTACGAGATATACTGGGATGCCAGTCTGGATGATCTTTTCTCTCTTTTCCAGAGAGAATATCAGAAGTTTTGGAACGAGGAGAGGCTGCAGAAGGCTTCTGCTTTGGGCTTGACTCCTTTACAGGTGAGCATTTTGGCTTCCATAGTAAGATGTGAATCGAATTACGTGCAGGAGTATCCCCAGCTGGCCGGAGTGTATCTGAACCGTTTGAAGAAAGGAATGAAGTTGCAGGCCTGCCCTACGGTTGCTTTTTGTTATGATTTCACTTTGACCAGGGTGTTGAACAAGCATCTGAAGGTGAATTCCCCATATAATACTTACATCCATAAGGGTCTGCCTCCAGGTCCTATCTGTTGTCCTACCAAGGCCGCTCTGGATGCGGTGCTGAATGCGGATACACAGTCGGGATATCTTTATTTCTGTGCTTCCACGCAGACTCCTGGAAGACATGTTTTCGCAAAGAACTATAAGGAACATTCACGTAACGCCCAGGAATTTCAAAAGTCCCTGGATAAAAAGAAGTAGAGCTCATGGAGAATTTGACAGCAAGATCGAGAGAGATAGCAGCGGAGGTACTCAAGGACGAAGTCCGCAGTAATGGGACACCTTTTATAGCACATCCGGACGGGGTGGCCGCTATAGTGCGAGATGAAATTGGCCTACCTGAAGAATGTGTGGCGGCAGTGTATCTGCACGAGGCTTCGCGCACGCATCCGGAGCTGGACCTGAGCGAGTTTCCGCAGGAGGTGAGGGTTCTCGTGGACGGTTTGAACAAGATCAGCACCATCAAGCCTAAGGATACCCGACTTGAGGCGGAGAATTATAAGAAGCTCATAGTTCAGTATAGCAAGGACCCGAGAGTGACTATCATCAAGATAGCTGACAGGCTGGAGGTGATGCGTAATCTCAGTTATTTCCCTAAGGCTTCGAGAGACCAGAAACAGCTCGAGACTCTGATGCTGTATATTCCATTGGCCCATCAGCTGGGATTGTATAATATCAAGAGCGAACTGGAGGATATCTATTTTAAGTTCGCCGAGCCGGAACAATACCGTTCTATTACTAACAAGCTCGCGGCCACCGCCGCCGATAGGGAAAGGCTGAGAAAGGAGTTCATAGAGCCGCTGAAGGAAAAACTCGATGCAGCCAACATACATTATAAGCTCAAGGTGAGGACCAAGACGGCTTACAGTATCTATAAGAAGATGCTCGCCCAGAAAGTGCCTTTCGAGAAGGTCTTTGATGTCTTCGCCATGCGCTTCATAATAGACTGTGAACCGGTGAAGGAGGTGGAACACGACCTCTGCTGGAAGGTCTATTCCTATGTGACTGAGGAGTATATCCCTGACGAGAAGAGATTCAGGGATTGGCTGACCAAGCCTAAGGCCAATGGCTATGAGAGTCTGCACATCACGGTCCGCAATGCTCAGGGAAATTATATAGAAGTTCAGATCCGCACCAGGCGTATGGATGAGATAGCTGAGAGCGGACTGGCCTCACATTGGTCCTACAAGGGGATTAAGGCGGAGCAGACTCTGGACAATTGGCTGACTTCTGTCCGCTATGCCTTGGAGCATAAGGCGGTGGGCTCGCCAGAGGACCTGCCTATGGCTCCTTATAAGGAAATTTTCGTCTTCACTCCGAGCGGAGAACTCAGGATACTTCCTGTCGGGGCCACTGTGCTGGATTTCGCCTTTAACATACACAGCGGTCTGGGCTGCAAGTGCACTGGCGCTAAACTTGGAGGTAAGGTGGTCTCCATCAGGGAGAAATTGCAGACAGGAGATGTGGTGGAGATTATCTCTAATAAGACTCAGAAGCCTTCTGCTGACTGGCTTAACTGGGTGGTTACCTCCAAGGCCCGTTCCAAGATCAGACAGGAACTTGACGCCCAGGAACGCAAATGGGCAGCCCAAGGAAGGGAACTTCTGGAGCGTCGTCTGAAGAACTGGAAGATGGAGTTCACGGATGATCAGGTGATGGAGTTCTGTAAGAAATTCAAGTACAGCGGACAGATTCCTTTGTATGCCGCCATCGCCAACGGAGAACTCGACGTAAATGAGATAAAGGAATATATCCTCGGGGAGGAACAGCGCAATGAAGAGAGCGTGGCTGCTGCCGTAGCATTGGAGAGTGCCCGCCCTGCCGGATACACCAGCCACGGCGACGACATACTTGTTCTCAATGCCAAGGATGTCAAGGGCCTGCAGTACAAGATGGCCCGCTGCTGCAATCCGGTCTTCGGAGATGATGTCTTCGGCTTCGTCACCAGGGGAGAGGGAATCAAGATTCACAGGATTTCCTGCCCTAATGCTGCTCGACTGATAGACAAATACCCTTACAGGATACAGAAGGTGCTCTGGCAGGAGACCCAGAGCAGCGGAGAATTCCTCGCCACGCTCGTGGTCAGTGCCGGTCCGGATGACAGGGTGATGTCTTCCATAATGGATGTGATAGCCAAGTTCCGTGTCTCCCTGCGTTCTCTGAACATCAGCAAGGGCCGAAATGGAGAGGATGATATCAATCTTAAGCTTCTTGTACCTTCCAATTCCGAACTGGACAAGGTCAGCTCGATGCTTGCTAAGGTTAAATCAGTCAGCCGTGTACGGCGTCTTTAGGCCATATCTATCTTGATTATGGTGCTGAGTTCGAGATCCTTAGGGAAGACTTCGAGCTTAGGGCAGGCTGTAAGTTCTATGATGGCGTTAAGATAAATCTGCTTGGGACTAAATCTGCCCACAAGTCTGGATGCGGCAGCCATAGTGCCTCCTGTGGCCAGCAGGTCGTCGTGTATCAGGACCACGTCCTCGCTGTTTATGCTGCCGGTGTGCATCTCTATGGTGTCCGTGCCATATTCGAGTTCATAAGTCTCAGAGAACTTCTCCCCTGGGAGCTTGCCCTTCTTTCTGGCAGGGACGAAGCCTGCTCCAAGTTTTTCGGCCAATATGCCTCCCATAATGAAACCCCTGGATTCCAAGCCTACTACCTTGGTGATACCTTTGTCTTTATAAATGTCATAGAGTCTTTGAGTCAGATCTCTCAGACAGTCAGGGTTCATGAATACTGTGGTGATGTCCTGGAAGTGAATACCAGGCTTGGGAAAGTCTTCGATGACGCGGATGTTATCCTTAAGCTCTTCAATGCTCATTTTAATAAACGCAAAAAAGTATGTCCCATCGTGGGACATACTTTACAAATATAAGAATAATATTGTAATTATTCAACAGTAGGACCGGCAGCTACGAGAGCCTTGCCAGCTTCGTTTCCTTCGTACTTCTTGAAGTTCTTGATGAAGCGTCCGGCGAGATCCTTGGCCTTCTCCTCCCACTGTGCAGGATCAGCATAGGTGTCGCGAGGATCGAGGATGTGGGTGTCCACTCCTTCGAGCTCTGTAGGAACGGTGAAGTTGAAGTGAGGAATCTGCTTGGTAGGAGCCTTGTCGATGGATCCGTTAAGGATGGCGTCGATGATTCCGCGGGTATCCTTGATGGAGATACGCTTGCCTGTGCCGTTCCATCCGGTGTTAACCAGATAAGCCTTGGCACCGCTCTGCTCCATCTTCTTTACGAGTTCCTCTGCATACTTGGTAGGATGCAACTCAAGGAAGGCCTGTCCGAAGCAGGCTGAGAAGGTAGGAGTAGGCTCGGTGATACCGCGCTCAGTACCTGCAAGCTTGGCTGTGAATCCGGAGAGGAAGTAGTATTTGGTCTGCTCTGGAGTCAGGATGGATACTGGAGGAAGTACTCCGAATGCATCGGCTGAAAGGAAGATCACCTGCTTGGCGGCAGGACCCTGTGAGTAAGGGCGGACGATCTTGTTAATGTGATAGATAGGGTAAGAAACGCGGGTGTTCTCGGTAACGCTCTTGTCGTTGAAGTCGATCTTGCCGTTCTCATCTACTGTAACGTTCTCGAGAAGTGCATCTCTGCGGATGGCGCCGTAGATGTCTGGTTCGCTCTCCTTGTCGAGTTTGATAACCTTAGCATAGCAACCGCCTTCGAGGTTGAATACGCCTTCGTCGTCCCAGCCGTGCTCGTCGTCACCGATAAGCAGACGCTTAGGGTCTGTGGAAAGGGTGGTCTTGCCGGTTCCGGAAAGTCCGAAGAAGATGGCGGTGTTCTCACCGTTGAGGTCGGTGTTAGCTGAGCAGTGCATGGAAGCGATGCCCTTGAGAGGGAGGAAGTAGTTCTGCATAGAGAACATACCCTTCTTCATCTCACCGCCGTACCAGGTGTTCAGGATAACCTGCTCCTTGCTGGTAACATTGAAAGCGACTGCAGTCTCAGAGTTCAGGCCAAGTTCCTTATAGTTCTCAACCTTAGCCTTAGCTGCGCAGTAAACTACGAAGTCTGGCTCCTGGTCGAACTCTGCCTGGTTCTGAGGACGGATGAACATGTTGGTAACGAAGTGAGCCTGCCAAGCCACCTCCATGATGAAACGAACCTTCATGCGGGTGTCCTTGTGGGTTCCGCAGAAGCCGTCCACTACGAAGAGACGCTTGCCTGAAAGCTGCTTGAGGGCGAGGTCCTTGAGGATGGCCCAGTTTTCTTCGCTGAGAGGGTGGTTGTCGTTCTTGTACTCCTCTGAAGTCCACCATACGGTGTCCTTGGAGTTAGCATCCATTACGATGTATTTGTCCTTAGGGCTGCGGCCGGTATAGACGCCGGTCATAACGTTGACGGCACCAAGCTCGGTAACCTGTCCTTTCTCATAGCCTTCGAGACCAGGCTTGGTCTCTTCGTTGTACAATACTTCGTAGGAAGGGTTGTAGAGGATCTCGGTCACACCTGTGATACCGTACTTTGAAAGATCAATGTTTGCCATATTGTAAAGTATAATTTGTATTTTTGTAATCTTAAAAATGCGATGCAAAGATAAACAATTTTGTATTCTGCTGCAATAAGTATGCCCTTGGACTTGTTGAAAAAATATTGGGGATATGACTCTTTCCGTCCTCTTCAAAAGCAGGTAATTGACTCCGTGCTGGAGGGAAAGGATACCCTTGCCCTGCTGCCTACCGGAGGCGGGAAATCCCTGTGTTTTCAGCTCCCCCAGTTAATGAAGGATGGGCTTGCCCTGGTGATAAGTCCTCTGGTCGCCCTGATGAAGGATCAGGTCGAGAATCTGAGGGAAAAGGGTATCAAGG
>JBJEBS010000120.1:0-23086 GCA_051870275.1 Candidatus Cryptobacteroides sp.
TTCGCAAGCAGTACAAATCTCTAAATTACAATTAATTAGTTACTTGCGAAACTTGAGTCATTTATAAATGGAGCAGGACCACATATTGATAGCCAGACTGAATGCTTCCAGCAAAAAGGCATTCGGGGAGCTTTTCGACAGATATGTGGGCATAGTACACTCCTTTGTGTCCTCGATGATAAAGGATGAGTCTGTCGCCGAAGACATAACCCAACTTGTCTTCGTCAAGCTCTGGGAGCAACGGAAAAACATCTCTTCCGAAGGAAATCTACCCGCCTGGTTATATGTGACTGCCAGGAACGCTGTCTTTAAAGAAATCCGTCGTATGATACTCATGGACAAATATGTGAATTATGCTGTCCATTCCCAGATGCTTCAGGAAAACAATGCCTTGGACGGCATCGATGGCGCCGTCCTCAGACAGGAAGTGGATTCTGTGGTGAATTCTTTTCCTGAGGCTATGAAAAAAATTTATCTGTTGAGAACTGTGGAGGGCCTGTCCGTAGCGGACATAGCGAAGATGATGGATATCTCTCCCAAGACTGTGGAGACGCAGCTATTTAGGGCTAAGGGGAGGCTTCGGGATAAAATCAAAAAAATCTGACATTATTTTGTAAGGGTTTTTCGTATTTGTGGATACATTACACAGATATGAATAATGACCAATATAAAGAATTACTAAGCAAATACCTCACAGGAAATTCCTCATCCGAGGAGACAAGCCATCTGGACAGCCTTCTGGGGGAGCATCCGGATGCTGATTTCGACGATTACTGCCGGAATATATGGGCGACGGCTGAGGCCTGCGGAATCTCTGATCATAAAAAATCCAGAATGAAGGAAAGTCTTCTGAACCGTATATCTGTCGGGGAGGATTATGAGCGCCGCAGCCGCAGAAGTGTACGCGGAAGGAGGATTTATGCCTGGAGCTTCGGTTTTGCAGCATTTTTGCTTCTTGCTATCGTAGGAGGAGCACTTGTCTATATGAACAGCAGGCCGGTTCTGGAATATGAGGTATTGGCAGACAGGGGGCAGAAAAGCACCGTCATTCTTCCGGATGGAAGTCGAGTTTGGCTTAATTCAGCCAGCCGGATAACCTACACTTCCGAGTTCAACAGAAAGAACCGTAACATCAGCCTTGAAGGCGAAGCCTATTTCGAGGTGGCTAAAAATAAGAAGATTCCTTTCGTGGTCAGTGCCTCGGGAATGAGCGTGACGGCCGTGGGAACTGAATTCAATGTGAGGAATTATCCGGACGAGCCGACCGTAAGTGCCACCCTTGTGGAGGGAAGAGTATTGGCATGTTCAAAAGAATACAGCACATATCTGGATTTCGGGCAGGAGGCGGTGATGGAACGCAGCAGTGGAGAGATGCACAGCACTCTGGCGGCGGATCTGGGGCATCTGGTGCCGTGGAGGAGCAGCGAGATTCTGCTTTCGGATGAGTCTCTCGAACAGCTTTCACAGACACTTTCCAGGATGTATAATCTGGATGTGGTTTTCGAAAGTGAAGATATAAAGAATTACACATATACCGGTCTTATCCGTAATAACTCTCTTCAGAATGTCCTGGAATTGGTATCGAACACCTCTCCTGTGGATTATGTTCTGATCGGGGACAAGATCGTGTTCTCGGCAAGGTAAAACATTAAAACTAAACAATATATGAAGCATAAACTTTTCTGTATGGCATTGATCCTGCTTCTGGGCTTGACTTCTTTGAAATCGGCTGCGCAGGTGAATGTCAGCATTGAGGGCCTTCCGCTGAAGCAGGCTTTGGCAGAGGTGGAAAGGCAGAGCGGATACAGCTTCTTCTACAGCAGTCTCCTACCGAATCTGGATGTGGTGGTGAGCCTGGAAGTAGTGGATGCGAGCATAGAACAGCTGATGGACAAGCTCGTAAAGGGACTTGGCATTCAGTATGAGATCAAAGAGGACAAGCAGATAGTTCTTAGCGAAAAGCCTAAAGACAAGCGCCTTTCCGACAAATCGGAAAATATTCGTGTGAGCGGAAGGATTCTGGATTCTTCAAATTTGCCGCTAGGGGGGGTGGGAGTTGTCATAGATGGCACTTCCACCGGTACGATCAGCGATGAGGAAGGATGGTATAGTCTGGAAGTTCCATCGCGGGAATCGGTTCTGGAGTTTATGTGCATGGGCTTTCAGAGCGTAAAACTGACTGTTGGGAATCGCAATGAAATAGATGTCATCCTTAAGGAGGATGCGGAGTTTCTTGACGAAGTGGTGGTCGTAGGCTACGGCACCCAGAAGAAGGTAAACCTTACCGGAAGTGTCTCCATGGTCGGAAGCGAGGAGATATCCGCAAGGCCTATCTCCAATGTGGCCACCGGTCTTCAGGGTCTGCTTCCTGGTGTTACGGTGGTCAATCCGAGCGGACAGCCAGGCGAGTCTAATTCCACCATCCGCGTTCGAGGAATAGGTACGATAGGGAATGCCAATCCTCTTATCCTTATCGACGGCGTGGAAGGGGACATTTCTACTATCAATCCGGAGGATATCGAAAGCGTGTCAGTGCTCAAGGATGCGGCCTCTGCTTCAATTTATGGTTCCCGTGCAGCAAACGGCGTTCTGCTCATTACGACCAGAAAGGTGGGCAAGGTCAGCGAGTCCCAGTCCAAGGTCACTTTCGGATCCTATGTCGGACTTCAGACTCCGACCCGACTTCCGCAGATGTGCGACGCTATAGAGTTTATGACCTTGGACAACGAGGCTCGTCAGAATGTCGGAACACCTGCCGCATGGACCGAAGAGATCTTTGAGAAGGTCAGGACCAATTCCGACCCGAACTATTTCGCCGATACGGACTGGATCTCTCAGGTTTTGAACAAATATGCTCCTCAGCAGAATTACAATGTGACCCTTAGCGGCTCACTTGGAAGCAGCGGTTACATGCTCTCTTACAGATATTTCGACCAGGATGGTCTGACTGTGGGCTCTTCCACAGGGGAGCAGAGGCATAACATAAGGTATAAGATAGACACTAAACTTATAGATATTCTGACCCTGTCTTCGAATATTAGCTATACTTCCAGGAAGGTGACTTCTCCGGTGAATTCCCTTACCAGCGGAGGAGGCGCGATTTATACCGCCATGCGTATAGCTCCGAATTCTCCGGTCAAATACACCGATGGCAGCTGGGCTTACGGAGGAGGTAACACCAATCCTGTAGCCGTTCTTTACGATGGTGGCCGTTCTACCAACTCCACCGATGAGTTTTCCATGCTGGAAGTGCTGAAGATGGAGATAGTTAAGGGCTGGGATGTATCGGCCACCTATAATCTCACTTCTTTCAACGGCCTGCGTGAGGTGTTGAAGAAGACCATTACTTTTACCAATCCTGAAAGTGGTGAAGTCAATCAGTATCAGTCGCCTAACTCCTTGAAGGATATAGATGTAAGAAATACTCAGCAGACCTTTATCCTTCAGTCAAATTTCGATTTCAACATAGGAAAGCATAATTTCAGCGGAGTCGCAGGAATGTCTCAGGAATGGTACTACGGTACTTCCTTCAACGCCTCACGTCAGAATCTTTCCACTGAGCAGAATCCTTCCCTGGTACTTGGAGATGCGGCCACTATGAGTAATGGAGCCAGCACTTCCAGATGGGCCTTGAGGTCCGGATTCGGAAGGTTAAGTTATAATTATTCGGAGAGGTATCTGCTGGAATTCAATCTTAGATACGATCTTTCTTCCCGTTTCCACAAGGATAACAGAGGCGGACTATTTCCTTCTGTTTCTGCCGGATGGAGACTCTCGGAGGAGGATTGGATGGCATTTGCCAAGCCAGTGTTAGATAATTTGAAATTCAGAGCTTCCTGGGGAATGCTCGGTAACCAGTATGTGGGTTCTTCCGAGTATCCATACCTGGCAGTGCTGAATACTTTCGGGGTCGGGAATTCTGATGACAGAGTTCTGTCTCTGATAGGAACGGAAGCTACTACGGGTTATGCCCAGAGTGTTCTGGCTAATCCTGACCTGTCTTGGGAAAAGATTAAGATGTTAGACCTGGGCTTTGACCTTGCGATGCTGGATAACAGGCTGACATTCAGTTTCGACTGGTATGACAAGAACACTGAAGGTATCCTGCTGCAGTTAAATTATCCTGCCCAGATCGGAGCCAGACCTTCAGAGCAGAATGCAGGAAAGGTGAATAACAGGGGCTGGGAGATGGATTTCGCCTGGAGGGAGCAGAAGGGAGATTTTTATTACAGTTTCGGATTCAACCTTTCAGATGTGAAGAACAAGATAGTTGATCTGGCAGGCAATGCTCCTGACCTCAGCGGTTATCAGGTCAGAATGGTGGGCTATCCTATCGATGCCTTCTACGGTTATGTGGCTGACGGACTTATGACTCCTGAGGATTTTAAGATTTCTGATCCTGTGAACAATATCTACAGTTTGCCTAATGTTCCTGTAATCCTCGGTAACGACTATCAGCCTGGAGATATTAAGTATAAAGATATCAGCGGCCCTGATGGAGTGCCGGACGGACGAATTACTCCTGAATACGACAAAGTCGTGCTCGGAAGCAATATCCCGAGATACACCTACAGCATGCGAGGAGATTTCGGCTGGAAGGGCATAGATTTCAGTTTCGTAATTCAGGGAGTGGGCAAATGCGACGGTTATCTGATGGGCTCAGCCAGACACGCCCTTCAAGATATGGCCGCCTATCCTCAAAAAGTGCATCTGGAAAGATACAATGTAGTAAGCAATCCGGACCCGAATGCTTCCTACCCTCGTCTTACATATAATACCAAGTTCAATCAGGAAACCTTCTCTACTTACTGGATGGAAGATGCATCTTATCTGCGTCTGAAGAATATCCAGCTCGGTTACACCCTTCCTGAAAAATGGCTCAAGAATGTCAGGATAGACAAGTGCAGGATTTATCTTTCTGCGGACAACCTTTTGACCATCAGTAATTTCTTCTATGCTTATGATCCTGAGACTCCGGTCTCTTCCGGAGGCTATTATCCTCAGGTCAAGACTTTCGTAGTGGGATTGAATGTAACTTTCAAATAGCAGGAAAAGATGAAAACGAGATATATCATTTTAGTGTGCCTTTTGGCTTTGGGACTGAGTTCCTGTAACGACGATTTCCTGGAGTGTCCTCCGAGGGATGTGCTCACTGACGCCAGTTACTGGCAGACCGAAGAACACGTCAGAAATGTAGCGAACAGTTTTACGGCTTCACTTCAGGGTAAATATTGGCTCAATATTACGGAGATTCCAGGGGACAGTGCTCCTTGGGCAGTCCCAGCCGCATTCAGAACCATAGGCGGCGGCAATTATACCACCGAAACTTCCCAGATCAATTCCATCTGGGTGACAGCCTATAACAATATAGGCAAGGTAAATTATTACCTGAATAATTACCATCGTGCCGTAAAGGTCAGTGAGGAGGTAAGAGAACGTTATGCGGCTGAAGCCTATTTCTACAGGGCTTACAATTACTGGATTCTCACTACTTTTTTCGGAGATGTGCCTTACATTACTGATGTACTTAGCGTGGAGTCTCCAGATGTCTATAGGGGTAGGGACCCGAGAAAGACCGTAATAGAGAGTATTACCAAAGACCTCGAAGATCATTATAAGAACTTGCCTGAATACATTCCAGCAGCCTCCAAGGAGTTCGGAAGGATATCCCAGTGCGCTGCTCTGGCCCTGCTTTCCAGAATATATCTTTATAATGAGATGTATGAAGAGGCTGTGGATGCCTGCGAGAGGGCTATGGCTAATCCTTATTACGGAGTGTATTCCACCGGTCATCCGGAGTCCGACTATATGGACATGTTCAATTACACGGCACGTGCTTCCCGCAATGCCGCGAATAATGAGATACTCCTTTCTTATGTCTATAATTACGAACTTGGAGAGAGTGCCAGAACCAGTCATAATCTTTCCAGGGAATGCTGGGTGCCTAACGATTATGCCCGTTTCGTTCCTACCAATTCCATGATAGAGGCCTATCTTACGGCAGATGGGCAGATCTGGGACCCTTCTACAGTGAACACTTACGAGGAGGTCTTCCAGAACAGGGATCCTCGTATGGGCCAGTCCATCTTGCCTCCGGGGACTCCTTGGGAGGGCGGTGGAGATGGAGACATCTTGAACGATGATAATTCCATATTCAAATATCCTAAATTGGTGCTTGACAAGCGTAGTTGCAGTACTTATACCGGCTATTACATGAGAAAATATGTGGAGCCTTCTACGGTGCAGTATGTGGGTCACGATGATAATGACATAGTAATTCTTCGTTACGCCGAGGTGCTCTTGAATTACGCCGAGGCTAAGGAGATGCTGGGGACTCTGACTCAGACTGATCTGGATAACAGCATCAATTTGTTAAGAACTCGTGTAGGTATGGTACCTATGAAGTTGGATAATCTTCCTGCCGGTTCCGATATCAGGACTGAGATCCGCCGCGAACGCCGTGTGGAACTCTTCTTCGAAGGCCACAGATTTTTCGATATCATCCGATGGAAGCAGGGAGAATTGCTCGCGGAAGACCTTCTGGGTGTGAACAAGCGCTGGCTTGATCAGAGCCGTCTTTCTGTAGATCTGAACAGATTGACGTGGAAGACAAAGAAGGGGGAGCAGTACCTTCTGCTCGAGGAGGGCCGTCAGTTTAATCCAGACAAACATTATCTTTTCCCTGTGCCTTTCAAACAGATGCAGTTGAACCCAAATCTCGCTCCACAAAATCCAGGATGGAATTGATATGAGAAGTCTTAAATACACAATGGCAGCCCTCTTCCTGATATGTCTTCTGCCAAGATCGGCAGCCCAGGATATATCCTTAAGGCTTATGTCTATGAATATCAAGGAGGGAGCTTCTTACGCGGGAAATGAATCCCAGCCTTATGCTGAGCTTATAAAGCAGTATGATCCCGATTTTGTCTGTCTGCAGGAAGTAGATTACAAAACCATACGCAATGGCGGCAGGGATTGGCTGAACGAAGTGGCCATAGCCTGCGGGATGATACCGTATTATTGCAAATCCTTCACTTATCAGGGAGGAGGTTTCGGTACGGCAATTCTTAGCAAATATCCTTTTTATAAGGCTGAAAAGACAGTCTTCAGAGCCTCGGGAACCCGTGAGGATAGGGCCTCCGGCTGGGTCTATGTACTCCTGCCTTCAGGCTCAGTAGTAAGGGTGGCCACCACTCACTTGTCTTTGGAGACCGCAGACTTGACTACCAAACACATCGCTTCGATTAACACCGCCATCTTCGCGGAGGACACTGTGACGCCGACTCTTTTGATAGGGGATTTCAACGCCACTCCGGATAGCGACCCTATCAAGTATGCGAAAATCAAGTGGCAGGAAATAGCTCCAGGTCAGGGAAACACCATCCCATCCACCGGTCCTAACCGCCAGCTGGACTATATCATGGGCTTTCCGAAGCAGTGGTCTTACACCAGATATGAGATACTGCCTTACCCCGAGCTTTCCGACCATTGTTTTATCTTAGCTGAAGTAGTATTTAATGCCAATTGACATGATTATCAAGCATTTCAAGCATATCATCCTTCTGCTTTCCCTAAGCCTTCTCTGGGCTTGTACCCCTTCGGACAAGCCTTCTGAAGGAGACAAACCGGACCCTGATCCATCCATCCCTGCCCCTCCTGAGCAGATTAAGGAGGCCAATGTCTTTATTATCGATTTCTTTTCTACTTTGGGGGATGAAGGGGATTTCTTCATCTCCAGAGACGCCGGAGTCGCTGCGGAGCATATCAAGGCTCAGAGCGGCAAACTCTCCCTTGTCTATATCTTTGACAGGGCTGATTATCAGGTAGGGAAAGATTATTCCATGACTAAGATAGCTTACAATTGTGGCGCTTTCCCATACTTTGCCCAGAGCGAACCTTTTAAGGATGGCGTAGTAAAAGGCAGCGGAATGGTGACCCGTTATCCTATCTCAGATTATGATGGAGTGGCTTCGGACGGGATATTCCTTTCCGGTTGCACCATACAGCTTCCTATCACTCTTACCGAGCAGTTGTGTATAGCTACTGCCTATATACAGGATGAACAGACAGCACAGAAGATATTCACGGAGAAGAAGTTGAGGCTGCTTTCGGATATGATGATAGTCGGAACCGTGCCTTCTTCGGCGGCCTCGCAGGTGCAGGCTTATTTTGAGTCCATGTCTCTGAGAGTGAGAAGATTAGAAAGCTCTGATACGAAGAAGGACCTGATCGTGGTGCTGCCTGCTTCCTATGTCTGCCGAAGCTTTGAGGAGGGAAAGAGGGTGAACCTTCCATATTACAGAATATATATCGAAAAATGGATGTAATGATGAAAAGATTAATAGTTGGTATAGTAGCTTTTTTCTCTGCCGCCTTTTTGACTTTTGCGGCAGATGGACAGGATACTTTGAAGATCATGTCCTATAATCTTCGTTTCGGAGAACTTGCCACCATGCAGCAGATAGGGGAGTATATCGCCTCTCAGACGCCGGACATAGTGGCCTTGCAGGAATGTGATTGGGATACCCAAAGGAGCAGAGCACCACATCAGAACGGTGTGAAGTTCGTAAATGAATTGGCCTACTGGAGCGGGATGTTCGGACTTTACGGCAAGTCTATAGATTATGCCGGCGGCTATTACGGCATAGGGCTTCTTAGCCGGTATCCCATTCTTCGAAGCGAAAGGGTTTTGCTTCCGAATGATGGTAAGACAGAGCAGAGGAGTATGCTGATAGCTGACATAGAACTGCCTTCGGGGACAGTAGTTACTTTCGTATGTACTCATCTGGAAGTCAAGTCTTCGCAAATGCGTCAGGAGCAAGTGCGATTTATCAATAAATATCTAAATGGCATAAAGAATCAGATTATCCTCTGCGGGGATATGAATGCGGAACCGGATTCGAAGGAGATGCAGCTTTTAGCTAAGGACTGGAAGAATTTGACTGACAATGACCTGACTTTCAGTACGATGAAGCCTCAGACCAAGATAGATTATATCTGGTCGAAGCCGGCAGCTCAGGTGGAATTGCTTTCCACCAGGGTATGTATTGAAGTCAAGCTTTCAGATCATTTCCCTGTAGTGTCGGAATTTGTTATCAGATAAAATAATTCATTATTCAATAACCCATAAATTCTTTTTATTATGAAAAAAACATTGTTTATTTTCTCGCTTGCAGCTCTGGTATTGGTGGGCTGTAACAAGAACGCCGGAGAGGACAACACTGTTAAACCTCTCGATGCTACTGTAGAGTTCGCAGAGGCTTCCCTTAGCCTTGTATATGGCGAGCCAGTGACAGTAGCCGCTACCGTGGTGACTGAGGCTGCTCTTGAGAAGGCAAGTCTTCAGGCTGTGAAGAAAGTGGACGAGACCACTTATGAGGCAGTGGGTGAGGTACAGACCTATGCTCCTGAAGGACTGGAACTCGCTCTTGAGTTCTTCGCAGATTCTCAGGAGGCTACTGACATCGAGCTCATTCTTTTCGCCGGTGAGCAGCAGTCTGTTCCTGCTTATCTTCCTGTTACCGTTACAGGAGAGCCTAAGGGTACTGCTTGGATTAACGACGCAGTCGTTCTCTATGCAGATAACAAGGTCCCTCACAATGTTAACGACCCTGTTACCTATCCTGTAGAGAATACCGGTGCCGGTTCAGATACCAAGTCTTTCTTCTCTATGCATGGTGTGAAAGTAGGAGACAAGGTAGAGCACATCCTTTCTCTGAATGACCTGCTTGCAGTAGGTGGACAGAATGCGTCAATGTGCTGGCTTAACTGCCTTGAGAAGACAGACGCAGCACCTAAGGAGGACGGATCCCTGACTTATATCGGAGGTCAGAGAGGTTATATGTTCTCAGGCTGTAGGAAGGCTTCCCTTGGTGGTGGTACTACTGGTCGCCAGTGCGATATTCAGAACTATAACGGCCAGCAGATTCTTGATGAGAACATCGACTATGACTTCACTTTTATTCCTGTATGTGGAAGCTGGATTGGAGAGAAATATGACGAGGCCAAGTATAAGCTCGTGGACCGTATCTGGCTTTCTGCTGGTGAATCTACCGAGACCAATCTTGGTCAGATCAAGACCTTCTGGGCTTTGAAGCAGATTCAGGAGAACTTCGACAACGCTACTCTCGGAGTAGAGGAGGAGCCTACTGCCTTGGGTGGAAAGACTTATCTGCGTCGTTATACCAATGCCGGTCAGACCGCTAGTTCTGCTCCTACCGAGGGCTTCCGCGCAGGTGACTACATCATCATCCGCAGTGAGAAGAAGGAAGGTGAAGGTGAGGCAGCAGTATCTACCTATTACTATGGGCTTGTTCAGGTGCTTCAGCTTTTCGACGACTCTTCTTATTTCACCTTGGATTCTACCAAGGGTGAGTGGAAGGTGCTTGATATTGAGGGAGCTTATGATTTCTTCATGAAGCCTGCATATTTTGCCGTCAAGACTCAGTGTGAGATTCTTAAGTAGTTAATGTATGGACCGGTTCTGGGCATTATTGCCTGACCGGTCCTTTTTTATTTCAGAAAAAATGAACTTGTTGAAACATGCTGCAGCCATTTTGGCCGCTTCTTTAGCTCTTTTGTCTTGTCAGTCTTCCAAGGAGGCTGAAATTGTTATTCCTGCCAGAGAGGCCATAGAGAGAACTGTGGGCCCTTTGAAAAATGTCGGCTTCAAGTATATTGAGCCTGTCGATGGTTGTGATCGCTATGAAATCAAGGCAGAAAAGGGTAAACTGTGCATATCGGGAAGTAGCCAGAGTGCTATCTGTTATGCTTTCAACAAGTACTGGCGATATTCTTGCCACAGCATGCAGACCTGGGGTGGAGAAAACGGAAAGATTCCTCAGACTTGGCCGGAGTATTCCGAGAGCAAGACTTCGCCATACAGACTTCGTTATTTCCTGAATGTCTGCACCTTCGGCTATACTACTCCGTTCTGGGATTGGGAGAGATGGAGTGAGGAGTTGGACTGGATGATTATGCATGGTTTCAACATGCCTCTTGCAAGTGTGGCGAGCGAAGCCATAGCCAAGAGAGTGTGGATTAAATTGGGGCTGAGCCCCGAGGAGGCCGATGCCTTCTTTACTGGACCTGCCCATCTGCCTTGGCACAGGATGGGTAACCTGAACTCCTATGACGGGCCTCTCTCCGACGAGTGGCACGAGAGCCAGATAGAACTTCAGCATAAGATACTTGACAGGATACACGAATTGGGTATGGAGCCGGTGGCTCCCGCTTTTGCGGGTTTTGTGCCTCCAGCCTTTATGGAGAAACATCCTGAGATTAAGGCCACCCTGCTTCATTGGGGAGGTTTTGAAGACAAATACAACGCCTGCGTCCTTTCCCCTGATTCTCCTTATTTCCAGGAGATAGGAAAACTCTTTATTCAGGAGTGGGAAAAGGAATTCGGCAAGGCCAAATATTGGCTTTCGGACAGTTTTAATGAGATGAAACTGCCTGTGGAGCCTGGGGACACGGAAGGCAAGCACAGATTGCTCGCAGAGTACGGTAAAGCCATCTGGTCCTCCATACAAGCCGGTGATCCGGATGCGGTTTGGGTGACCCAGGGTTGGACTTTCGGATATCAGCACGATTTCTGGGATCCGGAATCTCTCAAAGCCCTGCTCTCGGAAGTGCCGGATGACAGGATGATAATTATAGACCTTGGGAACGACTATCCGAAATGGGTTTGGCATACTGATCAGACCTGGAGGGTGCAGAACGCTTTCCATGGGAAACAATGGATATACAGTTATGTGCCGAATTTCGGCGGAAAGGTGCTTCCGACAGGAGAGCTTCAGATGTACGCCGAAGGGGCCAGTGCAGTGTTTGAAGAAGGATTGGCCGATAATCTCGTGGGCTTCGGCATAGCTCCGGAAGGCATAGAGAATAACGAAGTGGTGTATGAACTGCTCTCCGACATGGCGTGGACCAAGGAGACCATTGATCTGGACGAATGGATATCGGATTACTGCCTGGCGAGGTATGGCTATAATGGAGAAGAGATGATCCAGGCCTGGGACCTGCTCCGAAAGAGCGTCTATTCTTCTCTTTATTCTTATCCTCGTTTTACTTGGCAGACTGTGGTGCCGGACAAGAGAAGAATCAGCCGGCACGATATCAACGAGGATTTCGAGAAAGCTTTGAATCTATTCCTTAGCTGTGCCGATAAATGCTCGGATTCTCAGCTTTATAAGAATGACGCCGTTGAGTTCTCGGCACTCTGGCTTGGGGAATTGGCTGACAGACATTACGAGAAGGCTCTGCAGACAGGCTCACGTGAAGAATTGGACAAGACGGTAGAACTTCTTTACGAAGTGGATAGCTTGCTCGCCTCGCATCCGAATTATTCTCTGAACCGCTGGGTGGATTATGCCCGTAGATGCGCTCCGGATCTTGAGACGGCGGACAGATATGAAGCTAATGCCAAGCGACTTATCACTACTTGGGGAGGCTGGCAGGAGGATTATGCTGCCCGTTTCTGGTCAGGTCTGATAAGGGAGTACTATATTCCGAGAATTCAGATTTTCTTTTCGGAAGATAGGGACAGTCTTGACGAATGGGAGGAGAATTGGATTAATGGTGTGGACCAGACTTATGCTGCTAAAGCCTTGATAGATAGGGTAGTGGGAAAGCAGGCAGCCGTTTCTTTCGCCGTCAGGATAGTGCCTGAGCAAGAGGACGGGAAGGATTGGCATTCATACTATGCCGAAGGGCAGAAGATAGTTCTCGAAGGGAATAACGGGGTCAGCGTCGCGAGTGCTCTAAAGCAGTATCTGGAGGAGTATTGTGATTGGCAGCGAACCTGGTGTGGTTCTTCGGAGAATCTTCCGGACCCTCTGCCGCTTCCTGAGGGAAAGGTAAAGAAAGTGTCTCCATACAAATATCGCTACTACCTGAACTACTGTACCTTCAACTATACCATGAGCTGGTGGGACTTCGAGCGTTGGCAGCAGGAGATAGACTTTATGGCGATGAACGGTATTAATATGCCCCTTGCCGTTACTGGACAGAATTCTGTCTGGAAGAAGGTTTATAAATCCTTGGGCTTTACGGATGAGGAACTGGAATCCTTCTTTAGCGGACCGGCTTATTTTAACTGGTTCTGGATGGGTAATCTGGATGGTTGGGGAGGTCCGCTCTCGGACGATTTGATGAAAAAACATGAAGAACTTCAAAAACAGATCCTCTACGCCGAGCGCTCATTGGGTATGCACCCCGTGCTGCCGGCCTTCACAGGCCATGTGCCTCCGAGTTTCAGCGAGAAGTTTCCTCAGGCCAAGGTGAAAACCACTTCCTGGGTGAATTTCGCACCTGTGACCATTCTTCAGCCGGATGAGCCTATGTTCAATACCATAGGCAAGTTGTTCTTGGAGGAGCAGACGGCTCTTTATGGAACTGATCATCTTTATACAGCCGATACTTTTAACGAGAATCTCCCTCCTCAAAACGATGCCGACTATCTTCGCGGAATGTCCGCTCAGGTATATCAGGCTATGAAGGAGGTGGATCCGAAGGCCGTTTGGGTGATGCAGGGCTGGCTTTTCCATCATAAGAAGGCTTTCTGGGGCCTGCCTCAGATAGAAGCCTTGCTTTCAGGTGTTCCAGATGAGGGGATGATAATTTTGGATCTATGGAGTGAGCGGTCACCTGTCTGGAATAGGACCAATTCATATTTCGGCAAGCCTTGGATATGGTGTATGCTGCATAATTTCGGGCAGAATATCACCCTCTCTGGTAATGTCAGCACTGTGGCTTCTGAACCAGCCCGTCTTCTTCAGGACCCAGAGGCTTCGAATATGGTGGGAATTGGCCTGACTATGGAGGGAATAGAGCAGAATCCAGCCGTATATGCCCTGATGTTGGAAAATGTTTGGAGGGATACGCCTATTGATACAGATGAGTTTCTGAAGTCCTATCTGGGCAGACGTTATGGTTCACTTGGACCAGATGATGCTGCCCTTAAGGCTTGGCAGATAATATTCCGAAGTGCCTATGAGAATACGGTGAACAATGGCGGGCAGGAATCCATCATCACTGGGCGTCCGAATTTCGCAAAGAATCCTGGAGGTACCACAAATACCAATATCCATTATGATTCTGCCGATCTGATCAAGGCCTGGGATCTGCTCGTGGACTGTGCCAGGGATGTGGACAGTGACGGCTTCCGTTACGACCTGGTGGATGTGAGCCGTCAGGTATTGGCCAATTATGCATCTATCCTGCAGCAAAGCGTCGCAGAGGCTTACAAAGCAGGGGATGTGGCTCTGTTTAAGAAATGCTCTAAGGCTTTCCTGAATCTGATTGACGATATGGAGAAGATTCTCGCCACCAGGGAAGAGTTCCTGCTTGGAAGGTGGATAGGGGATGCCAGACGTTTTGGAGATAGTCCTGAAGACAAGGATCTGTGTGAGAAAAATGCCAGAAATCTTTTAACTTTGTGGGGAAACAGGGATTGTAGGATAAGGGATTATGCATGTCGCCAGTGGTCAGGTATGATGAGCGGATTCTATCGCCCGAGATGGGAGAGATTCTTCGATAGCGTACAGGCAGCCCTTGAAGGCGGATATGAATTCGATCAGAAGGCCTTTGACGAGGCATCAAAGGATTGGGAATGGAGTTGGGTAAATTCTCACGAGACTTATCCTGAAAAGCCTTCCGGAGACTCTGTAAAAGAGTGCTTGAAAGTGTATAGGAAATACCGCTCGGCTATGGAACAATCCTACAATATCACTGTCGAAGGAGAAGATAAGGAAATGATATGATTAGCAGCAGTCTTGCGGCCCTGTTGGGACTTGTCCTGGCCATAGTATTGATAATAAAGAAAGTATCTCCGGTTTATAGTCTTATACTTGGGGCTCTTGTGGGTGGAATCCTCGGCTCGGCATCCGTGGTGCAGACTGTTACGGATATGTTCGATGGAGTCAAGTCCATCACACCGGCTGTTCTTAGGATAATCGCTGCAGGGGTTTTGTCAGGTGCATTGATCAAGAGTGGCGCGGCCGAATCCATCTCGGAGTCCATCGTTAGGCGGATGGGGCCGCGCAGCGTCTTCCTGGCTCTGGCCCTCGCCACCATGATACTCTGTGCCGTAGGCGTATTTGTGGATGTTGCGGTCATCACTGTCGCTCCCATAGCCCTGACTCTTGCTTCCCGTATGCACCTATCCAGAGGAAAACTGCTGCTTGCCCTTATCGGCGGCGGGAAATGCGGTAACATTATCTCCCCGAATCCGAACACTATCATCGCGGCTGAAAATTACGATGCGCCTCTGGTCTCCGTTATGTATGCCAATTTTCTTCCTGCACTTGTAGGTCTTCTCGTCACTGTATTTCTTATTATTCCTTTACTGCCTTCCCGAGGAGATGAATGCGTTCTCGAAGATAATTACGCTGAAGATAAAAGCAAATCCCTGCCTTCTTTTTGGGCCAGTATGGCCGGACCTATAGTCTCTGTGCTGATTCTTGCTCTCAGACCACTTTTTAACATAGTGATAGACCCTCTTATAGCCCTTCCTGTCGGGGGAATCGTAACTCTTCTGGCTACGGGCAAGATCCGGATGCTATCTCAGAGTCTGGATTATGGCCTTTCTAAGATGGCTCCTGTGGCTATTCTCTTGATAGGAACTGGAACTATCGCGGGGGTCATTACCGCCTCGGATATGAAGGATGTGATTATAGGCTGGCTGACAACCTGGAATGTGAGCGGTACCCTGATGGCTCCACTTTCTGCTATTCTGATGTCTGCAGCCACTGCTTCCACTACTGCCGGAGCCACTATAGCATCAGCTTCCTTTGCCGATGCCATATCTGCCACCGGTCTTGCGGGAATATGGGGTGCAGCTCTGACCAATTCCGGAGCCACGGTTCTGGATCATCTTCCTCACGGATCCTTCTTCCATGCCACTTCAGGAAGTGTCTCCATGCC
Source organism: Candidatus Cryptobacteroides sp. (assembly GCA_051870275.1). Taxonomy (GTDB): domain Bacteria; phylum Bacteroidota; class Bacteroidia; order Bacteroidales; family UBA932; genus Cryptobacteroides. Next base: position 15,925 of record JBJEBS010000120.1, read on the forward strand.
TTTTAAGGAACGACTTCGCCTGATTCCATACGAGAGCCTGGTGGGCCTGACGCTTACCTTTTCCACCATACTCTGCTCCCTTCTTTTCGGATAGGCACAATTCTCCCACTGCACGGGAGAGAGCGCCCGTGCAGAACAAGTGCTATCTCAGCATCTTTATTCCTCTCTGTTCCCCAAGTGGTAGTTCAGGATATTGGTGAGGCTTTTCAGGCTGTCGATGTGTTCCTGCTGGCTATGTAGCATTTGTTCCATGCCTTCCATCTTGACCTGCATCTTTTCCCTTTCCCTTTCGGAGTATTCGAGCTGCTGAGTCTTTTCTTTTAACTCTTCCTGAAGTACCTGAGGGTTGATATCAGTATCATAACCCATACAGAGTTTGTCCAGGCGAATGCCGCAGACCTCTGCGATTCTAGGTAACTGCTTGTTGAACAATGAGGTTTTACCTCTTTCGAGATTGCCATAGGCTTGTCTTGAGATGCCGAGGACATTGGCCATCTCTTCCTGAGTCAGATGCATGGCTTCTCTGGCTTTGGCTACATTAATGCTTATTTGTGTGTCTGTCATATTATTGCACGGAATTAACCGTACAATAATATAGCTTAAGCCCTAAGCCGTCAACCAAGCGAAACTTGTCACTGGCAAGATTTGCTTTACATTTAGAACAAAAAACCGAACAATCTGGCTATAGGCTCCATTATTTTGCTGGACCTCGGTCTCTTTTCCCAGTTTTCCGAGGTGATCAGTTCGCTGTCTTCCAGATCCTTGAAGAAATAGGATTTCAACTCTATGGAAGTGTCCCTGTCGTAGATCATGGCCTGGACTTCGAAATCGGTATCGAAGCTGCGATAGTCCAAGTTGGCCGAACCTATGGAACACATTTCGTCATCGATGACGAAGAACTTGGAATGGTTGAAGCCTTTTTTGTAAAGATATACGGATACTCCGGCATCCAGCAGGCTGTCGATGTAGGAGTAGCCGGCCCAGGCTACCAGAATGTTATCCCCGCGCACAGGAATGAGGATACGCACGTCCACTCCGCTGAGAGCAGCTACCTGCAGGGCCGTCACTATGGCCTGGTTCGGCAGCAGGTATGGGGTGGAGATATAGATGTAATTCTTGGCATTTCCTATAGCGGCAAAATAGGCCTGCATTATGCTGGCGTGAGGGGAGTCTGGTCCGGAGATGGCGATCTGCATAGGTAGGATGTCATCCAAACTCACTGGTGGAAAATACCTGTCATCATAGAGCAATTCTCCGTTGGATACGAAGGACCAGTCATTGACGAACACCGAATTCAGAAGGCTTACAGATGTCCCTTCCAGCCTTATCTGGGTGTCTCTCCATATTCCTCTCTTCGTTCCTTTAAGATACCTGTCGGCGATGTTCATCCCTCCGGTATAGCCCACTTTTCCGTCTATCACTATGATCTTGCGGTGGTTCCTGTAATTGAATTTGTTAGCGAAGACAGGCATCCAGATGGGCATATAGCTGTAGGCTTTGATTCCGGCCTTGTGCATTCTTTTTACATCCCTGCTTTTCAGGGCTCTGCTTCCCACACAGTCGAATATTACTCTGACTTCCACGCCAGCCTGTACCCTATCACTTAGAATCGACAGGAGTTTTTCAAACAGCTCTCCGCTTTCTATGCCAAATATCTCTATATGAATGAAGTCCTGTGCCTTCTGCAGATCCGTGAAGAGGGCAGGAAAGCACTCGTAACCGTTGTTCAGAATTTTCAGTCTGTTCCTGATGCTGAGGGCTGCCATGCCGTTGTTTAACATCAGGGTAACAAAGTTCTTGTGCTTGAGCTCGGAATACTCTTCCTTTCCCATTTCATTGAGCTGCATCTCACAGAGCTTCATTATCTGATTGTTCATGGTGTCGTCGTCATAGCTGAACTGCTTGCTCTTGCGGTAACTGCGACCGAAGAGGAAGTAGGCTATGACTCCCACTATGGGTACCAAAAGAGTGATGAGAATCCAGGCCAATGTCTCCGTAGGCTCCCTTCGCTCTTTCAGTATCACATAGAAGATAGTAGCGATAAGTATTATATAGAGTACACTTAAAACTGTGGACATCGTTCGAAAAATTTCACCAATTTAGGAAAAATTCTTTAATACATCGAAGTCTATTCCCAGCAAAGTCATTTTTTGCTTTATAAGGGGCAGTTCTTTTTCCAGGAAGTACTCTCTCTCCTTGTCCAGCACTATCTGGCGTGCATCTGGACAGATAAAGTAGCCTATACCCCGTTTGTTATATATGACCCCTTCTTCAGTCAATTTTTCGTAGGCTCTCATCACGGTATTAGGGTTAACCCCTATCTCTGCACCGTACTCCCTTACTGAGGGGATTCGCTGGTCGGCGCATAGATTCCCTTTCAGGATACGCTCGTAGATGGAGTCGCAGATCTGCAGGAAGATGGCCTTGTTGTTATTAAATTCCATATTAACTCAAGTTTCGCAAGTAACTAATTATTTAATATTAAGAGATTTGTGCTGCTTGCGAAACTTTATCTCACGCACATTTCTCTATTTATATGACCCTTATTCTAAATATAGGTGGTTTCGCACTTGCGAAACTTAAAATAATAATTAATGCTGTATAGTTTTGATTCTGAAATATATAGCTACAAGTAAAGCGATATTGACCACGCTGTCGCTGATGGTATCGATCAGGGCGATGTTGTCTCCGAGGGAAGTGAAGAAGCTGGCATTGAAACTATCCAGATTGTTCGTCAGTGGGGCGAAAGCGAATGAAAGTATAATTGAGACTCCCATCAGGCAAAGTATGGTCTTCACTACCTTGTTCTTCTTGAAGCAGAGTGCACCCAAAAGGAAAGGCAGTATGCATCCGGCGAAATCATCCAGATACAGCAGAGGGTTGCAGAGTTGTCTGGCTGCATTCATAAAGGAAGCTGCCATCTCTGAATCGGCTTCCAGTTCAGTAATCTTCGGCAGCAGGACTGTAGTCACGCTTTCGTAGGCGTTGGAAATTAGATGGAAGATGCTCTCCCCGCAGCTCTTGTCTATCAGACAGATAAATCCGTCTATAGCCAGGTATGCCCCTATCCCGAGCAGTGGACTGACTACCACGCAGATGATTATCATGCTGAGAAATTTCTCCAGATTCGAAGCTGGAAGGCTGATATAGAAAGAGCCGAAACTCTTTTTCGTAATTCTTCCATAACATCTGGTAGGAAGGGAGATGCTGAGGATGACAAAAGCTACGGCAAAGACAAAGGTTCTGATGGCAATCCCAGGTCCACCCCATCCCTGGGTAAAGATAAGGCCACTTAGCACACCTAAGATATATAGGGCCAAAGGAGTTATGCAGCAGATGCTTATAAAGCTGAGTCCGTAGTTGGACCAGCAGGTCTTCAAATCTGAAACGAAATACTTGCAGGCTCTCCTGAAAGAAAAAATATCTGAATTGATCATAGCTTTTACTTGTTAAATATGCTTTTGATAAGGTCTTTGTGTTTGTGGACAGTGTTGAAAAGAGCCTCGATATTTACCTTGCTCTCTTCTCCGCTGGTATTTAAGCTTACCTGAATGTTTCCTCCAGGAATCATCTCGCTGTACAGGGCATTCTCCAGAGGCTCGGAGCCGTATTCGAAGAAAAGTTTGGAGGATATCTCCTGCAGTGAGGCATTCAGCAGAACATCTCTTTTGTCCAGGATGATGATAGGGTCAATGATATTCTCCAGGTCCCTGGCCTGATGGGTGGAGATCACTATGCAGGTCTCATCCGAGGTGTATCTGGTCACAGCCTTGCGGAACTGAGCCTTGGAAGGGATATCCAGTCCGTTAGTCGGTTCATCCATAAAGAGATAGCGGGTATTGGTGGCCAGTGCGAAACTGATATAGACTTTTTTCAACTGCCCCAGCGACATCTTGTGCATTTCCTGCTCAGGATTAACTTCCAGCAGTTCCAGGATTTCTTTGAACTTGGCCAATTCGAATTTCTCCCAGAATTTCCCGTAGTTTTCTGCGTAAACCCTGGCCTTCATATTAATAGGACTGCACTCGTCACTTAGATAATAGACCTCCGAGAGAAAACTGCTTTCCCTTTTGAAGGGATTATGTCCATCGATTTCTATGCTTCCGCTCTGGGCTTTCTTTAGTCCGCAGAGCAGGGTAAGGAGAGTGGTCTTGCCCACTCCGTTCTCTCCCAGAAGCCCGTATATCTTTCCGTTTTCAAGGGAGAGTGTAATGTTGTCCAGCACTCGAACCTGGCCGTAGCTGAACCCTAAATCGTTAATTTTTATCATACGCTTAACTTTTAACTCCACTCACATTTCTTTATGTTTATCTGACCCTTCTCCTAAATTCTCTTCCTCTGGAATAGAAGCTCGTCGATGCTAAAGCATCTCCTGAACAGGGAAGTATTTCAAGATAAAGTAAAACAAAAACAGTGTATTAGTTTACTAACACACTGCAAAGATATAGGAAAAAATTGTGAATGCAAATTTTTTCTTAAATTTTCATTCTTTCCGTGATGAGCCTAACCAGAAGTTCGTTCAGTAATTCCACTTCATATTCGCCCACGCTGGCTTCTATGTGGGATTCACCCACTCCGCTGTCATCAGTAAGGAAAGTGTAGGTGCCGCCGGTGGCGATGGCGAAAAGCCTGAGCATGAATTCTGTATTTTTGTTAGCTCCGCTGGCTGCCAGAGGAATTATGCTGATACCAGCTCTTGAATAGGCTTCTATGCTCTTGTGCAGGCTTTCATATACTTCCTGTTCGTTATGTGCGGGAGCATCCAGAATAAGGAAAGCTATGCGGGAGATGGCTTTCGAATTCCAGCTCAATTCCTGAAGTCCGTTCTCAAGGGCTGTGTGAACTGCTTCTTCATAGTCTCCGCCGCCGTCCGCGCTCTGTTTCTTGACATATTCGGCAGTCTCGTTAGGGTCCAGTTTGAAATCCTGCTGTTTGCAGACGTAGGCATCGCCTTTATCTCTGTAGAACAGGGCAGCACTCCTGATGCTGATGTTCTGGTCAAAGGAAGCAGATCTCTGCAGGATATTCACCAGATCTGATTTGAGGAAATCTATCTCGTCTGCCATCGAGCCGGTAGCATCTACCAGGAAGGCTACATCTATGCTCTGTTCAAGAGTGGAACTGCTTTTAACCGAGAACTCATTCAATTTCACAGTCTTGTCCTGGAGATAGCTGATGGCCAATTCTCCTTCTTGTTTTACTCCCTCTATATATAACGAGAGCTCTGAGACATCAGTTTTAAGCTCGTAAAGTGAAGGCCAGAGATTGGCCTGTCCTTGATTATCGCTTTTGCTTTCCCACAGGAGCTTGTCCCCTCTGTAAAGCTCGACCTTGCATCCTACAGCCGGCTTGCCTTCAGGAGTACTGAGCTTGACTGCGATTCGGCCTTCGGTATTGAATCCCCAGTTCTGGGTATATGTTCTGAATTCTTCCTTTTCCATAAGTCCGGCCCAGAAATCCCAATTCTCCAGATCGTTCCATTCTCCTGCTGTTAGGATTCTGCTGTTATCGTTGTTCTGACCTCCACCTCCACTTTCGCCTTCGCTGCCTCCATCTGAAGAAGGCCCTTCGGGGGCTGTCGCATCTCCCATTATCATATCGTAGGCTGAATCGAATGAACTGCAGGCACCAAGACACAGAATGGCGCTAATAATCAAAGCTGTCTTCTTCATAACTTAACCATTTACCTTTTTATAGATGCAAATTGAGGGAGATTAGTTGCAATCGTAAAAAAATGCTTATCTTCGCAGGTCTATGGACATAGTGATCACATACGTTAACGGCTTGGACCCCGAGTGGCTCGCCGATTATGCCGAATATACCGATATCCCTGCGATGACCAAGAGGTTTCGCGACTGGGGCACTTTGCCCTATCTCCTAAGGGGTATAGAGCAGAACCTGCCTTTCGTAGAAAATGTATTTTTGGTTTTAGCCGGAGAGAGCCAGGTTCCACAGTGGCTGAATAAGGATGCTGTAAAGGTGGTTTATCACAGAGATTTTATCCCTGCAGAATTTCTTCCGACCTTCAATAGTAATACCATAGAATCTTTTCTGCACTGTATCCCTGGACTTGGAGAGCGATTTCTGTATTTTAACGATGATATGTTTCCTATGCTGCCATCGAAGGAAAGCGATTTCTTTCCGGAGGAAGGTCGCATCCGCATAGGCTTTTCCACCCATCTGCTCAGGTCGAACATGTACAGGAATATATGTGCCAATTCCGATGCCCTCGTCCGTAAGGCTTTGAACATCAAGGGCTCTTCGCTGTTTGTGCGTCCTCAGCACATTTGTTCTCCTATGTTGAAATCGGCCAATCAGGCCTTGTATTCCAAGATGGAGAGCCAGATACGGCAGGCTATAAGCCGCACCAGGCTTGCATCCAATTATACCCAGTACATCTATCTGGACTATCTATATTATTATGGAAAGGTGGACGAAAGGAGAATTTCGAACAAGCATTTCTCCGTAGCTGTTGCCAGCAAGGGGAAATTGAGTAAATTCATTTCAAATCCGGACCGTAATTTCTGCTGCATTAACGATGTACATCTATCTGATGCTCACTATTTATCTATGCGTGAAGCCATCCTGAAGGCTTTTGAAGTTCGTTTTCCTCAGAAATCCAAATACGAACTCTGAGTGATGTTGAAGATATCCATAATAGTACCAATATATAAGGTAGAGGCATACATTGAACAATGTGCCCGTTCACTTTTCGAACAGACTTACGAAAATGTGGAGCTCATTTTCGTGAATGACGGATCGCCTGATGCTTCCATGACTATTCTTCGTACTCTGTTGGAGAAAGAGTATTCCCATCTTAAGTCCAAGACTATTATAGTGGAGCAGGAGAATGCCGGCCTTCCGGCAGCTCGAAAGGCTGGCCTTTCCAAGGCCAGCGGAGACTATATTCTCTTCGTGGATTCGGATGATTGGCTGGAGCTTACTGCAGCCCAGGAGCTTGCTGAATGCGCCGAGAAGACCGGCTCAGATATGATCTTCTATAAATTGATTAAGGAGAAGAAGAATAAGAGTGTAATCAGGGGAGACAAGGACTGGACAAAGCGGGGCGGCAAGATGGCTTTCATCAAGGCCATGTACACGGGAAAGACCTATGGATATCTGGTGATAAAATGCTTCAAGAGAAGTATTTATGTGGATAATG